>JAQVTR010000001.1 GCA_028699915.1 Fidelibacterota bacterium
ATCATCTCAAACTGACGATATTTCACATAAAATCAGGTGAAAACAACAAGCCCTGTAAACTGTTGTTTACAGGGCTGTTAAGGGTGGCTCCGGCCGGAATTGAACCAGCGACACAAGGATTTTCAGTCCTCTGCTCTACCGACTGAGCTACAGAGCCACGGTGTTTTGATCAGCAATCTCAAAAGCGGAAAATTTTAAAACTTTTCGCTCCGATATGCAAGGAAAAAAACCGCTTTCGGCGGATTAGCGCATTTCCTTGACACGGGTCGCTTTTTTCCCTTTCAGATCCCGGATATAATAGATCTTGGAACGGCGTACCCGACCGGTATTCAGGCGTTCGATCTTGGCGATGTTCGGCGAATGAAGCGGAAAAATACGTTCGACGCCGACGCTGTTCGAGATCTTGCGAACGGTGAAGGTCGCATTGATGCCGCTGCCGCTGCGGGCAATACAAATTCCCTTGAACTGCTGGATGCGTTCTTTATCGCCTTCACGGACCTTGACATCCACAACCAGGGTATCCCCGGCTTTGAATTCCGGAATGTCATTCCGAATATATGCTGTTGCTGCAACTTGAGTTTTATCCATTTCTGTCGTCTCCTTTATCCGTATATGCCTTCCATATATCGGGTCTGCGTTCTTTTGTTTTGCGTATTCGTTCCGTTTTTCTCCACTCCTCTATGTTGGCATGGTGTCCGCTGAGCAGGACCTCCGGTACCGGCATCCCTTCAAAGATCTCGGGACGGGTGTACCAGGGGCAATCGAGCAGGGGCTGCGAAAAGGAATCGCTGAGCGCGGAATTGATCTCGCTCAGCACACCGGGGATCAGGCGGATCAGCGCATCCATGATCAGCATTGCAGGCAGCTCGCCACCGGTAAGAATGTAATCGCCGACCGTGATCTCATCCGTGATCAGCGTATCGCGGATACGCTGGTCGATGCCTTTGTAATGCCCGCAGACAAAGATCAGATGGGCTTCCTTTGAAAGGACTTCCGCCAGGGGCTGCGTGAACTGCCGTCCGTCGGGCGTCGGAAAGATCACCCGGGGCCGGATCCCGTCCGGTGCCGCTTTCAGCAGCGCATGGATCCCGTCCCAGAGCGGCTGGGGCGTCATGACCATACCGTCGCCGCCTCCAAAAGGATAGTCGTCCGTCTTCCGGTGCTTTTTATCCGCGGAATAATCCCGCAGATCATGAACGCGGATCCGGACGATCCCTTTTTCCTGCGCGCGTTTGACCATGCTTTCATGAATGACCGGATCGATCATTTCCGGAAAACCGGTCAGAACATCAATCTTCATCCAACATCCCTTCGAGTAAACGGATATGCACGGTTTTATGCTTCCGGTCGACCTTTAAAACAAAGGCGTCCACCCAGGGGACCATGATCTGCTTTCCCTTCAGGTCCGTAAAGATCAGGATATCCTGCGAAAGCCGTTCCATACGTCCGCTGACAATGCCCCGTTCTTCGTTCTCTTCCAGGACCCGGTATCCCAGGAGTTCAAACTCCGCTTCCGCAGCAGGCAGGCATTCGACGGCCTGTTTCCGGGAAAGAAGCAGCGCGCTGTGAACCCGCCGTTCTGCGTCTTCCCGCGTCGCAAGGCCTTCCAGATGCAGGCAAATGCGTCTGCCCTGCTCTTCAACGGAACGGATCTCCAGAACATCCTCCGCTTCATCCTTCCTGCCAAGATAGAGAAATTTCAATGAGCGTAATGTCTGAGCGTCTATGCGGGCTTCGGACACAAAGAATTTCCCGTCCAGACCGTAAGGTCTGCCCACATATCCGATGATCTCAAAAGACATGTCTTCTTTTGTATTATCTGTCAATAATATCCAATGTCGAACGGGTATTGCCGGCTTTGGCGGAAACGGCGGTCAGCAAGGTCCGCAATGCCTGGGCGGTCCTGCCGTGTTTGCCGATGACTTTCCCCAGGTCTTCCTGAGCAACACGCAGTTCGTAAATGGTGTTGTTCTCACTCTCAACCTTGGTAACCTCAACCGCATCCGGGTTGTCAACCAGACGTTTCACGATCGATTCAACAAACTCTTTCATGATAAACCCTTTCCGTTAGAAGTTCTGTTTCCGGGTTATTATGCTTTTTTGTCTTCCGATGCTTCATCTTCGGACGTTTCGGCAAGTTCTTCCGGTTCTGTATCGCTCGCGGCTTCCGGTTCTTCGGAAGCTTCTTTATCGTCTTTTACTTCTTCTTTTTCTTCCGCTGCTACGGCCTTTACTTCGGCTTCTTTTTCAGTTTTTTCTTTGGCTTTTTCCTCAACAGGCGCTTCTTCGGCCACAACTTCTTCCCTTAGCCCGGGTTCAGCCGTTTTTTCTTCGGCGGCAGCTTCCGCAGGCGCTTCGGCTTTGGCAGCCGTTTCTTTTTCTTCCTTTACGGCTTCTTTTTCTTTCTTGGGCGCGGCGGGTTTGGCCTTGGCCTTCTGCGCAAGTTCCCACTTCTGCAGTTCCTGTTTCTTCTTTTCTTCGGAAAGATTGCTGTTTTCCAGATGCCATTTCAGCATGATCCCCGCCTTGGAAAGAAGATTTTTAACCGTATCGCTGGGCTTGGCTCCGACGCGCAGCCAGTGCAGGATGCGGTCTTCTTTGACCTGAAAAAGATCATTGCGCTTGACCGGATCATAGGTTCCGATCTGTTCAATAAAACACCCGTCGCGGCGACTGCGGGAATCGGCGACTACCACCCGGTAATAAGGCCGGTTCCTTCTACCCATTCTTGTTAAGCGAATCCGTACTGACACTGTATTTCTCCTTTAGTTCCACGGCATGCTCTTCATTTTTTGCATTGCCTGTTTTGAAAGTTTCATCCTATTCATTTGTTTCATCATCTTTTTCATCTGATCGAACTGGTTCAGCAGGCGGTTCACATCCGAAACCTGCGTCCCCGATCCGGCAGCGATGCGGCGTCTGCGGCCGGCATTAATGATCTCCGGGCGCGATTTTTCTTCGCGGGTCATCGAGTCCAGAATGGCCGCCGTACGCTGAAACTGTGTTTCGTCGATCTGCGCATTTTTCAGTTTTGCCGCGCCGGGGATCATATCCACAAGCGAGGACAGGGGACCCATTTTTTTCAGCATTTTCAGTTGTTCCCGGAAGTCATGCAGGTCAAAACGGTTTTTTCGGAGCTGCTTCTCAAGCCTTTCCGCGTCCTTTTCCTCAAAGGCTTCCTGCGCCTTTTCCACCAGCGTAACAACGTCTCCCTTTCCCAGGATGCGGTTTGCAAAGCGCTCGGGGTGAAAGGCCTCCAGGTCCTCCGTACTTTCGCCGGCAGAGATGTATTTAATGGGTTTGCCGGTTACGGAGCGGATGGACAAAGCCGCACCGCCGCGGGCATCACCGTCCATTTTGGTCAGTACGATACCCGTGACATCCAGACGCGCATTAAAAGCCTTTGCCGCGTTGACGGCGTCCTGCCCGATCATGCCGTCCGCGACGAACAGCACTTCGCGCGGCTTCAGCTCCCGGTGAATGGCGGACAACTCCTCCATCATGGCGTCGTCGACATGCAGGCGGCCTGCGGTATCAAAGATCAAAACATTCACATCGCTGTTGCGGGCCTGCGCAAGGGCATTGCGGCATATCCGGAGAACATCCCTGTTCTGCTCCCGGTAAACCGGTACGGAACTGTGTTCTCCCAGGATCTGCAGCTGCTCTATGGCAGCGGGACGGTAAATGTCCGCCGCCACCAGCATGGGCCGCTTCCCCGAAGCTTTCAACTGCTTTGCCAGCTTGGCCGCAAAGGTGGTCTTACCCGAACCCTGCAGACCAACGACCATGATCATAGCCGGCGGCAATCCGTCCAGCTTTAAAGGAACCTGCGTATCGCCAAGCAGGCGGACCATTTCATCATGAATGATCTTGATCACCTGCTGGCCGGGAGTAATGCTCAACAGAACTTTTTCCCCCAGGGCTTTTTCCTTCACTGCGTCAATAAAGGACCTGGCGACACCGTAATTCACATCCGCTTCCAGAAGGGTCCGGCGGACATCCCGCAAAGCCAGGGCAATGTTCTGTTCCGTGATTTTGCCCTGCCCTCGGAGATTTTTAAAGATCGTCTGTAAATTATCCCGCAGTTGTTCGAGCATTCCTGTCTCCGCAATAGCCTGAAAATATAGCAAATAAATTGTCGAATGCAAATATTTTTAGCGATTTGTGTCGCCGGGACAGGATTACAGAATTCATCGTTTAGGACAGGATAACAGGATAAACCGGATAGCATTTTAGACAGGATTACAGGATTAACCGGATTATTTTTAATAATTGTATTGTCGGACAATTCCACGATTCCAGGATCTCGACATTCTTTAAACCTTGAACATTGAGCTTTGAGCCTTGAGTCCGGCGCTGGTTCGACGAAAGAAGACGCGAAGTGCGGAGCTTGGGAAGTTCGGAACTTCGGAAGCCTGGTCAGCGGAATTACCTTGAATTTTGAGTCATAAATGTTGAATCAAAACGAGTATCAACAAATTAACCCGCCTTCGTCAAGACTATGGCGGGCAGGCACCTCGACATTCTTTCAGACAGGATAACATGATCAACCGGATCGTTTTTTCTTGTTACAAAAATCAACAGATCAACAGATCAACAAAAAAAGGCGCAGAATCCTGCGCCTTTTGTGTGTGCAACAATGATGAAGGACTTAAGGCTTGAGAGATTTCACGCGGTAGTCGCCTTCGAATTTGAAAATATTTTCCGTCTCGAAGGTGCTGCCGTCGCTGCGCATGCAGGTCAAATTGTCCTTTGCAATATGCGTCATGATGTTGCCGGCATTCGTACTGTCGCTGACAAACCAGATCTGAAGAATGGGTCGGTCCGTAAATTCCGTACGCAGGCGCACCGTACCCGGCTCGAAAGACACGTGTGAGGTCAGATAGCTCATGCGCCGCTGAATGTTGCTGTTTTCGGCGTCGGGGAAATCGATCTCAAAGATTTGCATCTGTGCGGCCGTAAATTTCCGGAAGCCGTTAAATGCGCGGTCGTAAGCGGGAAAAAAGTCCTTTTGGAATTGCAGGTAAGAAAGCGTATCGACAAAACTGCCTTCGCCCTCATACTCGAAGTCGACCTTTTCACGGACTTTTTCTCCGTTACTGACATATTCGTAGCTGTCCTGCTCAATGATTTCCCTGAGCTGTTCGGGAGTAATGGCTGCAGGGTCAATATAGAAGGTAACATACACGGGTTCACCGAATTCCGTCGCAAAACCGTAAACGGCCTTATTTTGCATAAGCATGCGGTAAACGTGGGCGTTGTCGACACCATCCCAGAGTTCCCAGATACCGACACGGTATGCGACGAGCTCTGCGGGGGCTTCGGAGGGAGGAATCCCGGGGCGAATGTTATAGCGCGAAGGTGTGAATACTGCACGTTTAACATCGGTCTCGCTTAAACGCGAGGCATCATAGTACAGCATAACCTTATTTTTTGAGGCCCAGGCATCCATGCCGATCACACCCGGGATGCGGGCAACGCGGTTCTGCATGGATTTTGCGGATCCAAAACATTTGACGGTCTTAAGTTCTTCAAATACCACCTTTCCCACGGTATTCAGAGAATCCACCTGTTCGTAATTTCCCCAGCGTTCGGAAAGTGTCGCAATGGGAAATTGCTTAGCAAGGATCAAGGCCAGGGCAATCACCAGGACCAGTACCGCAGGCGGCATCCACTTGCCTCCGCGGACCTTCAGCGATTCTTTGCTTGTGCAGGATTTTACACAATCCAGGCAAAGCGTACAATCGGGATGATCGACGGTTTCGTAGCTGCTGACCTCGATACCTTCGGGGCAATGGGCGTCGCAGATACTGCAGCCGGTGCAGCTGCTGCCACGGCGGATCTTAAATGCGGAAATACTGAAAAATTTAAAGCGGAAAATCTCGGTCGCCGCCGTTGCTGCGATCACCGCCAGCAGCAGCCAGATAAGTCCGATCTTGACTCCGGCCAGCAGCAGGATCACATAAACCAGAATGATGGGGCCGGTAAGAATAAAATTCGAGAACACGTTGCTCAGCGCCCCCAGAAAGCAAAAATATTTGCACCAGAGCTTTTTGATAAAGATCGAGCCGATCACTACCACAGCGATGGCCAGCAGGGAAAAGAGCAGCACGGTATCGACGTCAAAACCGGTCACCGCTCCGAAATAGGGACAGAATTTTTTGCACCACAATTCGGAACTGTACATCGTAAAGTATGCCGCAAAAAACAGCAGGACATATTTGCCGAGACGCAGAATGCGGTCCAGCACACCTTTCAATGTAATCGATACACCCAGCCTGCTGCCAAGTTTGTTCAGCCATTCGCTGATGGTTCCCACCGGACAGAGCCATCCGCAGAATAACTTTCCCACCAGAACGATCATCAGCGCAATCCCCAGTCCGATAAAGACCTGCGTTTCGCTGATAGCGCAGGACATCGAGCCGATGTTCAGTTTGGAACCGAAGGACATGATCCCGCCGAAGGGGCAGTATTTTTCGTAATCCGGATTTAAATTCTGGTTAAAGGCCGCTACGATCAGCGTCCCCAGGATCAGTGCCAGAACCGCAAACTGAATAATGATGCGGGTCTTGTTGTGAAACCATTTTTTCTTCATGATTAGTCCCTTTTATTAACGTTTTAATATATAACAAAAGTGTTGTGATGAAAACAAAAAAAGGGCTGAATTTCAGCCCTTTTTTATCGATTTATCTGCAGTTTTTATTTCAGCAGCGTCATCTTTTTCACGGCGTTGAAGTCACCTGCGGACAGGCGGTAGAAATAAATACCGCTGGGCAGGCCGGCCGCGTTGAAGTTAACGGAATAATAACCCGCTTCCATTTGCCGGTTCACGAGTTCTACCACGGGACGTCCGTTAATGTCATAGACATTCAGCGACACCATTTCGCTTTTGGGGATGGCAAATTTCATGCTGGTTACCGGATTAAAGGGATTCGGGTAGTTTTGAGCGAGCTCAAAGCTTGCAGGAATACCGTTGACCGCACTTTCGGGTTCTTCGTTATTGTACCAGAACACGGGAATGTCCTGATCTTCAACTGCCAGGACCGTATAGGAACGGTTCCCGGCGCCAAAGGGGAATTCCTCGGTATTGTCCCAGGCGCCGTTGCGGCGGCATTTGAATTCAAAGGTAAAGCCTTCTTCGAATTCGCCGAGAACGGCCGAATAAATGCTGTCGCCGTCGGTGTCCGTCATGGGAATGCCGGCGCTCCAGCCGTTGAAGCCCCCGATAATATCGAGATGATTGCCGGCATGAACGAAGGTGCCGTTACGCATCTGCAGGGCCATATTGACATGCGCGTTAACCTGATATTTCGGTGCGAAGTTCTGATACATGATCACACCTTTCTGACCAACCGCCCAAAGGCGTTTGCCGTTAAATTTCAGGGCCTGGAGGGTTGCTTCGCTGTTTCCGGCACCCGATGTTTCGGCTTCCCAGGTCAGACCGGCGTCTTCCGAACGGAACACCACGCCTTTTTCACCTACGGCATAAGCCAAAGTATCGTTAACAAATGCTACGCCGTAGATATCGCGGGCATCCGGAACCTCAAAGACATTGACAAGGGTATCGAGCGCGTCGACAGTAGTGCGCCAGATCGCGTCCGATGCGCCGAAAAGCACAACACCTTCGGGACTTTCGGTAATGGAGCGGAAGGACATGTTACCGTAATCCGCGACCATAACAAAGCTATCCAGGGCCGTCGATGTGCTGATCGAGAACTGGCCGCTTCCCTGTCCGAGCATGGCCAAGCCATTGCTTAACACATACATATCATAGACCGTTTGGGTCGTGTTGGTGCCGACCATGTTCCAGGTATCGCCCTCATCCGTGCTTTTCATTACAAGACCGCTGGAACCTCCGGCGAAGGCATCGCCGTTCGGTGCGATATAAAGCATATTGATATGTTTGTTGGACTGTTCCGCCATCGGGGTCGGGATGGTCGTCCAGGTATCGCCGCCGTCAACGGTCTTGGCAATAAATCCGGATGAACCGCCGACAAGGCCGGTGTTCTCATCAAAGAAATCCGTCTTAAAGAGTGAAGATTTCGCACCTGTTTCCGTGTTGCTGGGATAAGTGAAGCTGACCCCGTTATCTTCGCTCTTGGTAAATTCCCCGCCGAAGGTCGCCGAAACGGCGATCTTGTTCGGTCCGGGAAATGCCAGACCGTAGAGGCTGATGCCCGGCCAGTCGAGCATCGGAGAGAAGGTCTCTCCGTCTGTGGTCGTATAGTCCTGTCCGTAAGAAGTAAAGATCATCCCGTTGGTCGCCGAAGAATACGCCATCGCCAGTGCGGTTTGACCGGTCCCTACTCCCAGGGTATCCCAACTGGCACCGCCGTCCGAACTCACGAAAAGATCCGATACGTTTGAAATGGCGATCATATTGTTGGCATCAAAAGCATGAATGGCGATGATGCGTTCATAGGAATAATTGACGTCGCTGGACAAGGTCCAGTTATCGCCGCCGTCCGTGGATTTCCAGACGATATTATGATAGGCGCCGACCAGGAAAGTCTGCGTGCCCACGGCGGCAGATGCGCAATACATGCGTTTTGATGTCGTACCGATCGGCAGGGTCACGGCAAAATCCGTCCAGGTTTCGCCCCCGTCATGTGTCGTATAGATCACGCCGGCGGTTCCGTCTTCAAACACAATGCCGTTCGTTGCGGAGGTAAACGCGATCCCGCCGTCAAGCAGGTCTCCGCTCACGAGGGTGGTATCCCAGGTGGCTCCGCCGTCATTCGTCTTGAAGAACCAGCCGGCTTTCGGGGTGGAACCGCTTCCGCCGCCGATGAATACGTTATTTGCGTCAAGAACATCGATCACGCTCATGTCCATCTTGAAATTGACGGTGTCGCCGATCTGGGTCCATGTATCGCCGGCATCCACCGTTTTGTAAACAAGACCGCCCGTAGCACAGGCGTATGCAACCGTCTCATTTGCGGCATCGATCGCTTTCAGGGTAACACCCTCCGGCAGAAGAACGTCGGTCCAGTTGGCGCCAAAATCGCTGGTCTTGCTGACCGTATTTCCGCTGATCTTCAGGAAAGTCGTGGCATTAAGGGCAACGGCATCGGTGGGGTTGACAAATTCCACCGGGCCCTTGACCATTTCCCATTGACCGAATGCGGCTGCTGCAAGCAGCAGGCAAACGACCATTGTTAGCAGTTTCTTCATTGTAGTCTCCTTTTGTTGAAACAGGATTTATCACTGCTCATCTCAATTCACCCGGGTATCCCCCTGTGAACTGAGATGACTTTGCACCTTCTATGACAAATATCATTTTCGACCATATGAAAGCCCAATCAAAAATACGTTGATCTTTTCCGGTTTATTTTCCGGGGTTTTTTGCAAATATTCCACATCAAATGTAATGTAACCGAATGAAAATAATTTTTCAAGACTTATTATTGCGCCGAGATTTTCAAAGGACGGCGTTTCCCAGTAGAAGCGCGGGATTTCTTTTCCGTATTTCAGGTCGAAGCCCATGCGGGTCTTTGCCGACAGATAGATCCTGCCGCCGGCGCTGATATTCCACTCCCAGCCGCCGCGTACATCGTGAAACGGAAAAATATATTCACGGTAATCGTAGCTGACTTTACGGGCTTCTGCACCGGCATAGATCTGCTGGGCCAGCGAAGGCCGGTAATAAAAGACGGCGCCCAGCGTGCTGAAACGTTCAGCGTTCTCAATGACCAGGGTGTTCGATATGCGGGAGGCTCCCCAGTCCGAGTAGTGCAGGTGATCCGCATAAAGCCGCAAGCCCTGTTCCGCTTGGTGAAAAATATTCAGGATTCCGAACAAGTGCAGGCCTTCGCGCTGCCAGAGTCCGCGTTCGCGGGTACCGGAGCCGCGGATCACATCCGCGCGGGAAATGCGATGCAGTCCCGAGATTCCGAATTGCATCGAAAGGCGGGAGCGCTTGCCAAGACTAAAGTGCGCGCCGTATTCCAGTCCGTTCCGCGTGCGCACCTTATTGGCGGTGGCACTTGCAAGTTCATTGTAAAATATATTATACCCCATATAGGTCCGGGGTTTTACCTCCATGTACTGTTTCACCGCCTCGTAATGTACCTGATTGTCATAATAGCGGCCAAAGATCCCCAGTGAAGCCGCTTTGCCGCGGTACTCGAGTCCCGCACGGTATCCGCTGTTCCGCATGATGGTAGCGGTTTGCGGAAAAGTATCTTTAAGGCTGCGTTCTACACCGTAATTCCCTTCGAGCCCGAAAAAAAGCTTTTCGCTCAGCTTTACATTATAAAGGAGTTTCAGCTGCGGACCGTAGAAAGCCACGTTGCCGCTCGTCGAATCGACCATGCTGAAATAATCGTCGTAAAAATCTTTATCCATGGATCCGAAGATCTCCCGCAGGCGCAGGTCTTCGTAAATGATGGAAGCTGAAAAGTAGGAGACGTGATTGATCTGCATCAAAGCCGTATAATCGGCATTATAGAGCTGTGTGCGGGCGGGATCGTAGATCCGGCGGTACGCGGCGTCACTAAAAGTCCCTTTTATTCGGTAGTACTGGATATTTCCGGCATACAATTTTCCTGCGGGGTTGCCCGTCAGCGCATACATATCGGGCAGCTCCGTATCGGGATTGCGGTAATCCGCCGCCCAGACCGCTGCCTGTTCAAAGGCAAAGGCGCCGCAAACAAGGATCATCAATGCCAGAACGAGGATCAATGGACGCTTATTCATGATGATACCCCGGTGTCGGCTTGCTGATAACGACAAAATCCACGGCGGAATTGTTGGTGTCAAAACCCGGCCGGATGCGCTCCAGTGACTGTCCGGAATAGCGCTGCATGCCAATACCGCCGAAGCTTGCGTCCAGCGAATACGGAACTTCCTTAATATGGGTGGGGCTAAAGCTGGATTCCACGCAATCGATCACGGTGCGGATATCGATGCCGTCCGTCTGGTCGTAATCGCTGCCGTCGCACAAAGCCAGTCCGTCCCCGGTCAGGCCAAGCAGAAAATCCACTTTGCTTGCCTGGGTAACCCGTCCGTTGTTGGTGGTAATGTTCGGCACATTGGGATTATCGTATCCGTTGGCTTCCTGCAGGTTCACGAATTCCCAGTCCGCATTGCTCAGGTCCACCGTTTTTCCCGCAATGGGCCCGATCGTGTTATGATCAAAAGCATTGCCGGCGATCACGACAAACTGACCGGGTTCCACCGGATACTGGCGGCCGCTAAGCGGCGTGCCGGGGAACTGATAGATATAGGTCACCGAAAGGGTGTCAGCAAACAGGCCGCTGGTCCCGAGCCGCAATATGATCATGCCGTCCAGATAAACGGTTTCGCTCAGACCGTTGTAAAGCTCCATGAACTGGTCATAAAAATAAAAAATGTTGTTCGGGGGACCTGCCGTATAGATCTCATTGATCTTCAGTCCGCGCTTTGACTGTTCCATTAACAGCGTATCCGTATAGACCATTTCGCCGCGTAGAGAATCCGCTGTCAGCTGCAGGGCTTTTGCGCCCACAACCTCCGCTTCTTCAAACTCACTGATCTTAATAAGGGCATGCGACTCCACCACATAGCGGGCATAGGGCAGATTGTCAAAACGGACAAATCCGGAGCTGTCCGTTATCTCCGTCAGTTCCGGTATACTGTAATCCTCGGTATAGATCCGGACGGGTATTCCGGGTACGGGAAGCGCTTCGAGGGTATCCGCTTGCGCCGGAACGGTAAAGCGCAGACGGATGGAAACATTGCCGTCGACGGCCTGCGGTTTTTCTTCAAAAAGAAAGCAGGATGCGGCCAGTAAAAAGATGACGTGCAGGCAAATGATCGGGTATTGGCTTTTTCTCATGGCTTTCTCTTACAGTTGAATACTCATTTCCAGCCCGTAATAGATCGGAGCGTTCAGGTTTATTTCCGAATCGGTATAGGGATTGATAAAACGGGCGCGGTTATCAAAAAAGTTATTGATATACAGGGAAACCTCGGCATTGGGCGTCAGGGATTTCGAAATACGCAGATTGATAAGCCATTGCCCGGTATAGTTCATGATCTCAGTATCGTACCAGTAGGACATTCCCTGGTAATAGGTATAAGGATCCCCATCATCATTCAGGGTTTCAAAGCCGTTGCTTGAATAGACGTACTGTCTGCGGTAAAAAGGCGTATACTGTACATCCATCGTTACCCAGACACCGAAGCGCTGGTTGATATAACTGACCTGAGCATCCAGGACAAGCTTGCTCTGCCAATCCACTTTGTTGGGATACCAGAGTTCCCACTGCGCCGAGGTTTGGCGGTAATCCGCATCGTAGATCAGCTTCTCGGAACCCTGACGGCTGTAGCGGTAGGTGGCGTTCAATGCAAAACGCAGGTCCCGGATTCGCTGGGTACGCAAGGTGAATTCCGCACCGTAATTGTCCTCCCAGCCGTTGTTCTCATACCTGGCATAGCTAAATTCGATATTCACCGTGTCCGGATTGACATCATATCCTTCCGGGTAGTTTACGGTGCCGGGGCGGTCTTTGGTGCGGGTATAATAAGTGGTCAGCGAGACACCGATCAGATCGCTCATTTTCCAGTCGAGGGAAGCTTCGGCCTTTTGTGCAACATAGGATTTCAGTTGTTCATTGACCTGATAAAACACTTTTTCCGTTGTCTTTTGCGCAACGGTATCGTAATAGGCAACGTGCTTGGGCAGGTAATAGATCTGGCTCAGGGACACCGATTTTACGCTTTGCCCCGCGCCGGCGCGAAGGGTCAGATCGTCGCTGAGCCGGTAACGCAGATTGAAGCGCGGACTGAAAAAATCGCCCTGTTTGGCATCAAAAAGCGAAAACCCGTCTTCAAAGCCGATTTGCAGGCGCTCCGGGTTGAACAGATCGTAACGCAGGCCGACGAGAACATCCAGGGGACGATCGAAGAGATTAAAAGAAAACTGGTCTTCCGCATAGAGCGAGATCTTCATGTTCGGCGGATAATCGTCAAAGGAATAGGAACGGCGCGTCGAAGAACGTCCGTAATAATTAAAGATAGAGTCCAGTACAACGCCTTCGCCGCTGTTCTTTTCATAGTCCGCTTCAAAACCGAAAAGCAGGTCGTGTTTGCTTTTTCCCCAGGTATGGCTGGACTTGCGTTTCAGTTTCAGGGAGTAATCCCATTCCCGGCCTTTTTGCGATGCGGTAGCGTTGTAGGGATAGACCATCAGCATGCTGTCGATATAGTCGATGGAATCCGTGCCGCTTACGTAAACGGTGTCAAACAGGCCTACAACGGAACAATAGCCGGTGTCGATGGAACTGATGTCCGTATGGTAAGGCAGGAACAGCTGGTCCACAACCATCTTCTGTTTGATATTGTCTTCCTTGTTCATATCCGCACCGATAAAGAATTCGTAACTGACATTCTTGACCGGTTTATACTTTAAATCCACTTTCCCGGAAGCCCGGTAACCGCGGTTGGTATTTTGTATGCGGTATTCGTCATTCGGCTCCTCATCGTCAAAGATGCGGGTATAGGTGGCGCCCAGGCGCATATCCAGCTTATTGTCGAAATAGGGGCGCGACCAGTTGGCGCTGCCGTAGACGCGCTGATATTCATCCCCGATCTTGCGCAGATTGCGTTCGCTGTAACTGTAATTCACATGATAATCAAAGACCGACTTGTCGAATTTGTTGCCGCCGTTATAGCTGAAGCCTTTGGTGTCCGGATTGAATTTGGCCTTAAATCGGCGGCTGACCTGACCTTTCTTGGTTTCCACCTTAACTATGCCGTCCGTAAAATTGCCGTATTCGACCGAAGGGATACCGGTAATGACCTCCACGCTGGCAATGTTGTCGGCGGGGATAATGCGCAGATCCGTGCCGCTCTGGTCTCCGGAACCGCTGATATAACCGACCGCTTTGGCGTCTCCGGAGATCTCGTTGCCGTCAACAATAATACTGGTCCCGAAAGAATCGAACCCGTACAAGCCGGTGTCACTGCGTTTGACTTTGCGCAGACCGATATTCTGCTGCTTTGCCAGTCCCATCTGTCCGGATTTTTCCACTCCCGGCACCAGGGTCAGCACGTCGCCGAGATTGGAAGCCTGCAAATGGTCGATCTCGCCGGAGCCGATCTTGCGGGTGGTGGCGATCTCGTCGGGAACAATATTGCGTCCCATGGCCTCCACTTCAATGCCGCCGATCATAAAGCAATAGGACATGTCGTCACCCTTGTCGTTAAAGATCAGACGGATACTGACTTCATAGACCCCGTCGGCGCTGACGTTGAAATCAAAAAGACTGTTGCTGTAAAAACACTCCTTCATTCCCCCGATCTTGTAGATCCCGGAAGGAACGTTGCGAAACTCGAAAAAGCCGTCCGCGTCCGTCATGGTCTGCGCCTTGAAAGCCGTTCCCTTCTGCGGTTCAATGGCAACCAGGGCTTGCGCAATGGGCGCATTTCCGCTATAATTGCGCACATAACCACGGATTGTCGCCGCATTGAGCGACGCGGATATCAGCAATAAGAGCAGCTGAATAGTGGCGATCTGTTTAGTTCTTTTCATTTTGGCCCGCTTAACTTCGATCCATTGAACGTAATGTATAACGAATCAAAGCTTAATTCAAATAATTTTTTGTATTGATTTTAATCGTATTTATCCTATATTCTTTTCGTTATTTTAAACTAAACAGGGAACAAGTGATGATGGAACATGTAATTGAATGTCAGAATCTGACCCACTATTATGGAGATAAACTGGTGCTCAACAATCTGAACCTTAAGGTTGAGCGCGGGCGAATCTTTGGAATTTTGGGAAAGAACGGGATGGGAAAGACCACCACGATCAATATCCTGATGGGATTTTTAAGACCCAGCAGCGGGAAATGCCTGGTTTTGGGAGAAGAATCCCATAAACTCTCTCCCGCAACCCGCCAGAAGATCGGCTTACTTCACGAAGGTCATCTGGCTTATGATTTCATGACGATCCGCCAGGTGGAAAAATTCTATTCGGCGTTTTTCCCCAACTGGAAACCCGATTATTACTGGGACCTGATCGGCAAACTGGGGCTTTCGGACAGCCACAAGATTAAGAACATGTCCTGCGGGCAGCGCTCACAGGTGGTGCTGGGACTGATCTTTGCGCAGGATCCGGAGCTGCTGATCCTGGACGATTACTCCATGGGTCTGGATCCCGGCTACCGCGCATTGTTCATCGATTATCTGCAGGAATATGTCCGTGAAAAGAACAAGACCGTCTTTCTGACCTCGCATATCATTCAGGATGTTGAAAAGGTCGTGGACGACACCATCATCATGGGGCACCAGAAACTCCTGCTGAACATGCCCCTGGCGACGCTGAAAAAAAACTTCCACCGTTACGAGTTCCGGAACGCCGAAGCCGTACGTCATTTGAAGATCGACGACGATTTTATCACCAACCTGGAATTTGTCAACAACAAGGTCACGATCTATTCCTTTAAACCGCTCAGGGAGATCAAGGCATACCTTAATGCGGTCAAGCTTGAACACGAAGATCTTCAAGAGATCTCCATGAGCCTGGAAGAAGCCTTTATCGGGCTGACCGGAAAATATTAAAGGGGAGTAATCATGTTAAAAGCAATTTTATACAAAGAATGGATCAAGTTGCGCTGGGCCGTAATCGTTATTGCGGGATTGTCCCTGCTGACGCTGGCCTACAGCATCGGAATGATCAATTATTACATCGAATTTCAGGGCGCCCTGAACAACTGGCTCTATGTGATCGGCAAAAGCCTGCTGCTGCGCAATATCGTATTTGTCAAGTATCTGCCGCTGATCACCGGGCTTACCTTTGGACTGCTGCAGTTCGTCCAGGAAATGAGCCGCAACCGCATGCGCCTTTCCTACCATCTGCCGATCTCGGAAAAAAAGCTGCTGCTTTCATCCGTCGGCATCGGCTACGCCTTCCTGCTCGCAGAGATCGTTTTTCTCTTTTTCGGACTCTGGCTGGTCGTGGCAGTCAATTATCCTGCGGAGATCGTGCAGAAAGCGCTGCTGTCGATGATCCCTTGGTTCCTGGGAGGAAGCGCCGTCTATTTTCTGACCTCCTTTATCATTCTGGAACCCTCCTGGATCTACCGCATCATCTACGGCATTGTCTCTGCCGGACTGACAAGTCTGTATTTCCAGGCTTCGACCTACGATCAGTACCGCACACTGTGGACCTTTGTCCTGATCGTCCTGCTCATACCGCTGACCATTTTATTTGCCGGACACCGTTTCCGGCGTGGAACCAAATAAATATAAGGAACAGGTGTCTGCCATGTTAAATAAACTATCACGATACGTCATTATACTGCTCATCGTTTTTGTCGCCGCCTTGTACCTTCCGGATTTCTTTTCTATGCTCTTTGACAAGAAGGTCAATACGCCACGGCTGGATTACAGCGCCGTTATCGACGACTTTGTCTATACCATTTACGGAGGAATGGGACAAGTGGAATACCGGGATATCAAGGGTAATTCCTACAATGAGCGGGAATATTTTGCTCTGCTGCCCTTTATGTACTATGCTACCCTCGAAAAGTGGCAGCAGCTTCCGCCTTCGCTGAAAGGGATTGAGCTAAGTTCGAGAAATATCCGCGAAAACACCCAGGTCTTCCGCATTCAGGCCAAGGATATCGATTTTCCCTACGTGCCGCTTTACCTGATGTTCGAAGCCGAACCCGATTATGCGCAGCTGATGATCCCCGAGGATCTGTTCCGCCTGGGGAATAAGATCGAATTCATTGATCCGAACAGCAACAGCGTGATCGCGGAAAAAAGCGAACGCTTTCAGAGCGCCCTGCTGGACGCGGGATTCCGCTTTCCTGCAAAGATCATTGCCGGAAATCCCACCAATCGAAAGCCCTTTGACGAAGGTTATTTTATCAGCGACGCAAACGGCGCGGTCTTCCATCTGAAAATGATCCACGATCAGCCGGTTTGCATAAAAACGGGCATCGATCCCAAACTGAATATCCGCCAAATCTTTGTCAGCGAAAACCTGCGCAGGGAGTTTTACGGATGGTTCGTCACCCACGACAATAAGGTCTTTTTGATCACCTATGACGATTATAAGGTCCGCGAACTGCCCACCAGGACCAAAGAAGGCATCTACGATTACATTGCCGACGAGATGACCTACCGCTTCTATACCTACCCCATTAACCGGCATGTTTATATCAGCGGCGACGGTTTTGTAAAGATGATCGTTACCGACAATGATTTCAATCCGATTGCCGAACATGTTGAGACCTGGACTCCGTATGACCGGCGCAGCGCCAGCGTGATCAAACAATTCCTCTTCCCCTTTGAGCTCAATACCAACACGCCCACGAACTTTGTCAAGCTGCAGCTGGATCATTTTGGCTGGAAAGGACTCGCGGGCATTGCGGCCTCCCTGCTGGCGCTCGTCCTCTTTAGCCGCAAACGCTCCTGGACCGACTATGTGCTTGTGCTGCTGACCGGTGTTTTCGGACTGATCGGAGTGCTGCTGATTAAAGATGAAGAATGATGCAATTCCGGACAAACAATCAAAAGATCCCGCTGCGGCGGGATTTTTTTTGCGACGGAATTTCTGATTATTAAAGACAGGATAAACCGGATTTTTTATCGACAGGATTACAGAATTAACCGGATTATTTTTAATAATTGTATTGTCGGACAATTCCACGATTCCAGGATCTCGACAACTCGACATTCTTTAAACCTTGAACATTGAGCTTTGAACCTTGATTCCGGCGCTGGCTCGACGAGAGAAGACGCGAAGAATGGAGCTTGGGAAATTTGGAACTTCGGAAACCTGGTCAGCGGAATTACCTTGAATTTTGAGTCTTCAATGCTGAATCAAAACGAATATCAACAAATCAACCCGCCTTCGTCAAGACTATGGCGGGCAGGCACCTCGACAACTCGACATTCTTTTAAAATGTTGAATCTTAAATCGACCGGCAGTACTCCCGCACTCCCACTCTTCCTAACCCGGCGGCCGGCTTTTCGCGGTTACATCACTAGTGTCAAGTTCAGCAAATTATTCAAAACTTTGCTTTTTGAAGTTCAATGATGTATTTTCCTGATGAAACGTAACGAGGATGACCGATCATGCGAAAAATTTGGATTATCTGGTGTATCGCCCTGTCCCTGTTCGCCGCCGATGAGTACGCACTGTTAAAAGGTTATGTGTTGAACGAAGAGCAGGAAGCACTGCCCGGAACGAATGTGCTGATCAAAGAAACCATGAGCGGCGCGGCAACGGACAAGGACGGCTATTTTTCCGTCAGGGTCCCGGTGGGCACCTATACCGTGCAGATTTCCTTTATGGGCTATAAGACCATTGAAGAAACCCTGGGACTCCGGGCGGGCCAAACGTTGGAAAAAAGCTATGTGATGAAGCTGGAATATTTTGAGATTGGCGGCATTATTGTGGAAGCTGAAAGAGAGCTGCTGCCGGCGGATGCGGAAACAAAAACCCGCATTTCCAGCGGCGAGATCGAACACATGCAGGCCTCCAATCTCAGCGATGTTATGCAGCTGACACCCGGTGTCCGCTTTGAGAACCCGGGCATGGCGGAAAAAAAACAAGTCAGCATCCGCACTAACACGCAAGGCGGTACGACTGACATCGATGGCGATGCGGCCGACAACGAATACTTCGGCACGCAGATCCGGGTGGATAATATTCCCTTATCCAACAATGCCAATCTTCAATTGGATACGAAGACAACGACTGCAAGCGGACGCTTGCTGACCACCGAAAATTCCGGAATTGATATGCGTCAGATCCCGGCAGACAATATCGAGTCCGTTGAGATCATTCGCGGTATCCCTTCTTCCAAATACGGCGACCTCACCT
This sequence comes from Fidelibacterota bacterium, assembly GCA_028699915.1. Taxonomy (GTDB): domain Bacteria; phylum Fidelibacterota; class Fidelibacteria; order Fidelibacterales; family Fidelibacteraceae; genus M50B103. Next base: position 18,824 of record JAQVTR010000001.1, read on the forward strand.
CCGGTATCATCGAGGTTAAGACCAGGTCCGAAGTTTCTAACCACCGAATAAAATTCAAATATAATTTCTACAATCAGGAAGCTAACATGGGTGGCGGATTCAAGCTGAACGATATCCACCATCTTGATTACAACCTGAACTACGCCTATTCGGTCCGGGATATGAGAATTCCCGAGGAAAACTTTTCACGTATTTCCGGTCAGCTGGCACTCACCAGTAAATTGCTGCAAAACCTGTACACAATGAAGAACAGGCTGTATTACACCCGGGCCTTTGATGAACGCGAACTGCGCGAGGATGATTTGTACATGACCGAGAAGTACAATCGCGATTACACCCTGCGCTTTGCTCATCAAAGCACCTATTTACTGACGACGCAACAGAAATTGGAATTCGATTTTTCAGCCAATTATACCCGGCAGAACTCCCATACAAAAAAACTTGTTTCCGGAGACCACACCTATGTCACCGATCTGATGGAAGCCGGCACCGACACCGGGATATATGTTCAAAATTATATTTCCGAACTCTACGTTTTGGGCAAAGCCTACAATTTTTATTCCAACCTGAACTATGCCGCCAATTTCGATCTGCTGAATATGGAACACAGTTTTTTGGCCGGCGCCACCTTCCGGGATGAGTTCAATCTGGGTGAAGGCCGTGTTTTTGATCCCCTCACGCCTCCCGCCGGATCCGGAATCAAACGTACACGTCCCCGAAGCTATGATGAATTACCTGCACTGACCACAACCTCATTCTATATCGAGGATAAGATCAAAGGTAAATTATTCATCCCCTTCCAATTAAATCTGGGTGCACGTTTGGAATCCTATGGTAACGATAAATTATTCGCAGCCGAATACGGTACCTTTATTAATCCGAGGATCAACATGGTATTGTATCCGGGCAAGACAACGCAGGTCAGGTTCGGATACGGTGAAACATCCAAAGCACCCTCTATGGCAATGCTCCACCCCAATCCCATCTATCTGGATGTTGACGATGTGAACAATATCGTGGACTCATTGGTCATTGTCTCAACATATGTATTCTCAAAAGAGAACCCCAACCTGAAAGGTTCACGCCAGATCAAGTGGGAAGGCAGCATCGATCAGCGTATCGGCGATGTGGGATTAAGTCTGACGGCTTATCAAAGCACAACCTGCGGGGGTTTCATCAGCTCGGGAAAAAATCCGATTTTTGTTTATAAGTACGACTATACGGTATCCGAAACCGATCCGCCGATTCGCGATTCGATCTCTGCGACCTATGAGATATATGAAAATTCTTTAACAACAGAAACCAAAGGGCTGGAAATCGAACTTCAAACCAAGCCCATCACACCATTGAATTTGCGATTAAGGGTCCAGGGCGCCTATAACTATACCTATAGCAGGGATGATAAAAACTATGATTACAGAGACTATGTATATGACCCGAATACGGGTCAGGATGTCAACCCCTTTTTCTCACCGGTCACGGCCGAACGTGAAAAGTTTTACATTAATTACAACCTGGATTTCAAGATCAAGGAATTGGGTGCCTGGGTGACTGTTTCAGCTCAGCAGGTGGTGTTTGACAAAGACAGACAAATCGGCCTGGATGATTCACTGGCCGTCGGATACTTGAATGCCCACGGTGAACAGGTTTTTTTTACGGATGCCGAACGAAATGCGATCACATCTTCTACCTACAAACGCGTATATGCCGATTACTTGTATCTTGATGAAAACAGAAAAAATATCTGGGTCTTTAATCTGCGCTTAAGTAAATCGCTGGGACGCAGTTCGGAATTCTCCTTCTTTGTCAACAATTTCTTCAATTACCAGCCCCTGTACCGCCGTTTGCGCAGTCCATCGGAAGCCTATACGCGCGAAAACCCCGAGTTGTATTTCGGCATCGAGATCAGTAGCAAGATTGATGAACTCTTTCAATTTAAACGCAGATCATAAGGGAGCCTTCCAATGAAACAAAACCCTTATAATATGAGAAACCGCTTTCAATGGGCAAAAGGATGTGCAGCGGCATTGCTGCTGACGCTCTTTCTTGCCCCCAACTGCAGTCTGCAGATCCTGCCGCCGGCCTCCATGCGTTTTAACGCGGCCATATGCGTGCTGGACACAACGGAAACGGGTGCGGACCGGACCGTTGCCGATGCAGTGGTCCTCCTGCAGTCCATTACCTACGGGGACCGTTTGGAGACCATTAGCGACAGCGCCGGAATGGCATATTTTACCGATATCCTGCCGGACCGCTACAATCTGCTGGTATCCGGACGCCGGGTAAGCCTGACGGAAATGCTTCTGATCAACGGTCAGCTTCAGGATACGGCCTTATACGTTCCGGAAAACGATACGCTGTTCCTTGATATTTACGCGCAGACTTCCCGCACCAGCGCCCTGCTGATCTCGGAGATCTATTACAGCGGCGCTCCCCCGAAACCCATACCGCAGTATTATCATGATCAGTTTCTGGAAATTTACAATAACAGCAACATTACGCTGTATCTGGACAGTCTGATCATCAGTGATACGGAAGCCGGGTTTCAGGATGACAGCCTGATCCATGCGATCCATGCCTATATGTTCCCCGGCAGCGGCAGCGATTACCCAATCGGTCCCGGGGAATTCATTGTTGTCGCCCAGGATGCCATTGATCATTCGCAGGCACCCGTCAACAGCGTCAATCTTTTGGATGCGAATTTTGAATACTACGTCTCGGACCAGGGCGATGTGGACAATCCCGGAGTTCCGAATATGATCCAGCTTCACCATAAATACGGTATCGATTTTCTGTATTCGGTTTTCAACGACGCATTGGTCATTTTAAAAGTCAAGGACCCTTACGCTCTCGGTTATGATGAATTTAACCGGCTTATGCTTCCAAAGTCGGGGGTTATTGACGGAGTGGAATACAGAGAAAACACCTCACAATTTGACTGGAAACGCCTGGATGCATCCATTGACGCCGGACTGGCGGGCGGGATCCCTGGATATTCCAATAAGTCGGTGGAACGCCGTATCGAAAGAATGGAAGAGGGGCGTTTCATCTTTATGGACAACAATAACAGCAGTCTGGATTTTATAATATTGAGCAAGCCGACGCCGGGATTCTGCAATCAGGAGGTGCCGCAATGAAAAGAATGACCTTCCTGATCCTGATCTTTACGCTATGCCTTTTTGCACAGGATATCAACAACGAACGCCTTTTTCTGGATATCGACACCGATATCACAGACGCACTCCCCGGACGGAACCCGGCCTTCCTGCATCGCGAAAATATCCCTTTCAATTACGCTTTTTCTTACCGCTTGCGCCATGACGGCGGCCAGGACCGCCTGCCCTATACACCGGCGCTGAAGCTGTATCAAAACCTGAGCGCCACGGCCTATATGGAAATGGAAAACGGCTTGTTCTTTGCCGGCCGCTTTGCCTACCGTCACGAACAGCGCAAAGACAAACTTTTCCTGCATAACGCCGAGAATTACCTGGACATGCCTTTTTATTTCGGCGACAGCACTTCGGGCGACTTTAACCTGAACGGCATTGACTGGAACCTGATCTTTTCCTATCCCCTGTCTTCTCGCTGGCGTGCGGCAGCGGATATCTTTTACAATGTGGACGAACAGTTCAAGACCGTTTTCCCGAAACCGAACGTTAAGCGTAACGGCGTACATCTGCGTCCCGCCCTTGCCTATCGGGGCAAATCCCTGCAATTCGGTGTAACCGGGTCCTTTTTCCGCTACCGCGAACTGATGAACACGCGCAAATACGTGCTGGAACAAGGCCGCAGCCCGATCTTCATACGCATTCGCGGACTGGACCGGCCCCTGCTGACCTATGCGCAGACTAGCGAAGAGCGGCTGCAAAGCATCGACGGGAAGGGCGTTTCGGCCAATCTGGACCTGGGTGGCATTTTGCTTCTCGAAAGCTTTTACGAAAGGTCGCATGCCGGAATCGTGGACGGCGGTTCCTATCCCGAAGCACAGGGGAATTGGGAGCTTGACCGCTTTTCCTGGCGCGCCGCCCTTCGGAAAACCGGTCCACGCTCCGGCGTATCGGAACTGTTCTTTGAACAGCACCTTCGTAAGGGCAGCGGTCTCCATCCGACCCTGGACCGGCGTATTTATGCTTCATATTACCGTGCCATGGAAGGCGGCATCAGCCTGCCTTACCGGCGGTCTCCCGGGGAATCCTTTACGGGGACGGTTTCTTATCTGATCGAGGATTATAAACGCGAGGATAATTTTTACGGCCTGCTGCAATACATTCCGGCTCATATGCTTAAGATGGAGTTCATCTACCGAAAAAGCGGGAAAAAAGCGGACTTTGAAATGAACCTGCAATATGCCGAAGATATCTGTATCGGCGAAGCGGTCGTTTATACGGAAATGAGCGGGGACTATTATGCCGACATCAGTGCGGCGGAACTGGCCTATCAGTTGACGGACCGGCGGCAACTGGGTGCCGAATTACAAATCAGCATTCCATTCAACGGCCGTCAGCTGGCTTTCAGGGGATCCTACATCAATGTGATGCCCCTGAACAGCGACGCGCGTTTCCATTACGCCGAAAGCGGGATTTCTTATATCTTTTAAACAAACGACAAGGAATTCTTCATGAAAAACAAGCACTTATCCATTCTATTCTTCAGTACCATGATCCTTTTTGCAAAGTCGCCGCTTATCAGCGTTTTTACGGATGCGATTACCTACCGCGAAGCGGAAAATGCCGTCCTGGCCTATTGCACTGCCCTCGAAGAGGATGGCTACCGGGTCAACAGTCATGTCCAGAACTGGACGGATCCCGAATCGGTACGGGAACAGATCCTTTGGGATCTTTCCGGTGGAGATCTGGAAGGCGCTGTGTTTATCGGCGATATTCCCATCCCCATGATCCTGGATGCCCAGCACATGACATCCGCATTCAAGATCGATCAGATCCGTTTCAGTGACAGGCAGCGTGTTGCCGTTGCCAGCGACCGTTTTTACGATGACCCCGATCTGAAATTCGATTTCATTGCGCAGGATGAAAATAATCCCCTCCTGTTCTATTATTCGCTGTCCGAAAACTCCCCCCAGATCATTGAAAAGGACCTCTACAGCGGCCGTATTTTTCCGCCGGTCCACGATGAACGTAAATATGCGATGATCGCGGATTATCTGTTCCGTGTCGCGGAACAGAAAAAGCAGGGAGAGGTCCTGGACACGATGCTGACCTTTACCGGCCACGGTTATCATTCCGAATCCCTGAATTCCTGGGAAACCCATGCCCTCATGCTGCAAGAGCAATTTCCGCATCTGTATCAGCCCGGCGGCAGCGTCCGGCATTATTATCATACGATGAGTAACGATATCAAGAAGATCCTCATGTACGAAATGCAGGATCCGCAGCTGGATATGGCCGTGTTTCATGCGCACGGCGGATACGACGCCCAGTACCTGATGGGCTATCCCCCCGCCTCCACCGCCCAGCAGAACATCGAGGAGGTGAAACGCTTCGTCCGCAGCAAACTGCGCAGCGCCGAGCGACGCGGAAATCTTGACGAGGCAAAAAAATATTATATTGAGGGTTACGATATCCCCGAACATTGGGTCGCGAACACCTTCGACAAGGACGTGATCATTGGGGATTCGCTCTATAACGCCCTGCTGGACATATACAGCGCCGATGTGCGCGGCATGCGGCCTCAGGCGGAAGTGATGATCTTCGACCAGTGCTATAACGGTCAGTTTTTCAAGGAGGATTATATTTCCGGAACCTATCTGTTTGAAGAAGGTAAGATGGTGGCCGGAGTGGCGAATAGCGTCAATGTGCGTCAGGATATCTGGGCGAATGAATTGCTCGGACTGCTTCGCCACGGGGTTCCGATCGGGACATGGCACCTGAGCCGAAATTACCTCGAATCGCACATCATCGGTGATCCGACCTTCCATTTCGTTAAACCGGCGCGGACGGACGTGAACGCCCCCTACCGCAAATTGCTGAAGTCCCCGGACGCCACCCTGCGCACCTACGGCGTGTATCAGCTTGCAAAGGACCGGGGCCCGGCTGCGGAATCCGCGCTGATCGGCATCTATTCCTCCGATCCCTCCGCCAATGTCCGCCTGCAGGCGCTAAAATCCCTGGCCTCCTTGCGCACACCCGCATTCCGGGACCTGCTGAAGATCAGCATCAAGGATCCCTCGGAACTGATCCGGCGCTTTTCGGCCAATTGGATGGGCAAGGTCGGCCGTATCGATTATATTCCGCTGCTGCTGGACCGCTATGCCCGGGATATTTCCGAACGGGTCTCTGCCTCCGCCAAAAGCGAACTGGATATCCTGCTGCCCAATCCCGGAGCCGATTCCCTGCTGGAGGCATTTGCAGGACACCCGGACAGCGACAGTGCGGTCGTAGCGCGGCTGGAATATGCCCGGAACCGTTCGAATCAGTGGCTCTATGAGGATATAATCCCAACAATGAAAGACAGCAGCAAAAGCGCTACAAAGCGGATTTCCGAGATCCGGACATTCCGGAATTATAATTATGTCCCGGGTATCCCGGAATTGCTGGCCATCGCCCTGGATGAAAAAGACGATCCCGCCGTGCGCCGCGCCTGCATCGAGGCACTGGGCTGGTTTACCATGAACCCAAATTACACGGATATTATTGAGGCCCTGTCACCGCTTAAGGACAATCCCGAAGAAAGCGTCCGCAAAGAAGCCGTAAAAAGCATCACCCGTTTGCTGAGCGGCCCCAACATGGTTTTCACTCCTTGATGCAATTGATACTATAGTGAACAACTTGAGTCAAGTTTCCAATAAGACAAAATAACTGGTTTTTTAGACGGGATCACAGGATATACGGGATTGATTTTGACGGGATCACAGGATATACCGGATGGTTTATTTAAACAGGATCACAGGATATACGGGATTTTTTGACAATTCCACGATATTAACAAATCAACAAACAAAACATCCTCTTAAACCTTGAACATTGAGCTTTGAACCTGGAACACCCAGCACTAAGCGCTGGGCGTTGGGCGCTGAGAGTGGAAGTTGGGAACTTAGGAACCTGGGAAGCTTGGTCAGCGGAATTACCTTGAATTTTGAGTCTTAAATGTTGAATCAAAACGCATATAAACAGATCAACCCGCCTTCGTCAAGACTATGGCGGGCAGGCACCTCGACAACTTAACAACTCGAGCTATCGACAGTATATTTTACTTTTCTTCCATATGCGGGTATTTGTAATCTTTTGGCGGATTAAAGGTTTCCTTGATCGTTCTGACGGAGACCCAGCGCATCAGATTGATGGAGGACCCGGCTTTGTCGTTGGTACCGCTGGCCCGGGCGCCGCCGAAAGGCTGCTGTCCGACCACCGCTCCCGTGGGCTTGTCGTTGATGTAAAAATTCCCGGCTGCGTTGACCAGCACATCTTTGGCGACAAGAATGGCTTCGCGGTCCCGGGCAAAAACCGCTCCGGTAAGCGCATAGGGACTTGTCTTGTCGCAGAGTTCCAGGGTTTCGGTGTAGCTTTCGGGATCGTAGACATAGAGGGTCAGCACCGGTCCGAAGATCTCTTCTTCCATCGTCTTAAAATGGGGGTCACGGGTAAGGATGGTCGTGGGTTCAATGAAATACCCCGTCGACTTGTCGCAGCGACCGCCGGTCAGGATCTCCGCATCCGGGCTCTTTTTTGCATATTCGATATAATCGCGGATCTTGTCAAAGGCGGCCTCATCGATCACGGCGCACATGAAATTCGAAAAATCCAGCGGGGAGCCCATTTGAATGCTGTTTACCATCGCAACATATTTTTCGCGGAATTCCTCCCAGATATTGGAGGGGATATAGGCCCGTGACGCTGCTGAGCACTTTTGCCCCTGATATTCGAACGCGCCGCGGACCAGCGCCGTTACCAGCGCATCGACGTCAGCGGACTCGTGTACAAAGACAAAGTCCTTGCCCCCGGTCTCCCCGACCAGACGCGGGTAGCTTTTATAGTTCGCAATGTTATTCCCGACCGTTTTCCAGATGTGTTGGAATACGGAAGTGGATCCGGTAAAATGTACGCCGGCCAGTTCTGGGTGGTTCAGTACAATATCGCCGATCTGCTTGCCGCTACCGGGCAGCAGATTGATAACTCCGTCCGGGAGGCCGGCTTCTTTAAACATCTGCATCAGGTAGTAGGCGGAAAACATCTGGGTTCTCGATGGCTTCCAGACGACGGTATTTCCCATGATAGCGGGTGCGGTCGGCAGGTTTCCGGCAATGGAGGTAAAATTGAACGGCGTCAGCGCAAAGATAAATCCTTCCAGCGGGCGGTATTCCAGCTGATTCCAGGTGCCTTCCGGACTGTAATCCGGCTGGTTCTTGTAGATCTCGGACATATAAAAGGTATTGAAATTGAAAAAGTCGATCAGTTCGCAGGCAGCATCGATCTCGGCCTGGAACACGGTTTTGCTCTGCCCCAACATGGTGGCGGCATTGATCAGGTCGCCGTAAGGTTTGGAAAGCAATGCGGCCATGCGTTTAAAAACGGCGGTCCGGCTCTCGGCAGGCATGTCCGCCCACTTTTTCCGCGCGTTCAGCGCTGCGGCGATGGCCATGCGTATTTCCTTTTCACCGGCCATATGATAAGTGGCAAGCAGGTGGCTGTGATCATGCGGACAGCGTACTTCGCCGGTTTTGCCGGTATAGATCTCCTTCCCCCCGATAATAACCGGGATTTCGATCTGCCGGGACATCAGGTCTTTCAGTACTTTTTTCAAACTGGCACGCTCAGACGTACCCGGTGCATAGGTCAAAACCCGTTCGTTTACGGCATGCGGGATCTTGTACAACGCATTTATCATTGTCTTCTCCTTATTTAATTATCACTTGATCACTGCAAATTTTAGACAATTATCTGAACAATTTCAAGAAAAATCCCATCTGATAACAGAAATAATGAATTTTCGTCAAATCCCATTATTATCTGACGATCATCGGCTTATTGCTTTATTCAATGAAGATCGATCGGATATTTGCGATCTTTCATGCCGCTTTTTCGGCCGTCCCCGGCCGGTCCCCTTCCCCTTTTTCGAAGAAAATGAAGAGCCCCGCTCTCATTAGCGGGGCTCTGGGGTAAGGAAGGGATTATTGTTTCGGGATCAGCTGATCTCGATTTTGCGCGGTTTAGCGACTTCGGTCTTGGGGATCTCAATGCTGAGTATGCCGCTTTCCCAGTTGCCTTTGATCTTTTCGGTGTCCACGTTGTTCGGGAGCTGGAAACTGCGGGAAAACTTTCCGTAGCAGATCTCGTTCAGATGGCACTGCGAATCTTTCTTGTGCACCCGTTCTTTCTTTTCGCCGGAGATGGTGATGACGTTGTCCTTGACCGAAATGTCAATGTCGTTCTTCTTCATTCCCGGTACCTCAAGATGCATCACATACTCATCCTCGTTTTCCTCAACCTCCACACGGGGCACCCAATGTACAGGTTCACTGCGCTCCGCACTGAAGAAAGGATCGCTGAAGAAGTCATCCAGCAGACTGTTGTAGAAACGGCTGACACCGTTTGTGGGGTAATTGCGTTTGGCCAGTAACATAGCAAACCTCCTTTTTTATGCGGCCCTTTAATGCCGCTTTTTTTACTTTTTTGTTTCTTCCGCTTTTCAACTTGCAACCCCTATCATGCCAAAAGCATGCCAAATCTTTTCCGCCTGCCATAATGACGCATTTAATGCCCATCCCGACAAGCGTATTTGCGTGTCTGCCAATGTGGCACGTTTGCCGGACCTGCGTGGCGCTGCGGATCGATCCTGCAAAAAAGTTTGTACGGCGGGAAATAAATTGCGCTTTCTTTGTTGCCAATAATAATGCCGGTATGTAAATTATTCCCTGAGACGGATCAAATATCTTGAAAGGAGCAAACGTGGCCTCAACAGCAGATTTCAGAACCGGGATGGTCATTGTCTATGACAACGAATTATACAAGATCGTCAGTTATCAGCACAGTAAAATGGGGCGTGCCGGCGCAGTGGTGCGCACCAAAATGAAGAACCTGCTCAACGGCAGGGTTCTGGAAAACACCTTCCGCTCCGGTGAAAAGGTCGAGGAAGCGCGCGTGGAAGCGAATTTTTATCAGTTTTTATACCGCGACGGGAACATGTATTACATGATGGACCCGGAAACCTACGAACAGATCCCGGTCGAAGAAAGTGTGATTGGCGACGATTTCAACTACATCCGGGAAAATGACGAGGTTAAGGTACTGATGTATCAGGAACGGCCTATTGCCATTGAGCTGCCCGCTGCGGTGGAATTGAAGGTGACCTATACCGAACCCGGTGAACGCGGCGATACCGCCAAGACCAATGTCAAAAAACCGGCGACCCTAGAAACCGGAATGGAAGTCCAGGTCCCCCTCTTTATCAACGAAGGGGATATCATCAAAATCGACACACGGGACGGTTCGTATCTGGAGCGTGTGAATAAATAATCCTCAAGGAAAGGAAAACCATGAAAATTCCAAAAGACCTGAAGTATGCGCAATCACACGAGTGGGTAAAGCTGGACGGCGATGTTGCCACCGTCGGCATTTCCGATTTTGCCCAGGGTGAACTGGGCGATATCGTATATGTCGATCTTCCGCAAACCGGCACGAAAGCCGTTCAGGGTGAAGCCTGCGGAACCGTTGAAGCCGTCAAAACGGTTTCGGACATCAATGCTCCGCTTTCCGGAGAAGTGATCGAGGTGAACGAAGGGATCGAGGAAGAACCGACACTGGTCAACAGCGATTGCTACGGCAAGGGCTGGATCATGAAGATCCGCATCAGCGACAAGTCCAAGCTGGATGAGCTGATGGATGCCGACGCTTACCGCGAATTTTCCGATTAGTGCTTAATTACACCGGGGTGATGCATGCCTTTTTTACCGCACGGACGTGATGATGTCCCGCAGATGCTGAAAAAGATCGGCGTACGGGATTTTGAAGATTTGCTCGGCAATATTCCCGAAGCGCTGAAACGCGGGGTACGGCTGCAATTGCCCGAAGCGCTGAGCGAACTGGAGATCCAGCAGGAAATGCAGTCCCTTCTGGCAGAGAACCGCAGCTGCCATCAAACCGTCAGCTTTCTTGGCGGCGGCGCTTATGATCATTTTATTCCCAAAGCCGTCGATTTTATCGCCTCCCGTCCGGAATTTGCCACGGCCTACACGCCCTATCAGGCGGAAGTCAGCCAGGGCACTCTGCAGGTCATGTACGAATTTCAATCCATGATCTGCGCTTTAAGCGGCATGGATGTTTCCAACGCTTCCATGTATGACGCCGCCACCGCAATGGCCGAAGCCGTGCTGATGGCGAGGAACATCACCCGTAAAAACACCGTGCTGATCTCCGCTGCCGCGCATCCTTTGTACCGGCAGACTCTGAAGACTTACGCACACGCACAGAATATCCGCCTGATCACGCTCCCCCTTAAAGGCCTGATTACCGATCCCGCCGCCATTGCGGAAGCACCTATGGAAGATACGGCCGCGATTTTGATTCAAAGTCCGAATTTTTTCGGATGCATTGAAGATACTTTTGCACTTGCCGGCCTTGCCCATGCCGGGCAGGCCTTGTGCATTCAGGGTGTCGATCCCATTTCCCTCCCCCTGCTGAAGACACCCGCTGAAGCCGGTGTCGATATTATCTTCGGCGAAGGCCAGTCCCTGGGAAATCATTTGAATTTCGGGGGACCCTATCTGGGACTTTTCGCCACACGCAAGGAATATATCCGCAAAATGCCGGGACGCATTGCCGGACTGAGCGAGGATTTGGAGGGGAAACGTGCTTTTGTCCTCACCCTTCAGACACGCGAGCAGCATATCCGCAGGGAAAAAGCGACCTCGAACATCTGCTCCAATCAGGCCCTCTGCGCGCTGGCGGCTACCGTATATCTTGCCCTGATGGGCGGCAGCGGGCTGCGCCGGGTCGCGGAACTCTGTCTGCAAAAAGCGCACTACCTTTACGACAAGATCATTGCGCTGCCGGGCTACGCTTCCGTTTCGGACGATCCCTTCTTTAAGGAATTTGCTGTCCGCACACCGGTCGCGGCCGCGGAGATCGTGGAAAAAGCGCCGGCAGCGGGATTCTTTGCCGGCATCGATCTGGGAATTTTTGATCCGCAGCGCAGGGATCAGCTTTTGATCGCCGTGACCGAGAAGCGCAGCCGCAAAGAGATGGATGATTTTACGGAATTTTTAAGCCGCTTTAAGTAAACCTGCGCCCCGGGCGCGGCGGACCAGACCGACGCTTATGAATTCCCGGAAATCCATTACGCAGTGAAAAATGTTTCTTTCCGCAAATAGAAGTGTTATTATTGTTTGGTTTACATAATGCGTCCGGCCGCGCCCGGGATTTTTCCGGGAGCGCTTTTAAAGGAAGCCGGCTATGATCATGAGGTAGCGTATGGTAAAGACATTCCGGGAAATACAGGAATTGCTGCAGCGCCTGCAGACCGACACGGCGTATCAGCAGGCATTGGACGCGGCACTAAAAACAATGATCCGCGCTCTGAAGAACGGCAATAAGATCCTCTGGTGCGGCAACGGCGGTTCCGCCGCCCAGTGCCAGCATCTGTCCGCCGAACTGGTCGCCCGTCTCCGTTATACACGTCCGGCGCTGGCTTCGTTGGCGCTGACTGCGGATACAGCCTTTTTAACCGCCTGGGTCAACGATAACGCCGACAGCCGGCACCTGTTCAGCCGGCAGATCGAGGCGCTGGGAAATTCCGGTGATGTCCTGGTCGCGATCAGCACCAGCGGCAATTCTCCCAACATTCTTTCCGCGCTGGAAAGCGCCCGCGAGAAGGGCATGAACAGCGTACTTCTGAGCGGTAAAGGCGGCGGCAGGGCAGCGGGACTGGCAGACCTGGTTTTAATCGTTCCTTCCGAATGTACACAGCGCATCCAGGAGATCCATATCATGACCGGCCATTACGTCTGCGAAAAGATCGAGGACGCTTTCAGAAGCGCATAAAGGTCATGCTGCGAACTTTTCAGGATTTCATTTATCATCTTCAGGGAGAGCGACAGCTTGCCACCAATACGGTAAGTTCCTATAAAAACGACATCCTCCGTTATCTGCAATTTCTGGAAACGCTGGGTATCAAAAAGCCGGAAGCGATCCGCGAAGAAATGATCATCCGTTACCTGGAATCCCTAAGCCGTATTCCGCTGGCGCCCAGCAGTCTCGCAAGAAACTTATCTGCGATCCGCATGTTTCACCGTTTCATGGTCAATGAAGCCTACTGTCCCAAAGACGTCAGTGAAAATATCGATACGCCCAAACTGCCGAAACGCCTCCCAAAGGTGCTGGATATTCCCGATATCGAGGCGATCTTTGAGGTTATTGATATCAAAAGCGACGCCGGCTTGCGCGACCGCGCCCTCTTGGAACTGCTGTACGGAAGCGGCCTGCGCATCTCGGAACTCCTGGACTTGCGCATCCCCTTTCTGATGCTTGAAGAGGGCTGGGTTCAGGTGATCGGCAAAGGTTCAAAGGAGCGGGTCGTTCCTTTCGGAGATGAGGCCCGGGACTGGCTGCAACGCTATCTTCGCCATGTACGTCCGGAATTTGCACGCAGCATTCAGGCGGAAGATTACGTATTCCTTAATCAGCGCGGGGCGCCCCTGAGCCGCATGGGCGTCTGGAAGATCATTCAGAACTACGTCCGGCTTGCAGGTATCGACAAAGCCGTCAGTCCGCATGTATTCCGGCATTCCTTTGCCACACACCTGCTGGAGGGTGGCGCGGATCTGCGGGCCGTTCAGGAGATGCTGGGACATTCGGACATTGCCACCACGCAGATCTACACGCACCTCGACCGCAATTATTTGAAAGAAGTGCATAAAACCTTTCATCCACGGGAAAAATTTCAAAAATGAGTAGTAATATTCTAAATATTATGGCGATGATCCTCCCCATTCTTCTCAGCCTGACCGTGCACGAATTCTCGCACGGTTACGTCGCCTGGCGTTTTGGCGACAATACGGCAAAAAGCATGGGGCGGCTTACCCTGAATCCCCTTTCGCATATCGATCCCATCGGCATGCTGATGCTCTTTGTAGTCGGCATGGGCTGGGCAAAACCGGTCCCGATCAATATCCATGCCTTCCGCCACCCCAAACGGGACCTTGCCCTTTCGGCGGCCGCCGGACCGGCATCCAATTTTTTGATGGCCGCAGTCACCGGTCTGTTCTTCCGGGTTTTTCCCGGACTTGTTCCCCTGGGTGGCGATACGGGAATTCTGTTGTTTCTGAAACTCAATCTCTTTTATTTTCTGCTGATCAACGTCGGGCTCGGGATCTTTAACCTTATTCCCATTCCGCCCCTGGACGGCAGCAAGATCCTGCGGGGATTTCTGCCGGACGGCAAAACCTATATCATTGATTACATGGAACGTTACGGCGGTTTTTTCCTTTTCGGTATCGTGCTTCTGGGCCGCGCAATCGGTTATCCGGTCTTCAGCCGACTGATCGGTCCCCTCATCTACGGACTTGTCCGTTTCTTCAGCGGAATAAGCGTATGAAAAAACAAAAGCTCCATATCCCCCGCGAATATGCGGAAATTCCGCTTCCCGCCGTGGCGGCCTGTGTCGGCCGGGTCATTGCGGAACACCGACAGCGTTACAATGTGCAGAGCGAACAGGGTGTCTATGCGGCAGGGGTCAGCGGAAAAATGCTGTTCCTCGCGGATTCCGGCGAAGCCCTTCCCGCCGTCGGCGACTGGGTGGTCCTGATTCCCTCGGATAGCGCAACGGCCGTGATCGAAACCGTTTTGCCGAGAAAAAGCGCCCTGATCCGGCGACTCAGCGGCCGCACGGACTCCGGACAGCTGATCGCCGCAAACCTCAATGCCGCCTTTATTGTCATGGCCGGCGGCGAGGATTTCAACATCAACCGCATGGAACGCTATCTTTCCATCATCCATGAGGGAGGAATAAAGCCTTACCTTGTTCTGAACAAAAGCGATCTTTTCGATGCGGAAACACGCAAAAATTACATCGCCGCAATCGGCGAACGCCATCCGGACCTGCCGCTGATCACTCTTTCCGCAAAATCCGGCGAAGGGGTCATTGATATCATTAAAACCCTGATTCCGGGCAATACCTATTGTTTTCTGGGTTCCTCCGGAGTTGGTAAATCAACCCTGATCAACCTGATCGCCGGCGAAGAACGTCTTCCTACCCGTCCGCTTAGCGACGCCAGCAGTAAAGGCGTGCATACGACGACGTTCCGGGAACTGGTCGAACTGAACAACGGGAGTTATCTGATCGATACGCCCGGTTTGCGGGAGGTGGGACTGACCGCTGCGGATGCCGGCATTGAACAAACTTTTGGGGATATCGTCGCCATTGCGGAACATTGCCGTTTCCGCGACTGCAGCCACCTGAATGAACCCGGCTGTGCCGTGCGTGCAGCGATCAGTGACGGTCGGCTGTCCCCCGATAAATTTGAAAATTACCTGCGATTGAGAAAAGAATCCGAGCACTACCAGATGGAAGATTATCGCCGCCGCCGGCAGGAACGGCAGTTCACGAACATTCTGCGGGAATACAAACGCATAAAAAAGAAGACCTGACCGCCGGCCGGGCATAATGGAAGGCGGGCAAAGTACAAGGGATAAAGCCGGAAATTACTTGCATCTGGTTTTCTTAGGGGAACAGGATCCCGGGTATGGAATTATTCCGGAAATTCAACCCCAAACCCTCAACCCTCAACCTTAACCTTATTCCTCATTAAGGGTAGTCTGCGCACGGAAACCCTCGCCCTGCATAATGGAAACATTGGTGACCGTAACAAAGGCGGAGGGGTCCTCCTGCTTGACAATACGGCGTATCTGTTCGATCTGCCGGGTGGCCACCACGCAATAGAGGGTCATCTTTTCCCGGTTGCTATACAAGCCTTTGGAAATATTCGCCGTCACGCCGCGCTTAACTTCTTCGATGATCCGACCGGCGATCCTTTCCCCGTTCATGGTAATAACGGTAATGGCCTTTTCGCTGGGATTGCCTTCAATGATAATATCCACGATCTTGGATGAGATCACCAGGGAGATCAGACAGAAAAGGATCAGGTCCACATTCCTGAAAACCATACCCACGCTGATGATAATGATCGTATCGATCACAATAAAGGAATTGCCCAGGGAAATGTGCAGGTATTTGTTCATGATCCGCGCGATGATATCGCTGCCGCCGGTGGTCCCGCGGCCCTTCATAATAATACCCAGTCCGATGCCAAGCAGCAAGCCGCCGTAAATTGCCGCCAGCATCGGCTCGTGCGTTGCAGGAGGAATATCAATGATCACATCGATAAGATCGGTAAAAATGGATATCCAGAAAATACCCCAGAGTGTTTTTAAGCCGAATTTTTTTCCAAAAACACGGACCCCGATAAGGAAGAGCGGGATATTCATTGCCAGCATGGTAATACCGGCCCTCCAGCCCCAAACATGGTAAAAA
Organism: Fidelibacterota bacterium; assembly: GCA_028699915.1. GTDB lineage: Bacteria > Fidelibacterota > Fidelibacteria > Fidelibacterales > Fidelibacteraceae > M50B103. The sequence goes on from JAQVTR010000001.1 coordinate 35,303, forward strand.
ATGGTCGATATACCCGATATGCCGCCGGCGGAGATCTTATTGGGGATCAGAAAGAACATCAGCGCCGAGGCCATGATCAGCGAGCCTACAACAATGGTGATATAGTCAATGACATTTTTACGTTTTATCACATCGCGTTCGGACATAAACACCTCCCCGTAAATTGTCGGAATATAGGATAATTCCCCTCAAACGGGTATTGATTTTTGTGCAAACCGCGTTAAATGAGCGGCAGTAAAAAAATACCAAAATAAGCATTCGGAAGCTGCGGAAAAACCGGGCTTTCCTCCCCGCTCTAAGGAAGGCGCGGAAAACTTAAGCGGTGTTTGCGCCCGGGCGGTAATCTTCTATTAATAGCGGTGTAATTGATATCGGCAGCGTTGCAGCCTTTCCCAAAAAGGCGATAGGTATCCCGGTTAAAACAAATCCCTCCAAAAAGCCGGGATCAGAATATGCCGGCCTTTATTTTTTTACCGACAAGAACATGCCGGTTCCCATCAGAATGAAGAAAACATTGGGTATCCAGACCGCCCAGAACGGCGGCAGTTCGCCGGCAATTCCCAGAACTTTGCCGAAGGTCAGCAGAACATAAAAACTGAAAAGCAGCATCAGCGCTGCGGCAACACCGGCGCCAAAGCCGCGGGCTCCGCGCTGAAAGCTGACCAGGGGTATTCCGATCAGGATAACAATAAAACAGGAAAAGTTCATTGCGGTGCGGAAGTACAAATTGGTCTCCCAGCGCGCGGTTTCCATTCCGAGCTGCCGTGAGCGGTCGATAAATCCCTGCAATTGCCGGAAGGGCATTTCTTCGGGACGCACGTTCTTTTGCCGCAATTCCCGGGGACTCACATCCAGTGCCGCGATCATCGTATCCTTTCTGCTGAAAAGTTCGGTTTCACCCGAAAAAATGCGGTGCTGAACCTGCAGCAACATCCATTTTCCCTCCTCTTCGAGCCAGTGGACATTCATGGCGTCCCAGCGTTCCACGACCTTGCCTTCCACGATGCGGTGCAATCCCGCAAAACGTCCGCGGCTGGTTTTGATATTGTACTGCCGGATAGTGAATATATGATTATCCGGTAACTGGAAATAGACCTGCCGGTGAATGCGCTGTTCGGAACTGCGGCCGGTCATGCGCATATTGTTATCCATAAACTCCGTTACCTCCTGCTGGGAAGGCACAACGACACGGTCCTCAAAAAAGAAAGAAAACAAACTCAGCAGCAGGCCAAACAGCAAAAAGGGAGCTGCCAGGCGGTACAGGCTGAAACCGCCGGCTTTCATCGCGGTAAGTTCATTGAATTTATTGGTCTGTCCAAAGAAAAATACCACCGCCAGCAAGGCGGAAACGGGGAAACACCAGTGCAGCATCCATGGCAGCATTAGCCAGTAGTACTGGACAACCTGGATGAAACGCATGTCATTATCCAGGAACTGCGCAATCTTCTGCACCAGGTCCACCAACAGAAACACGCAGATAAATGTGAGCATGATAAAGAAAAAACTCTTCAAATACTGCCGCAGCATGTAGCGGTCCACCTGTTTCATGCTACTTGCCCGCCGGCAGCTGCCGGTACTTGATCAGGTCGATGCTTTTGGGTGTCGCTTTTAAAATGGTAAATTCATGGCGCTGAATATGAATGACCTCACCTGCGCGGGGGAAACGGTCGATAGCATCAAGAATAAAGCCGCTTACCGTTTCGTATTCCCCTTCGGGAAATCGGAGTTCGAACTCGTCGTTCAGATAATCGATCTCGGCGCGGCCGCTCATCAGCAGGTCGCCGTCGGCCTGCCGGCGCACATCCATGGCGCTGACGTCGTATTCGTCATCGAATTCACCGAAGATCTCTTCTACAATGTCTTCCATGGTCACGATCCCCGCCGTGCCGCCGAATTCATCCACGATCACCGCAATGCTGGTCCCCGTACGCTGGAATTCCTTCAGCAGCTCGATCACGCTCTTGGTCTCCGGATAGAATCGGATGGGACGCAGCATGTTGCGGACGCTTTTTTTGCCGCTGAAGATATCCCGCAGAGACACATATCCGGTAATAAAATCAATATTTTCCCGGTAGATGATAATCTTGGAAAAGCCGGATTCGATAAAGGTCTTTTTCAGCTGAAAGATATCCGCATCTTCCGGCAGCGCAATAATGTCCGTCCGCGGTGTAACGATCTCGGCGGCGCTGGTGTCGGAAAAATCAAAGAGATTGTCGATATATTTCCGCTTTGCATCGTTCAGGATGCCGTTCGCGTAACTGTCAGAAATGCTCTGTTCGATCTCTTCCCTTCGGATCATGATGTTCATCGGCGCCTGCTTGCTCTTGAAAAGCCGCATCAGACCGCGGGTCATCAATTCAAAAACCCGGGCAAGCGGATCGAGCAGATAATGCAGTGCGGCGATCAGCAGGGAGAACGGAAGCAGAATGGTACTGGAACGGCGCCGGATCAGCGATTTTGGCAGAACTTCGCCCAGCAGTAAGACGGTCGCCGCGATCACCAGGGTCGACTGCCAGCCGTTAAAAAGCCCGTAGCCGGTAAAAAGGAGGGTTGCAAACGTGGTAGTCATCACATTTGCAAGCGTATTCCCGATCAAGATCAGGGTCAGATAATGCTGACGGTTTTCATAAATTTTTAATGCGGATGCGGAAAAAAGTTTTTTTTCCGCGTGCCATTTTTTCAGCAGCAGAGGATTGGAGGTGATCACTGCGATTTCCGAACCACTGAAAAAGGCGGAGAGAAGCAATCCAAGCAAGGCGAGTATCAATTCTGCTGTCATAACGATATATTATTGAAAACCCGCTAAAAAAACAAGCAATCAGATTCCAATCCTGCTCCGCGCCCTTTTATTCCATCCGCCCAAAAATGTCTTGCAATAAAAACCGATTCAGCTTAATATTTCACTGTGGGAAGGATAAAGCAACATACCGTCATTTACCTCACGGAAAAAGACTCCAGGGAGATCCGTTTTTCGCGTGCATCCTTGATCTTTACGGCGGTTCTTTCCGGACTGCTCATTCTGTCGCTGATCGTGGGCGGCACTTACATCGGTTACCGTTTTCTTTCTCCCCGCTATCAGGCAGGGAACCAGATCCGCAATAAGAATCTGCTCCGGACCATCAACGATCTGCAGGCCGAGCTCAATACCGTAGAAAGTTATCTGGACTCCATGGTTCAGCTGAACAACAACATCCGCTTGTATGCGGATCTGCCGGAGCATGATCTGAACATTGAGAATCTCGGCGTCGGCGGCCGGGTTCAGATGGCGGCTCCCGGTGCCCCGCGCAATGAAATTGAGGTGCTGGACAGCGATATTCAGACCCTGAGCACACGGGTTTCCGTTGAGCTGGAGAATTACAAGAGCCTTTATCTGGATATCCAAAAATACAAGGACCGTCTGGAATATATGCCCGCCATCACTCCGCTGACTTCGGACAGTTATTATATCAGTTCTTACTTCGGATACAGGACGGATCCCTTTACGGATGCGGAGCGCTATCATTCCGGCATCGATCTTGCGGCCAACCGCGGCACGCCCGTCCGTGCATCCGGCAAGGGCAAGGTCGTCTTTGCAGCCTATTCCCAGGGCGGTTACGGCAATATGGTCAAGATCGACCATGGATTCGGCTTCTTCACGATCTATGCGCATCTGAACAAGATCGGCGTCGAAAAAGGTTCTACCGTCACCCGGGGCCAGGTTATCGGACAGGTCGGTAGCACCGGCCGTTCCACCGGACCGCACCTTCATTACGAAGTGCACCGCAACGGCAAGCCCGTCAATCCGCTCAAATACATGTGGGACGATCCGACCATCTGACCTATATAAATCAACATTTCAACATTGGGATGTCTTGCTGACGATCTTGCCGCTTTTCAGCGGTTTTTTGTTTGAGTGGAGGAAGGGAATGTTTTTTGGGGATCTGCCCGGTTTCAGGGTCTGAGCGAATAATGATCCGGGATGCCGGTCCTTAGGGGTTCCTATTTCTCGCCAAGGCAATAGAGGTAACCGTCTTTTGATCCGATGTAGATACGCTTATTGTAGACAAAGGGCGTGGATTCCACATCGCCGATATAGCGCCGTTCCAAAAGACTAAGGCTGTGATCCGGATTGTAACGAAAAAGCAGGACCCCGCTGTAGCCGGCTACAATGATCTTGTCGCCGACGAAAAGTGGCGTAGAGATGCTCTGCCCCGCCCAGCGTTTTGCTGCCAGTTTGGGTTTTAGATAACGATGTTCTTCGTTGGGTCCCAAAACGCTCAGCGTATCGCAAAGATCCTGTCTTACCAGATAAAAATAGCCGTCGATGCCGATAAAGCCCGCCAGCGGCGGCATCCAGGGAGGGCGGGTTGCATCGTTGACTGCCGGACTGCCGATCACGCCGCCGGCCCACAGCGCTCCGGCGCTGTTGTCGTTCCCGGTCGGGAAAAACCAGCGCACGCAGGCGGAATCCGGGGCCTTAGCGGGATCAAGTTTGAAAACGCCGCCGTATCCGGAATTGTATTCCTTTTCCACGGATATCAGCAGGCAGCTGTCCGCGGTAACCACCGGACTTCCGTCCATATCGGTACCGACAAAGAAATCCCAGTCGATACTGCGTTTTTTCAGATGATATCCGAAAACATGTCCGGAACCCGCCGTAAAATAGATACGATCGCCCAAAAGTGCCGGAGAAGATTCCGTTACCAGGTTCTGTCCCTGCCGTTCGCGATCGCGTTCGTGGTATAGCCGGAACTGCTGCAAGGTTGCCGGTACCCGGAAATTCCCGCAGACTTCCGTTCTATCGGGATGGGGGTCGAAAACCACGCCAATGCCACTTTCGAGTCCGATATATGCATGTTCATCGCAGATCAGCGCCGAAGCGTCCACATCTACGGAATAGCTGCTTCCGCGCAAGACGGGATAGCGCCATAATTCCGTACCGTTTTCCGCATCAAGGGCGCGCAGCGGGAAATTCTGCGTATACCAGGTGCTGTATCGCGTATCGCGGCGGCTGCCCTGAATGATCATGAGCTTGTCCTCACCGCCGCTTTGGTAATTCCATAAGGTACCGGTACCCTTAATGGCATCGGGAAAGCGGTAAGTCCAGGCAACTTCGCCGTTCTCCGCATCGATCTTGCGCAAGTGATGATCCAGACCGCCGTGGATCAGCCATAATTGGTTTCCTTCCCGGTACAGCAGGGTTTGTCCGGTCCAGCCGCTGCCTTTCCATATGCGTTCTTTTCCGCTGACCCGGGTGCTTGCTTCGCCAAGATGGCATTTCCAGAGAACATCCAGGCGTTCCGGTGCGATATTGCCGTAATAATTGCGCTTTTCTCCGCCCAAATACGTGGGATTGATCAGAACCTGGCGCTGCTGTGCGCAGATACTTACCGTTATGGACAGAAATACCAGAATAAATGCGGATTTTAACATATCAGTAAAGCAGTTTTGTTAAGATAACCGCAGCGGCGACCGCGGCGTTCAGCGATTCCGCCCCGCCCGGAGCAGGCAGGGTCAGATCCCGGTGCGGCAGAGCATCCCACTCGGCACCGACACCCCGGGCTTCGTTCCCGATCGCCAGCAGAAAGGGACTTTGCGCTTCACGCTGCAGTTCTCGGATATCCACCCCTTCGTGGACTTTGCTCAGGATCAGTGTGCGTGCTTTCAGCAGGCTGTCCGGGATCGTCGTACATTCCAGAAAGGGAAGATGAAATACGGAACCCATGCTGCCGCGAATTACCTTGGGATTCCAGGCTTCCACCGTGCCGGACGTCAGCAGCAGTCCGCCCAGCCCGAACCAGTGGGCAATACGAAAAAGGGTGCCTGCATTGCCCGGATCCTGGATCTGATCCAGTAGCAGCAGATTCCCTTTCAGATCCGCGGGTGTAAATTCCCGCTGTTCCGCCGTTGCCACGATTCCCTGGGGTGTGACTTCCGAAGAGATCTCCCGCAGTTCCTTGCCACCAATCTCATAACAGCGCGCTGCATCGCGCGCCTGAATGCCGGCGATCAGTTCCGCCGTTCCGGGTTTTTCCAGCAGAAAGGGATTGTAAAATATTTCCGAGATCCGGTAGGAACTTCCTGCGGCTTCTTTCAGCGGCAAAAGTCCTTCGATCAGCAGCATTTTACGCTGACTGCGGAATTTTTTATTCTTCAGCTGCGCTGCCGCTTTTCGCGTGCGCTGTGTACATTCGCTCCTGTGGATCGTATTCATGCCGGAATATAGGAAATATTGCCGGCGTATACAGGGAAATTTTCATTCCGTCCCGATAAAATATTCCTTCAATTTCCGGCATTTTCATTGTAACATTGTCCGTACGTAAGATACGGGAGCTTGATGAAAACGTCAGAAAACAAAATCCCCGCAAAGAACCGGCCATGGTACCGCCTCGACACATCTGCAAAGATCTATCCGGCGCTCGAGTCGCCCGAAAACACCAATGTGTTCCGTTTTTCCATGACCCTGAACGAGGATATTGACGAAGCCTTGCTCCTGAAAGCCATGAACGCCGTCCGCCCGCGCTTTCCCTATTTTCACGTACGTCTCCGTACCGGTTTTTTCTGGCATTATCTGGAGCAAAACGACAATCCGCTCATACTCTGGCCGGAATCCCCCTTCCCCTGTGAACGGCTATATTCCTTATACAATAATGATTTCCTTTACCGTGTCCGAGTTTACCGTAAACGTATCGCGGTGGAATTCTTCCACATTTTGACCGACGGCAGCGGCGGAATGGAATACCTGAAAACGCTGGTTGCCCAGTACCTGCTGATGCAGGGAAAGCTCAGTACCTTTCCGGAGGGGATCATCAATCCGGCCGACACACCCGATCCCCGGGAATACGAGGACGCTTTTATGCGTGTGCTGGAGATCGAAAAGGACCGCATTAAGGGGATCCCCCGGCAGCGCACGCTTTTTCAGCCGGATCCGGTATTCAAGATCCGGGGAAAACTGCTTCCGCTGGGCGTTTTTCAAATAATAAACGGCACCGTTTCCGTAGCTGAACTGAAGGACATTGCCAAAAAGCACGGATTGACCGTTACCGAGCTGCTCGCCGCCTTGTACGTCGAAGCCCTTCTGCATGTCCAGTTCCGGCAGCAGCCCAATCCCCGAAAATACCGGCCGGTCGGCATGGAAATACCGGTCAACATGCGAACCCTTTACCCCATACCGGCAATGGGGAATTTCGCCCTCTTCGTCGTACCGCGCTTTGATCCGAGAATCATCACGGACTTCGCCGATATAGCCGAGATCCTGAAGAGTTACATGAAACAGCATATTTGCAAAGAACACCTGCTGAGCATGGCAATTGACAACTGCGCGCTGAGTGAAAATCTCTTCATTCGCCATACGCCGGTATTTATCAAGGACCTTGTGATCCGGTATTTGTCCCAAACCCAGGGGCATGCCCAGTTTTCCGGCACAATTTCCAATCTTGGGGCGGTACGGCTGCCGCAAGAGATGGAAGAACAGGTTGCGGATATGGCCTTTATGCTGGGCCCGCCTACCCAGACCCTGACCTCCTGTGCGGTTCTGGGCTACAAAGACGAGATCCGCATCAACTTCGGCCGGGTTTCGAAGGATACGCCGGTGGAACGGCACCTTTTCCGGCGCCTTGTTGAACTCGGCGCACATGTCCGTTTAACCAGTAATTAGAGGTAGAAAATGGCTTATTGTGTTCATTGCGGCGTTAAGCTCGCCGATTACCATGATCGCTGTCCGCTCTGCAAAACGCCGGTGCTGGATCCAGGTTCCCGCATCGACCGGCAGGAAGCGGATTATCCCCGGCATCGCCAGCAGCTTAAGAATCCCGAGATCAATCCCATCCGCCGTCTGCTGACCGCCATTATTCTGAGTTCGGTGTTTAGCATGTACAGCATTATTCTTCTGCTTGTCAATTTCCTGGTCAACCGTCAGCTCAACTGGTCGCTGATCCCCGTAGCGTCGCTGGTTTATCTCTGGTTTGCACTTGTACTGCACTTCTTCAGGGTCAGGACAAGCTTTTTCCGGATCTATACCTTTGATTCTTTTGCCACCGCCATTTATCTGCTGATATTGAATTACATCATTTCCGGCGATCTGCACTGGGCAAAGTTTGCCTCATCTGGCATTGTCTTCATCTGGATCCTGATGAACGGCATCGTCATGTCCGAACGGGGGAAAAAATGGATTCCCATGATCCTGTACTATGTGATAGCTTCGCTGCTGTTTACAGGACTTTTTGCTCTTTTGCTGACCAATTCCGAAGTGATCGTACGCATGGTCTTGCCCATTTATCTGAGCACCCTTTTCTTTATTCTGATATCCTACTTCATTATCAAATCCATGATCTTTGATGTATATAATTTTTTAGCGGTGCTGCTGACCGCTGCGGCGCTGAACACCATTTCCGTGGAACTTACCGTAACCCGCTTCCTGAACGGAAGCTTTTCACTCAGCTGGTCACTGATCGTAATTTCCGCGCTGCTACCCTTAAGCCTGACCGCTTTTATGCTCCGGAATATCCGGAAACTGCGCAGTTTCTTTGTAAAAAAACTGCACCGCTAAGGTAAAGGGCGTTCCGGGGTTACGGAATAAATAATACTTTTCGTTCGTCCGATACGGAGATCGAGGTGAAGGCGCCGAGCGCGTTGTCGATATTGACACGGAAATCACTCAGGGTGGGATAGCGAATGATGCCGGTGGTCATCTGCATGTTTTCCAGACTTTTATAATCCAGGTAAGAATTCGAATATGCCACGATGCTTACATCCAGTTCAAGGCTGTCGCTGTCGGACCATTCTCCGTTAAGATACTGATCGAAAGGATCCGGATTAAAGATGGGATCAAAGTCACTGGTATCATAAGCCCAAAAGGGGTTCCGCGTCTCCGTTTCATGAAAAACATAGCTATATTCCCAGTAATCATCCTTGTAGAAAATACGGAACAGCAGTTTGTAGGCGGCGGCGCTGTGCTCCCATCTTAAAGTGTCATTCGGATTGGAGATGGAGATCACGGTGCTTGCAGTATCCTGCCACCGTACGGGCGAGATCGCGACCTCCTCCGCAGTGGCCGAACCGAATTCGCGGGTATTGACCCAAAGGCGGTACTCCTGGCCGGTCAGAATGGTATAATTCGTCTCCGTTGGGACATAGACGCCCTGGTAGCGTTCATAAAAGTACAGGGTATCCGTTCCGTGAATGTAGCAGACATCGGCATCGTTAACGGCGTAGACGGTGTCGATATACAGTGTCTGGTAGCGGATCGTATCACCGGAGGAAGAATTGAAGAATTCATGGTAGATGATGCTGTCAACCTCATAACGGTCCGGTTCGCCGTAACCCGTTGTACGGAATACGTGTACATAATTGAGCGCCTTGTCCGCTGCGGTCACGTTTGCGTAGATATTCAGATAAGGCTCGTGATAAATGATCACTTCTTCCACGTAATCGCAGGCGCTTATAAAAAGCAGGCTCAGCAACAGCGCTGTTCTTATTCCGTGTTTCATCAGAATTTAAACTCCAGGCCAAAGGTTGGCAATATGGGGAACATGGTGATCGGTCGCCGGGTAATGACCGAGGAATTGTTTTCGGGATCGAACTGCGAATCGTAGTTTTCATAAAGGTAAAGGAAGACATTCCGGTGGTTGGTCAGGTTCAGCACATGAAAATACCAGACCACATCCTGTTTAAAAAGTTTTCCGCGTCGGTTGATGCCGGCATCCCAGCGGAAATAATCCGGATAACGCTCCCCGTTCCGTTCGCCGTAGATCTCCATGCTGTTGATCCAGCCGTCAATGGGATCGGTATAGTGAAAATTCCCGTAGATCTGCGAATAGGGGTTCCCGGTGCTCCAGATCAGCGAAGAGCTAAAGAACCATTGTTTGTTGATGTCGTACTGCGCAACCACATTCAGGTTGTGGGTACGGTCGTACTTGGGCGGATACCAGCCGGCGGCCTCACTCTCCCGTTTCAGCGTCCGCATAAAGGAATAACCGATCCAGCCGGTCAGATTGCCGGTGGTTTTTTTTGCAAGCACTTCGATGCCGAAGGAATAGCCTTCCGCCTCCACAAAGGTCAGGAGCTGTCCGCCGCCGATATCTTCGCTCATTGTCAGCAAATGGTCGTATTTTTTATAATAGCCTTCCAGAGTGAACTGGATATTCTTGTGCCAATACTCAATGCCAGCGTTATAATGCGTTGCTTTGCTCGGTTCCTGATCGGCCAGGGTCGGGAACCAAAGATCGATAAAACGCACCATTTCATTTTCGAAATTTGCCGTCTGCAAAAACTGATGCACCGTCCCGCCGGCAAGTGTAAAAGCCAGTTTTTCAGTCGCCAGATATTTACTCTTCAGACGGAGGTCCGGATACCAGCGTGATTTCAGCGAATACCGCGTCAGGCGGATACCGGGCTGAAAAATGAATACGGGAGAAGGGCGGAATTTTTCCTGAAGATAAAAGCCCCATTCGCGGGTGCGGTTCAGACTGTCCAGCAAGGTTAGTTCATTGAGCCCCGCTCCAAGTTCAAAATTGATATGTTTGTGAAATCCCCCGAACTCCAGGGTATGCTTCGGATTGACCATCCAGATAAGATCGATCCCTTCGGACCAGTCGGAAATATAATCGTATATCTTCAGTTTCATGCCGTCCTTGACGGTAATGGAATCCTGCTCGTTGTAATATTCTTCCTTGATCAGAAAATCCACGTCAAATTGGAAGCGGCTTCTGGCCACAAAGAACTTTGCAATAAGGTCGGGCCGGATCAGCCAGCGATGCTTCAGGCTGGTGGTGTTATTTCCCCATATCCAGTCGAAACCGTAGTAATCGTAGCGGTAGCCCGGCTGATCGGGGGTCCCTTCCTTGAATTCTTCCTTGAACCAGAGCACGTCGTTTCCGTAAAAACCGCTGAGGGTGGTGCGATGTTTATCGGTAATATCAACGTTGACCTTGGCTTGCAGGTCGTAGAAATAGTAGGGAAAACTAAAAGGAATATCTTCCTGGGCAATACCGTTGTAGACGCTGCGGGCGGCCTCCCAGATAGCATCAAAATAGGTACGCCGTCCCGAGATCATAAAGGACCCGCGGGGAATGGGTCCCTCAAAGAGCAATTTGCTCGACAGCAGTGAAATGTTGCCGCTGCCGTGATATTCTTTGGAATTTCCTTCCCGGTTCTGGATATCCAGAACGGAACTCATGCGGCCGCCGTATTCGGCGGAAAAACCGCCGGCGATAAACTCGGCTTCTTTGATAGCGTCCGTATTAAAGGTCGAGAACAGTCCCCCGAAATGGTAGGGATTATAGACGGTAATGCCGTCCAGCAGGATCAGGTTCTGGTCGGGAGATCCGCCGCGCACGTACAGGGCGCTGGAAAAGTCGCTGCCCGTACTGACGCTGGGCAGCATCTGAATAGCACGGAACAGGTCTGCTTCCACCAGTACCGGCACCGTGCGCAGCTGACTCTGGTCCATGGTAACCGTGCTGATCTTGATCTCCTGGCGGAATTTTTCCCGTTCGGCGGTTACCACCACCTCTTCCAGCCGTATGTCCTCCGGCACCAGGTTAAAATGTTCTTTGACATATTCAGCGGATCCCACCCGGATGCGGCGTTTTTCCAGCCGGTAGCCGATCATGGAAACGGTCAGGGTGTATTCGCCTTCGGGGACATTCAGAATGATATAGTAGCCGTCCTGATTAGTGACCGCACCCAAACGCGTATCATCCAGGAATACGTTCACATAGCGGATCGGCTCGCCGTCGGCTTCATTATTGACAAATCCGGAAACGCTGCCGGGTGCCGCATGCAGAGGAAGGATCAGCAGATAAAACAGTAACGTCAGTATTGCGCTTCTTTTCACAAAAGGCCCCGTGATTCTTGGAAAGTAATATAATGAAAACGTTGTAAAAAGGAAGCTTTTTAATTATTTTAAACCGCGAAAACGAAGGGCAAACATGAAACGATCTTTTTTGATCCTGCTGATCTTTCTGGTCCTGATGAGTTCCGGCACCTGCACGCGACCTCCGCTGGAAGAGGATGCAAATGTGCAGGTTCTCGGAATTTATCCGGCCGGTGCCGGGGAATTCATTATTCCGGCCATCAAATCGGTGTATGATGCCCGGGAGTACCTTTATTACGATAGCCTGCTGTTCATCCGTACGGACAGCGCTGCCGGGATCCTCCACACGGCGGGGATCGCCCTTCAGTACCGCCCGAACATTCAGGACATTTATTTGCTTCCGAACGGAAATTTTCTTTTTTGCGGGAATCTGGGTGACGATTACTATTCCACATATACATTCCGTGAAATTTCTCCCGAAGCAATAATTGTCGGGGATCAGCCGTTCCCGGACAGGATCTCCAGTATTTGCCCGGCAAAGGACGGAAATATGTTTTATTTCGGATTTGAGCTCCGCGACACCCTTCCAAACGCTTTTCTCTATATGAAAAAGGATCCCGCCGGTGACACGCTTTGGCTAAGGTCCGTTGACGTCGGCGCGCGCAGCCATAACATTGAGGGGGGGTTCCCAACCGACGATAACGGCTGTATTGCGACGGGAAATATTTGGACGCAGGATTTGAGCAACCAGCTCTTCGCCGTTCGTATCGGTCCGGACGGCGATACGCTTTGGACCGCCCGCTACGGCGGTGACCGTGTTGACTATTTGCACGAGGCCCTGGAGTTGTCCGACGGCTCGCACCTTTTGCTCGGATTGCTTGCACTCCACGATTCCAGCAACAGCGACTGGTCCCTGAGTTACGGCGAGCAGGTTTATCTGGTCCGTCTGACGGCTGCCGGAGATAAGATCTGGACACTCCCTGTCGGCAACACCTTGCGTGAATCCCCCGCCGCCCTGATCGAACATTCCGGCGGGAATTACATTCTTGCCGGAAACCGGAATGAAAGCTATGTCTATCTTTTTGACAAACCGCTCGCCTGGGTCGCCGCCATATCCCCGGAAAAAGAGCTGCTCTGGATGAGGGAATTCGAGTCGCGCGTTGCGAGCGGGGTCCGCGAACTGCCTTCCGGCGAGATCCTGCTGGTTTCCTCCGACATCACCGGCAGCAGATACTACAGTGAATACCTGTCAAATTTTTATATCACTAAAATCGATGTTTCAGGAACTGTTGTCTGGGACCGGGCATTGATACCTTAATTGTAAAACCGGAGTCGGAATGATATATCTGATCGCTACCATCCTTCTTTTAAGCATCCTGGTCTTTGTTCATGAACTGGGGCATTTTTTAGCTGCCAAAGCGGTCGGAATCCGTGTGGAGACCTTTTCCATCGGTTTCCCGCCGACGATCTTTAAACGGCGGCGCGGCGATACGGAATACGCGATCGGCGCCATTCCCTTCGGCGGCTATGTGCGGCTATCCGGAATGATCGATGAAAGCATGGACGCCGCCTATGAAGGGACCGATCCCCAGCCCTGGGAGTACCGTTCAAAACCCATGTTCCAAAAGATCTTCGTTACCATAGCCGGCATCTTGATGAACCTGCTGCTGGCAGTTCTGATATTCTCCGTCATGAGCGGCATTCAGGGAATCGCCGTCAGCAGTACGGAATCCGTGCTCGAGACCATCTATGAAAACATGCCCGCAGCGGAAGCCGGGCTGCAGCCCGGAGACCGTATTGTACGCATTGACGAAACTCCGGTCGAAAACTGGGACGCAATGGCAAACTATGTGCGCAGCGCCGGTGACCGCGAGATCCGCATCGCTTACGTGCGCGACGGGATTGAAGCAGAGCTGCTGCTGACCCCGCTGCTGCAAAAAACCATTATCGACGGCAAACTTCAGGAAGTCGGCGTACTTGGTGTTTCTCCGGAAGTCCGCATTGAAAAAGCCGGGTTCTTCCGGGCCATTGGACAAGGTTTCAAAACCACCGGCTACTGGCTGAACATGACCTTTGTCTCGCTGAAACTGCTGGTTACCGGACAGGAAAGCTTTAAAAATGTCGGCGGCGTGATCTTTATCGGGCAACTTGCCGGCGAATCCGCAAAGGCAGGGGTGCTTCCCTTTATCGGACTGATCGGTATTCTAAGCGTCAATCTGGCGCTGCTGAACATTCTTCCCATTCCGGGACTGGACGGCGGTCACATCATCATTGCCGTCGCCGAAGGCATTATGCGCCGGGAAATGAAGATCAAGACCAAGATGATCATTCAGCAAGTGGGCATGTTCCTGCTTTTCGGGCTTATCATTCTGGCGGTGGTGAACGATATTCTGCGCCTGTTCCGCTAAAATTCCCGAAGGTCCGGAATTCTCCGCTTTCCCGTTTTTTATATAAAAATTTCGCATCTCCGCTTTTTTCTTTCCGCAGCGGATTTGAAAATATTCGGGTCTTTGTAACTTTTCGCTTCGTATCTGCAACAATCCCGCTTTTATTCTGATACTTGTTCGATGGTATATTTACTTTTTTGATGCTTGTAAAAAGGGGGTTCCGTCCCGGGAACTGCACTTATTTGCTTTTTTGTACTCCCGCTTTTTTGTACATTCCTCTTGTTGGAAATAGTCAGATCAATGAACCTTTTTAAAACTCTATGACCCTTTGTTTCTAAGGAGAATTTATGGCGAGCAGAAATCATATCTTCGTACTTGCGGACGAATGCAAGGGCTGCGGGCTTTGCATTGACGCATGTCCGTTGAATGTGCTTGAATTTGCCGACGGACTGAACAGCATGGGCTATCGTCCGGCACATTATAAAGGGGACGGTTGCAGCGCTTGCGGCACTTGTTTTTATACCTGTCCCGAACCCGGAGCCATTACTGTGATCCGGAATGTAGAAAGCCTGGAGAAAGGCAACTGTAAGCATTGTGGAAAAACGGTTTTTCTGATCCCCGACTCCCGTGATCCCTCACGGAAACGCTGCATTGACTGCCATCAGCTGCTGAATGAAAAATAACCGGGAGGATTGAATGTCAAAAGTACTTATAAAAGGCAACGAAGCGGTCGTGCGCGGCGCCCTGCTGGCCGGCTGCAAGAATTTTTTCGGTTATCCGATCACACCCGCCAGTGAGATCGCGGAAGCCGCAGCTTACTATTTTCCCCTGCTGGGCGGTACCTTTCTGCAGGCGGAAAGCGAGATCGGTGCGATCAATATGGTCTACGGGGCCGCCAGTTCGCCCTTCCGCTGCATGACCGCCAGCTCCAGTCCCGGCATCAGCCTGAAGATGGAAGGCATTTCTTATATTGCCGGGGCGGAACTGCCCTGTGTGATCATCGACATCATGCGCGGCGGTCCCGGACTGGGGAACATCGCGCCGGAACAGGCGGACTACAACCAGATCGTCAAGGGAGGCGGCCACGGGAATTACCGTCTGATCACGCTGGCCCCGAACAGCGCGCAGGAAATGTGCGACCTGACCATGCTGGCCTTTGAACTGTCCGATAAATATCGGAATCCTGCGGTCGTCCTGGCGGACGGGATCATCGGGCAAATGATGGAGCCCGTGGAATTTCCCGAACCCGTTCAGGTCATCCCCGAGCGGCCTTGGGCGCTGAAAGGCAGCGCCGACTCGCACAACCTTGTCTGTTCCATCGAACTGGAGCCGGACCGCCTTGAGGAGCACAACCGGAAACTGCAGGAAAAATATGCCGGCATCAGCCGGCAGGAGATCCGCTGCGAAACGATCCACTGCGAAGATGCGGAACATATCTTTATCGGTTACGGTGTCGTCAGCCGTATTCTGCATTCCGTGGTCGAAAGTCTGAGGGCCGAAGGCATCAAAGCCGGCCTGCTGCGCCCGATAACGCTCTTTCCCTTCCCTGCGCCGCAAATTGAACATTTTGCCGCAAGCAAAAAGCTCCGGTCCTTTTTTGTCTGTGAACTCAGCGCCGGACAGATGGTAGATGACGTGCGGCTGGCGGTCAACGGCAGAAAACCGGTGCATCTGCATACCCGCATGGGCGGAAACGTGCCGTCCGTCAAAGAGATCGTCGAAACCTTTAAAGCAAGTCTGTAGAGGACGCCATGAAATCAAATATCCTGCAAAAATCCGACAGCTTTTACGATATTTTCACCCGCAAGGGCGGAACACAGCTGCAAAGCACACACTACTGCCCCGGTTGCGGTCACGGTATTTTACACAAACTGATCGCGGAAGCGATCAGCGATTTCGGCATTCAGGACAGAACCGTCCTGATCTCGCCCGTGGGATGCTCCGTCTTCGCCTATTACTACTTTGACGTGGGGAATATCCAGTCCGCTCACGGCCGCGCCCCGGCTGTTGCCACCGGCTACAAACGATCGAATCCGGACTCGATCATGATCTCCTATCAGGGGGACGGCGACCTTGCCGCCATCGGAGCGAACGAGATCCTGCAGGCCGCCAACCGCGGTGAGCAAATGACGGTCTTTTTTGTCAATAATGCCATTTACGGAATGACCGGCGGCCAGATGGCTCCCACCACCCTGATCGGACAAAAAAGCACCACAACGCCGCGCGGCCGCTCCGCACAGAATGAGGGATTCCCTCTCCGCATGTCCGAGATCATCGCCACGCTGGAAGCCCCGGTTTATGTGGAACGCGTCATGCTTACCGATACAAAAAATATTGCCCGTACCCGCAAGGCGGTGCGCAAAGCCCTGAGCATCCAGATCGAAAAAAAAGGATTTTCCTTTGTGGAAGTCCTTTCTCCCTGCCCGACCGGATGGAAAATGACTCCGGTAAATTCCAAGAAATGGATCACGGACGTACTCTCCCGTTATTTTGAACCCGGCCTAAAGAAGGACGTTTCCGAGGACCGGCAACCCGTTATTCAAATGCGGCCTCAGCCACATTTCGACCAGTATCATGAACTGCTGGATATTAAAAGCCTGAGCGACGAACTTAAGGATATTGCCTTGCCGGAGATCCGGCAGGTCAACGACGAGATCAAGATCGCAGGCTTCGGCGGACAAGGCGTCCTGAGTCTGGGTTATGCGCTGGCCAACATTGCCATGGGACACGCTTATCAGGTCAGCTGGCTGCCCAGCTATGGTCCGGAGATGCGGGGCGGAACCGCCAACTGCAGCGTCAAGATCTCCGACCTGCGCGTAGCATCTCCCATAATTGACAATCCGCACACCCTGGTGGCAATGAACAAGCCCTCGCTGAAACGCTTTGAAAACGATGTGCAGCCGGGGGGACTGATTCTGTACGACAGCGGACTGATCGACACGGCTCCGGAACGTAAAGATGTGCAAGTAATGGGTATTAACGCAACCGAAGAGGCGGATGCGCTGGGATCGACAAAGGCGGCCAATATGATCATGCTGGGCGCTTACGTCAAACTTCGCGGCTACCTCTCGAAAGATTACATTCTGAAAGCCCTGCCGCTGATCATTAAGAACAAAGCTTTTACCGAACTGAATGAAAAAGCTTTCAAACGCGGAATGGAACTGGCAAAGATTTAAGATTTAAGATTCAAAATTAATATTTAAGATTTTGCGATGTGGAGAAAACCGGATTGATGGTATCCGCCTGTTCCGACAGATCCCGCAGGATCTTCAGGAAAGTTTCTTCGTCCTTCACCTGCAGGGAAGGCCAGCCGGCCCGTATTCCCGCTTCGATGTTTTCAAAACGATCATCAAAGTATAGCAACGTTTCCGCTTTAAGCCCGAAAAGATCTTCGATCTTTTCGTAGGCCTCAGGATTCGGCTTTAAAAAGCCCTGTTCATGCGAGGTGTAAACCCCGTCAAACAGATCGGGAAAACGAATGCGGCGCGATATTGCGTTAAAATCCAGACTGTTGGTGTTCGAGAAAAGATACAACCGGAATTTTTTGCGCAATGCCGGCAGCAGCGCCAGGGTCCGGGGTCGCAGAGGAAAGGTCCGGTAAATATTCGCACGGTAGCGCGGAATATCCTCTTCTTTCAGCGGAACATAGTGTGCCATCTCCCGGAAGCAGGCCGCTTCATCCCGGCGGCCGGTCTCAAACTCCCGGAAAAACTCCGTTGCATAAAAGCGCATGAATTTCGCAGGATCCCAACCCATGTATGCCGTAAAACGCGAGTATTCAACATCGACAAGCACATTGCCCAGGTCAAAGACCAGATCCTGAATATGTCCTTTAGGGATATTCATTTGGCAGCCGTTTTTAAAGTTCCAGCAGCGTTTTGGGCGCCGCGCTCAGGACGAGGCAGCCTTTTTCTTTGATCACCACGTCGTCTTCGATTCGTACGCCGCCCCAATCCGGAATATAAATGCCGGGTTCGACCGTCACCACCTGATTTACCTGGAGTTTTTCTTCATATTTCGGAGAAAGGCGGGGTTCGGCATGGATCTCGTATCCCAGACCGTGTCCCAGGCCGTGCCCGAAATATTCCGTATAGCCCTTTTGTGCGATCAGGTCACGGGCAAGGGCGTCAGCTTCTTTCCCGCTGATGCCGGCTCGGATACCATCCAGAGCCCGCTGCTGGGCCTGCAGAACAATGGCATAGATCTCTTTTTGTTTTTCATCGGCATTTCCAAGGCAGACGGTCCGGGTAACATCGGCATGGTATCCGTTTACCATGGCCCCGAAATCGATCGTTACAAATTCCCCTTTGCGCAGGAGTTTGTCACCCGGCTTGTGATGCGGTTTGGCGCCGTTTACGCCTGAGGCCACAATGGTGTCAAAACTGTCCCGCTCACTCCCCAGGGATTTCATAATATAGGACAATTTAGCATCCAGACGGCGTTCGCTGATGCCGGGCTTGATCTCGTTCAGCAATTCCAGAAACGCCTTGTCGCTGATAGCGGCCGCCTGCCGGATATCCCGGATTTCGGATTCCTCCTTGACCGAGGCCAATGTTTCCATCAACATGGAAGCATCCCGGAATTCCGTTCCCGGGAATAGCTGTTCAAGATGTACATAAGATTCATAACTAAGCCGGTTGCCCTCAAAACCGCAAACCATGCTCGCTTTTAGAACACCTTGTTCCGCGAGTGCCGCAAAGAGGTCCGCTTCCACGGGAACCCGCACCTGCATTTGGCTCACTTCCTGCTGTGCCTGCGTCTTATAACGGAAATCGGTCAGAAAAAAAGCGGCGTCCCGCGTGACCAGCGCAAGTCCGTTCGAACCGGAATAACCCGAAATGTAACGCAGATTGGATGCATAGCGCAGCAGCATCGCATCCAGATCAAACCTTTCAAGTTCCGCACGCAGACGTTTCAGACGGTCAGAATTCATATTATTCCCTTATTTCTTGATTCATGCATTGTTTGACACGTTCAATTTCCTGCCGGATCCGTTCGGACCCGGGATCGCGTTTCTGCAGTTTCAGCAGGATATCCAGCGCATAGTCGTATAAACCCTGGCGAACATACAGTTGTGCCATGGTCAGGGTTTCGATGCCGTAGGAAGATGAAACGGGGCTCTGTTTGCTATTGTTTTGCGGCGGCGCCTGTTTGCGCGGCGGCTGAAAAGTGTTCGTTTTCAGCGGATAGCTTTCCTGCGGAGCCGAAGCGCCGGCAGCGGGCGCAGCTTGCTCTGCTTCCGCTTGGGGATAGCTTTTCTTCAAAGGCGACGGAGAATCGGACTCTTTATCCGAGATGCTTTCCCCGGGAAGTGGCAGGGTGTCCTCAACGATCTCGATCGTACTGACATTTTTACTGTCCGTCTGCAGATCGGCTTTATCTTCCGCTTCCGGCCGGTCCATCTGATCGATGAGAAGCCCGATATAGGTATCGTCATCGGGTCCCGGCAATTTTTCAGCGGCTGTTTCGCTTTTTTTATCCGCTTCCGGAATGCTGAGCTCCGTTTTGAAAGGCACATCCCGGAATTTGCGCAGGAACTCCCGGACTTCCGGAGCAGGGGGCTTATGGGCGGCGGTGAGCATATACAGGTATTTCAGCTCTCCGATCGAGTAATTGTCTTTATTCAGTTCCAGCAGCAGCTCTGCGGCGGAAGCAAATCCAGGGTCCAACCGGATCACGGCTGCAAGATAGCGCAGAGTCCCGGGAATATCGCCCTGTTCGCGGAGGCATCGCGCCATGACAAAGTGCGCCAGCGCCGCTTCCGGATAACGGTCCAGCAACAATTCCGCTTGTTTCTGAAGGAAAACGGGATCCTGTTCTCCGATCTTATCCAGAATATCTCTGCCTGCAGATAAAAATGTACGTGTTTCCATTTCTTTACTCCATGTATCCCTGTTCCCGCATACTGACAAAACCGCCGTGCCCGATAATGATATGATCCAGAAGCGGGATATCCAGTATTTCTCCCGCCTGTCGTATCGTACGGGTAATCTCAATATCCTGGCGGCTGGGTTTCATCTCTCCGCTGGGATGATTGTGCATCAGAATAATGGCGGAAGCCAGATAGTCGACGGCGGGTTTAAAAACTTCCCGCGGATGCACAATGGACGCGCTGATACTTCCGACAGAGATGTTAAAATCCCGGAAGGCCCGGTGCGCCCGGTTCAGCAGGATTACTTTGCAGATCTCCTTGTTCAGCAGGCGCAGGCGTTCTCCGTAAGCATTTGCCGCACTTTCCGGCCCGCTGATAAGGGGCGAGTCGTTGCTCTGCAAGCACTCGTGAAAGCGTGCGCCCAGTTGGAATGCCGCCGAAAGCGTCGCCGCCTTTGCCGGCCCAAGACCATAATGTTTTGAAAGAGCCGCTGTGCTCATTGTTCCCAGCTGCAGCAATCCGCCGTACTCGGATAAAAGCTGTTTTGCGATATCCACTGCCGACTGCCGGGCGCTGCCCGAACGCAGCAGGATCGCCAGCAGTTCCGCATTGCTCAGGGTTTCCGCACCCTGCCGGAACAATTTTTCACGCGGCCGGTCATCCGCCGGCCATTCCTTGATGCTCCTTTTTTCCACCCTCATGTTGTCCCCCGTTAAACTTTATTGGTTTCTCGGACTGTTCTGAAACCATTTCTGGATATAATCAACAATCCGGGTTGTCGGCGATCCCGGACCGAAGATCTCCGCCACACCCAGTTTTTTGAGCGCTTTGGCATCCTCTTCGGGGATCACGCCGCCGCCGATCAGAAGCACATCGTCCATTTTCTGCGCTTTCAGCAGGTCCAGCACCTTGGGAAAAATGGTCATGTGTGCGCCGGAAAGAATGGACAGCGAGATCACATCCGCATCTTCCTGGACAGCTGCCGTTACGATCATTTCCGGCGTCTGGCGAAGGCCAAGATAGATGACCTCCATTCCCGCATCCCGTAAAGCGTTGGCGATGACTTTTGCTCCCCGGTCATGACCGTCAAGTCCCGGTTTTGCAAGTATTACTCGGATTTTTCTTTCCATATTTTCCTCATTTCAGTTTTAACGGCTGTCAAGAACAAAGGTAACGGGACCGTCGTTGATCAGCGATACCTGCATCATAGCCCCGAATTCCCCGGTTTGCACCGGTATGGACAAAGCGCGAAGTTTTTCGCAAAAATATGTATACAGACGCTCCCCTTCTTCCGGATCGGCCGCATTGGTGAATCCCGGCCGCCGGCCTTTGCGCCAGTCGCCGCATAAGGTGAACTGCGAAACCACCAGCGCCGCGCCTTTTATGTCCGTCAGCGAGCGGTTCATTTTTCCCGCTTCGTCAGCAAAGATCCGGAGCCCGGAAATTTTATCCGCAAGAAAATCCGCATCTTTTTCCGAGTCTCCCTTTGCCACGCCCAACAGGATGCAGAGACCGTTCCCGATCTTTGCACAGCTCCTGCCGGCGATACGGACTTCCGCCTTTTGTACGCGCTGTATCACCGCGATCATGTCTTAACCTTTTCAAAAAGATTAATTTAATTCAATTTCCTTCCAACATCAACGCTTAAACCCGGGAAATCCATTTTTCTTCTCGCTCGCTGCCAAAGCGGGCAACATGCGGGGTTCGGTTTTTTTACTTTGCGTGCCGATACGGGAACCGGTAGCGTCTGCCAACACCGCCCGGTAAAAATTTATGCGGGAATAATTCTTTGATCTCGCGGATATGGCGGGTGCAATGCGTGGGACAGATATGATCAATGTCTTTGAGGATCTGAAAGTCGTTAAAACCATGAAAACCGCCGATAAGCGCATGAATGTGTCCGTGCTTTTCCACGAGCGGCAGGATCTGTTCCAGTCCCGGATGCGAACAGCCCACGATCAGGACAAAGCCGGCTGGAGTTTGAATAAACAGGGACTGTTCGATACCCTTGAGTTCGCCGGTGGAAAAAATGTCTTCGTCAATATTGTATTCCCCGTCAATGTGGTAAACGCGTTCCGGACGGCGTAGTCCCCGCAGGGATTGCGGGATAAAGATATCTGCATTGGGCTGCAAATGTAAAAAAGCCGAGAGCCCGCCCGTATGATCGAAATGGGAGTGGGAAATAAAGACAGTGTTGATCATTGCGGCGGGGATATCAAGATGTTTCATGTTTTTCAGAAGGATCGCTCCGTCGGCGCCGGCGTCAAAGAGAATATTTCGTGCGCCGGCCCGGATCAATGCCGAAAATCCCCAGTCTGCGCTGAGCGCTTTATCCGGACTGGTATTGTCGTATAAAATCAGGATCTCCAACGATTCCATCTTTTTAACCTTTTACCGTAAAACTGCTTCATTATCCCAAAGCCACATCCAGCAGCATCATGGCTGCAAAACCCAGCATAACGCCAATGGAGGACCAGTCGGTCTCATTTCCGCGCTGGGCTTCGGGTATCAGTTCTTCGACAACGACATAGATCATGGCACCGGCGGCAAAAGCCAGGGCATAGGGCAGCAGGGGCACCACTTTCAGGACCAGCAGCGCTCCCAGTACGCCGGCAATCGGTTCCACCGCCCCCGATAACTGTCCGTAATTAAAGGCTTTCCATCGTGACAATCCTTCTCTGCGCAGAGGAATAGAAATCGCGGCGCCTTCCGGCAGATTTTGAAGTCCGATCCCGAATGCAAGCGCCATGGCGCCGGCAATGGCACCGGTTTCGGCACTGTGAAATGCGGCGCCAAACGCCACGCCGACGGCCAATCCTTCGGGAATGTTATGCATTGTGATGGATAGCACCAGCAATACGCTGCGCCGCCAGTTGGTCGGAATGCCCTCCGCCTCATTGCGATCGAGCCCCAGATGCAAATGGGGCAAAAGATGGTCGATTAAAAGCAGAAAGGCACCTCCCAAAAGGAAACCGATCAGCGCCGGTACCCAAGGAACCTGACCGTTGCTTTTTGCCATTTCGATGGAAGGCGCCAGCAGGGACCAGAAGCTGGCGGCGATCATCACACCGGCAGCAAAACCCAGCATGGCATTAAAGACTTTCTGATTAATGGACTTGAAAAAAAAGACCATGGCTGCGCCGGTAGCGGTCATGAACCAGGTAAACATATTGGCCAGAAAAGCAAG
Organism: Fidelibacterota bacterium; assembly: GCA_028699915.1. Taxonomy (GTDB): domain Bacteria; phylum Fidelibacterota; class Fidelibacteria; order Fidelibacterales; family Fidelibacteraceae; genus M50B103. The sequence continues at coordinate 58,543 of JAQVTR010000001.1, forward strand.
CAGTATCGGATCATATTGTGCAAGTTTCTCGAACATGACGAATATTCCTTCTCTTAGAACAATGCTGAAATTTCAAGTATACATGAAAAATACATCAATATAAGTTCAGGAACAAATCAAATCCATCGCCAGCGTGGTCCGGGCCGCGCTTTTTCCCTTGCTGGGACAGCGGCCTTCTCCGCGCAGTTCCGCAATGACGGTCCGGATAAGGAATTCCTGTATATGTGAAGGCAGCACGTATTCTTCGCGCAGGACGCCCCGCGATTCGGATATGCCCTCAATGCGGGCATGGGCAAAGGTCGAAAAATTCAGACTGCCCCCGGTCCCGATAATACTGATCTCATCCGCAGTCCTCTCTTCCGGCGCAACAAAGCACCAGCTGCCGCTTCCGGCTGCTCCGCCGGAAAAGCTAAAGCTTGCGCTGACGGTATCCGCCGGAGTATAAAGTCCGGCCCGGTTAACGGCAATCCCGCGGACCCGTTTCAGGGGTCCCATAAAAAAATCCATCAGATCCAGCTGATGGGACGCAAGATCGTGAAAATGTCCGCCTCCCGATATTGCCGGCTGAATACGCCAGTTCTTTTCAGGGCGGCTGTCTTCCGCATAGGGCGGCCGGTAAAATTCGATATGTACGGAACAGATCGTGCCGATCGTTCCTCCGTCAATCAATTCTTTCACCCGACGGAAATGAGGCAGCATGCGGCGGTAATATGCGACAAAAAGCGGAACATCCGCTTTTGTGCAGACCCGGAGCATTTCCCGGCATTCGGCATAATTCCGCGCCATGGGTTTTTCAACGTAAACCGCTTTCCCCGCCGCCGCGGCAAGCCCGGTGTAATACGCGTGCGTATCCGGCGGCGTGGCAATGTAGACCGCATTGATCTGCGGGTCCCGGAATATTTTGGCGGCTTCATTGGTCCATTCCGGGATATCGTGCCTTAGCGCAAAATCCCGGCAGGCATCCGCATTCCGGCGCATGACGCATTTCACCCGCGAATGCGGAATTATCTGCATGGCCGGCATGCTTTTTCTTTCACATACATTGCCGGCACCGATAATACCCCAGACGACTTCGTTCAGTACTTTCATTCGGCCTCTCGTTTAGGGATATCCTTGAATTTGAAACGGATGATCTCTTTCATTGCCTACTCTCGGTTCTTTTGCTTCATGACCCTTTCGATCTCGCGGTACAGATCTTCGGGTAAGAAAGGTTTGGCAATATAGCCGTGACAGCCGGCATTGAAACAGCGCTTTTTTTCGTCCGGCATGGCATAGGCCGTCTGTGCGATGATCCGCATCCTGTATCCTTGCTTCTTGATCTCCTCCAAACATTCGTAACCGTTCTTTATCGGAAGATTGATATCCAGCAGTAGCAGATCCGGGGTCTTTTCACGCAGCATGTTCATAAGCATCTCGCCGTCCTGGACCCGTATGGGATCCGCGCCGCAGGGTTTGAGATATTCCCTTAACAAATAATAGGATCCAAGGTCATCTTCCGCGATCAGCACAAGAATATTGCGCAGATCCGGCTTGGGTGCGCTTTCAACGGGCTTTTTTTTGCGCATGCCGCCTTCGGCAGTTACGGGAATGCTCAAGGTAAAGCAGCTTCCCGCTCCGGGTTCCGATTCCAGGCGGATATTTCCCCCCAGCAATTCGGCAATGCCGCGTGATATGCTCAGCCCAAGTCCCGCTCCTTCATGATATTGATCTTCCTCCGCCTGCCGGAAACGTTCAAAAATAACGGTTTGTTTTTCGGGGACAATGCCCGGACCGCTGTCCTTGACATAGATTTGAAGTTCCGCTTTGCTTTTCGCTTTCTGCAGGCTGCAGCCGACCTCCACAAATCCTTTTTCAGTGAATTTAAGGGCATTTTCGATCAGGTTGTCCAGCACTTGCTGCAGACGGTAAGCGTCACTGTAAAACTCGCTTTCCTTCAGTTCTTCCGGACAACGCAGGCGCAATTCAAGTCCGCTTTTCAGGCGCAGCAGCTCTCCGTTCCGGAATGCACTGATGCTTTGTTCGAGTATATCATTGAGCCGGAAGGCGGCGGGGTACAACTTCATAGAACCGGCTTCGATTTTTGAAAGATCCATGATATCGTTGATGATACGCAGCAGACGTATCCCGGATGTGCGGATCAAGTTCAGATATTCTTTCTTTTTTTCTTCCGGAAGATCCGCATTCACCAGCAGATCCGAAAAACCCATAATGGCGTTCATGGGCGTCCGGATCTCATGGCTCATGTTGGCAAGAAAATTCGATTTCAGCCGATCGCTTTCCTCCGCCCTTTCCTTGGACTTCTGCAATTGCAGCTGGGTTTCGCGGTACGCCGTCATATCGTTGAAGAATAACAATACGGCCGGACGCTTCTCCCAGTCGATCAGAACCGCATTTGATTCCAGCCATTTGATATTGCCCTGCTTGTCAATAATGCGAAAAGAATTTCTCCATAGCACTTCTTTTTTAACGGGATGTTCGGCATCGCGTTCTCGGATCCTCCCACTGTCTTCGGGATGAATGAATTCCAGGAAGGGCCGGGAGCAAATCTCCGCATTGCTGTACAGTGTGATCTTCTCTACCTGTTTGTTGGCAAAGCGGATATAACCGTCCTGGCTGACGGCGATCCCCTCGCCCGCGTTTTCTACCAGTGCCCTGTATTTTTTTTCGTTTTCTTCTTTGTCTTTGCGTATCTGCCAGATAGACCAGCGTTTCAGCATCAGCAGACCAAGCAGCAGGGTGCCCGGGGTATAGATCAGCAGCAGTGGCAGACTGATGAGCTGCATCGTATTTAAAATTTCCTCTTTCGGCAAAAGAAAGGTGCAAAGCAGCATGGCCACATGAACAAAGAAGCCCAGCAACAGCAAATTCCAGAAAGGTTTCCTGATTTTCCTCGGCGGAAAAAAATGCCGCCATAAAAGTCCGATGCCCCCCGAACAAAGAATAACGGCAACCCCCATGCTTGCGCCCGCTCCCCCGTTCAGGATCCGGTATAAGGCGGTAATTGCCATTGCAATGACGGTGGGGACAGCCCCAAAGAACAATCCCGAAACCGCCAGAAGCACTGAACGCATATCAAAGACCAGTCCTTCGCGAAATATCCAGGGAATGGACATCAAAAAGATACCCACCAGACCGATCGTGATCCCGGCCAGAAATTTACCCAAATAATTTCCGATATCTTCGTTCTTGTTCCAGAAATACTCATACAAGGCCGTAAAGGCAAGCAGAACCGCAATATTTTGGATTAAACCGATAAATATTGACTCTGCCATTACAACCCTCCTTGATATTATTGCTTATTTTATCCAAAAATCCCCATATATCAAAGAATATAATTGAAGCTATGTCCCGACAGTGAAACAAAAATGTCCGATCTTCTTTTCCGCCCAATCTCCGGCATAAAAACCGTCAACAAATTTCCGGCGACGCCCTGAGATATTTTACAATCTCACCTTGCAAGTCCGTGCTTTTTCTCGTAAAATTCAGGCATTATTACGGGGAAGTCATGCATTTTTTATTTCATGAGGACTGGGGGCTTTTTATCGTGTTTACGATGGCGATCCTGCTGATCCTGGGACTGGCCACCGCATTGCTGAAGCTGCTGAAGATCCATCCGCACCATACCCGGCGCCTGGTGCATATTCTTGTCGGCTGCCTGGTCTGTGCGGCTCCTTTTATTTTTGAATCGCGCATTCCCGTGCTTACCCTTACCCTGCTTTTTACCCTGGCCAACATTTTGGCCATCCGCTTTAAACTGATCAAAAGCATTCATGAAACGGACCGTATTTCCTACGGCACGGTATATTTTCCTGTTTCATTTTTTATTCTGGTCTTCTGGTTCTGGGATAAGGATCCGGCCATTCTTCTGACTGCCATGCTGATCATGGCCTTTGCCGATCCGGTTGCCAGCTGGGTGGGCGAATCCCGGAAAAAACCCCTGCTTTTCAAGATCCTCAGCGAAAAGAAATCCCTGCAGGGCAGCAGCGCCATGTTTGTCACCGCCTTCATCGTCGCCGTACTTGCCATGAAACTCTTCCGCGGTATGTTTGATCAGCCGGATATCAGCTGGACAAGGGCATTAATCTTTGGCTTTTTTACCGCCATTTATTCAGCGGGAGCGGAAACCATCTCGCAGCGCGGGACCGACAACCTGATGGTTCCCATCGGCGCCGGTGTGATCCTGGATGCTTTTTATCATGGCTCCACCGAACTGCAGCTTCAGCTTATGGTATGGATGGGTATCACCGTTTTTTTCGCCTACCTTGCCTATAAAACGCGATCGCTCAGCCTCTCGGGCGCGATGGGCGCCTGGCTGCTGGGAACGGTCATCTTTGGACTCGGCGGTCCGGAATGGATGACGCCGGTGGTGGTTTTTTTCATCTTTTCCTCCATTCTGACCAAAATCGGAAAAACCCACAAGAAAAAACTGGAAACCGTGTTTGAAAAGACCGGAAAACGCGATATCTATCAGGTCTTTGCCAACGGCGGGGTCGCGATGATAGCCACCATGTGCTGGCACTTCTTCGAACCGGTCTGGCCGGACAGCGAGATCCTCTGGTACATGATCTTTCTCTCGGCTGTTGCTGCGGCAACAGCGGATACCTGGGGAACGGAGATCGGCGCCTTCAGCCGCAAGGATCCGCGCAGTATTCTGGGACTGAAAAAAGTGCCCATGGGCACGTCCGGCGGACTTAGCCTGATCGGAACTATGGGTGCGGCACTGGGCGCCCTGATCATTGCGCTGACCGGGAAATTCGCCCTGCAGATCTTTGCCGGACTGCATTTGCCTTTGTATCTTGTCGGTCTGATCACGCTTGCGGGACTTTGCGGAGCACTGGTGGATTCCCTGCTGGGAGCGACGGTCCAGGCGCAGTATGAATGTCCGCGCTGCCACAAGATTACCGAAAAGATGTCGCATTGCGGGCAGGATTCCATTCCGCTGAAACAGGGCTGCCGCATGATCAATAACGATTTTGTAAATTTTTGCAATACGGTGGCGGGCGGCTTGCTGGGCGGGATTCTTTATCTTATATTATACTAAAACAGAGGTTCTATGAAGAAGATTATCCGAACCCCCTTTGCCAATATCTACGAAGACGCCGCATTTGCTTCCCAGCTTGTTACGCAGGGCGTTATGGGCGAGATCACCGATCTGCTGGAAGTCCGCGCTGACTGGGTGCGGCTTCGGCTGCCGGACGGCTATGAAGGCTGGACACAGAATTTTTCAACGGTGGATTGTGACGGCGAAACGGAAAAAATGCTGAACAGTCTTCCCAGGCTCATGATTCATCAGCCTTTTTTGTCCGTATACGTAAATAAGGATCTTCAGGGAACGCGTATTGCCGTGACCGCAATGGGCAGTGCAATGCCCTACCTCTACCGGGAAGGCGACGAATACGAGATTCTGCTGCCGGACGGCAGGCACGGGCATATCCGCCAGAAACCGATGAGTATTCAGGATCCTCGGGACATCATTCTCTGCGCCGCAGGCAGACTTTTGGGGGCCTCGTATTTCTGGGGCGGCAAGACCGAGAACGGCTGCGACTGTTCAGGTCTGACCCAGATGTGTTTCCGCATTGCGGGACTTTCCCTGCCGCGTGACGCCAGTCAGCAGATCAAGTTGCTCAAAAAACATCCCGTCCAGGCTGAAACGGCACGCCCCGGCGACCTGGCTTTTTTTCAGAATGAAAAGGGGCGCATCACGCATGTAGCCATTATGCGGAAGACACCCGAATACATCCATTCCTCGGGAGAGGTCAAAATTAACAGCTTTGATCCCCGGGCGGCAAATTATCTAAAAAAACTCGACGATATGCTGGAAGGCATTTATTCGATCGAAAACCTGTTGTGAGACTTTTATGAAAAAACGTATTCTATCCGGCATGCGCCCGACGGGCAAACTGCACATCGGTCACTATGTGGGTGCGCTCGAAAACTGGGTTTCTCTGCAGGAGCATTATCAGAATTTCCATCTGGTGGCGGATTATCATGTCCTGACCACTTCACTGGATACTTCCATGATGCTGAAAAACACGCTGGATATGCTCAAGGACTGGATCGCTGCCGGCATTGATCCCGTAAAAAGCCCGCTTTTCCGGCAGTCACAGATCAAGGAGCATGCCGAGCTGCATCTGATCTTTTCCATGCTGATCACCAAGGAGCGCCTGGAGCGTAATCCGGCCCTCAAGGAGCAGATCCGCGATCTGAATATCGGCAGCACCGTCTATGGCCATCTGGGTTACCCCGTTCTGCAGGCGGCGGATATTCTATTATACCGCGCCGATGCGGTCCCGGTCGGCGAAGATCAGTCTTCGCATATCGAGATTACCCGGGAGATCGCCCGAAAATTCAACGGTACTTACGGCACGGTTTTCCCGGAGCCGGAAACCAAACTTACGCGCTTTTCACGCCTGCCCGGGCTGGACGGTAAAGCCAAGATGTCCAAATCCCTTGGAAATACCGTTTATTTATCCGATGAACCGGAAGCGATCTGGCAGGCCGTGCGCATGGCGGTCACCGACCCGCAGAAGATCCGCAGAAACGATCCCGGCCGGCCGGATATCTGTACCATTTTTACCTATCACAATGTCTTTAATACGGACGAGATCCCGCAAATCCGCCACGACTGCGAGTCCGGTGCCCTGGGCTGTGTGGATTGCAAGAAAAACTGCGCCGCCAAAATTTCTGCCTTCTTTGCTCCGCACCGCGAAAAGCGTGCGGCACTCACGGACACGATGATCCTTGAGATCCTTGAGAACGGCGAAAGCCGCGCCCGCAGGGAAGCCGCCGCCACCATGGAGATGGTGCACGCAGCCATGAAGATCGGATGAGGATACGGCGCGTTTATTTTAACAGCAGCATTTTCCGCGTTTGAACAAAGTTACCCGCCTTCAGACGGTAGAAATAAACACCGCCCGGCAATGAACTGCCGTTGAAGCAGTACTCGTAATATCCCGCACTTTTTAATGTATTCAGCATCGTTGCAACTTTGCGGCCGCGCATGTCATAGATCTCCAGATTGACAAAAGCCTCTTCAGGCAGCTGGTAAAGGATATGGGTTTCGGGATTAAAGGGATTCGGAAAGTTCTGACCCAGCGCGAAGCTTGCCGGCAATGCGGACGCCGTTGCCGTTTCGCTGACCCATATATCAAGGGAATGCGAAACGGTATCGCCTTCGTTGTCTTCCGCTGTAAAACGAACGGTCTCAAGCCCCAGAAAATCCGTTCCCGGATGAATGCGGATCGTGGTGTCGTCCAAAGCGTCAATACTCAGCGCCGCGCTGTTTCCCTCCCAGGAAAAGCGGAGCGGATCGCCGTTCGGATCGGAAAATAAGGTCATCAGATTAACGGTGTTCACGGTATTTTTGCGGACATTCAGCGTATCGCTCAATGCATGGAAAACCGGGGCGTCGTTACGGACAAGGATGTAATTGTCTTTGTTGCAATTGGACTGCAGCGCACCCGATCTGACCATCAGCGAAACCGCATAATAACCCGAACGCGTATAGGTGTGCTGTGGTGCAGGTTCGCTGACAAAATCGCTGCCGTCCCCGAATTCCCAGATCGCCGTATCGATACTCTGCGGTTCGGAAACGCTGGTATTCATGAATGTAACCGTAAAGGGTTTGGAACCGCTGCGTTCCGCCGCATGAAAGGCGGCAGAAATACCTTCATCGAGCGCAGAACTGATACTCAGATCGTCGATACACCAGTATTTTTCATTGCTGCCGCGGAAATTGAATTTGAACTTGACGTCCCGGAAACCGGCGACGGCAGCAGTAAGGTCCGTTTCAAAGATCTCCGTACCCTCCGTGGCGGTGGTCCAGCGTTTCGCCTCGTACCAGGTCTGTCCGTCGTTTACGGTATACAGTAATCTTGCCAGGGTCAGGGAGCGGATTTCCAGCTGATGTTCAAAACGCAGCGTGACCGAGCGGCTGAGCGCAAAGTTAAAAGAGCGGGTGATCAGTTCGGCATCCAGGCTTCCCTCACCCAGATATTCGCTGTCGATCAGCATAAAGCCGTTGCCGGCACTGGCAGATGCAATATTGCGGTTCAGGGGATTTTCGGTACTCCAGGAGCCGTTCCCGCTGCGGTCCAGGATCACCCAGCCGGCAGGGAGACCGTTCGCAAATTCCTCGGCATAGAAAAGCGGGGATTCCGTTTTTGCTGAGGTCAGAACTTTGTCGGAGTAAGTATATGCGCTGTCCTCAAAAGCAAAGATACCGTAATAATAAGTTTTACCCGCATCCAGTCCGCGGTGTTCAAAGAGGCTGTCCACACCCTTAAAGATCACTTCGCCGCCGGCCGTAGTGTCGCCGGTTTTATATTTTGTCCGGTTCTGCGGATAGCCGATCGCGTTTTCCTGCGCGCTGACGACGATTACCGAATCCCCGACGGCGTTCAGTTGCCAGTCCAGTCGAATGGCATTTTGGCCTTGGGATTCCGCCGTGAAATTTTTCGGAGCATCAACATGCGTATCGCCAAAAGCAAAGCTGATCACCCCGCCGATCTCCTGAATGTTCCGGATAGGCTTACGGCTGGGTTGTCCCGCCCAACTCATGGCATTGGGATTGCTTTCATCCGTAAAAAAGCGATTGAGGGTAGTGCCGGGAAAGGGATCTCCGGCGTTGATGTAGGTCCCGCTGATATTTCCCAATCCGTCAGCCTCCTCAAGATCAAAGCCCTGGCGGTAGGGATTGCAGTTCAAGGTATTGTTATTCCAGCCGCTGTGGTTCATGTCGATATGAAAAATCAGCAAGCCGTGCCCCGGAACGGCGGCATCCCAGCCTGTGCGCTGGCGGTTCTCCATCATAAAGAATTCGTCGCCGGAAGCCGACATGAAATAGCGGATCTCATTATGGCTGTGAGCGGGATTCAGTGTTACGGATTCGGGTCCTTCCAGGATCTGCGGTTCCGCCCAGCGCAGGAAGGCCCGGGACCAGGCATTGAACAGGGGCGGACGGTTTCCGCCGTCGTTCCAGGATCCGCCGGCCATCAGGTCCCAGCCGCCCAATCCGTCGCAATCGCCGCCGCTGCCGTCATAATCGGTATCATAATAATCCGGCAGTCCGCAAACGTGACCGAATTCGTGCGCGATCACGCCGATACTGCTGCGTGTCGTGCCGCTGATACCGTATAACTCCATGGATGTCGAATAATCATAGACCCTTTTCCCGTCCACGCTCAGTACACTGGCAATATACGCCCAGCGATGGGGCCAGATGGTGTTTACCTCCGCACCGTAAAAACATTCGCCGTATCCGGCATAGATAAAATAGATGTTGTCCACATAACCGTCATTGTCGTTGTCGTAGCGCGAAAAATCCACGTCCGGATCGGCTTTGCTCACGGCCTCGTAGACAAAGCGCTGGATGTTCTCGTCATCTCCCTTGCCGTAAAAGGCCCAGCCGCTGTCCAGAACCACCGGACCGGCAATGTCAAAATGCGGCTTGAAGTTTTCAAAGGAACCGTCGCGGTAGTATTTGCTTACACTGCCGATAGCGCCGTTATAAATATAATTTTTTCCGTTCATCAGGCTGTCGAAATCTGCGGGTCGGTGGGTAAAAGCCTTATCGGAGAACTCGACCAGGATCACCAGGAAATTCTGCTCTCCCAGCGTGGGGAAATCCGTTTGTCCGAAAGGCAGTGCGGCGGGCGCTTTGCGGCTGCTAACGGGAACCGGAAATTTCAGGGACCCTGCTTCAAGCTGAATGGCGGGAAGCCTTTCCGCAAACTGCTGCTCGGAAATATCCCGGTCCGCGGCATCATGCGCCTTTACGCCGGAAGGGCTCAGTTTTCCCTCTTTATCCTGTAAGGCATATTCAAAAAGGCCTGCGCTGTTTCGCAGAAGGATCTTCCCGTCGGCGCTTTCGTGCCAGGACAGATTTTCATCCCCGCGCAGATAGACCTTCAGGGTTTTCCCGTCCGGATACTGTACGATTCCCGGTTCCGGATTCGCAGGCACGGCCTGCAGGATCGTCATTGCCGTGAGCAGAAATAACACAATTCGCAAATTTTTCATTGGCCTCTCCGATTTAGCCCGAATAATACAAAAGCATTTTGATAGTCAAAAATTATTTCATAACTTTTTATTCTGATAAAGCAAAAGGATGCATCATGAAAGACCGAAAACTGCTGATCGAACGCTCTGCAGAGGGAAAACAGAGCCTTGCGCTTCCAAAAGCGGATTTCCCTGAAAAAACCATTGACGGCCTTGTCCCCGCACATCTTTTACGTACCTCGCACTGTGCTCTGCCCGAGGTCGGTGAGCCGGAGGTCGTACGCCATTACATTAATCTTTCTAACCTGAACCATCATGTGGACAAGGATTTTTATCCCCTGGGTTCCTGCACGATGAAATACAATCCCAAGATCAACGAAGCCTTTGCCGCCAGTCCCTGCATCAGCGAAGTACATCCCCTGCAGCCCGAAACGAACATTCAGGCTTCGCTGAAGATCTATCATGACGTGGAGCGGTATCTTTGCGAAATTACCGGAATGGATGCATTTACTTTGCAGCCTGCCGCCGGATCGCACGGCGAACTGACCGGCGTGATGATCATGCGGCAATATCACGAACAGAAAAAGAATCACAAGACCCGCATTCTGATCCCGGATTCCGCACACGGGACCAACCCTTCTTCCGTCAATATCGGCGGTTACGAAGCCGTGACCGTGGCTTCCACGCCGGAGGGACTGGTGGATCTGGGCGATCTGCGCTCCAAGCTCAATGCGAAAGTTGCGGGTTTTATGCTGACCAATCCAAATACCCTGGGCATTTTCGAAAAGAACGTTTTGCAGATCGCGGAGCTGGTCCATTCCGTGGACGGACTGATGTACATGGACGGTGCAAACATGAACGCTTTACTGGGAATCGTCAAGACGGCGGACATGCATTTTGACATCACGCACATCAATCTGCACAAGACCTTTTCCACACCCCACGGCGGCGGCGGACCGGGCGCAGGTCCCATCGGTGTGGTAAAAAAACTGGTCCCCTATCTGCCGGTCCCGCGTGTTGAAAAAAACGGAGATAACTACCGTTTCAGCTGGGAACACCCCGGATCCATCGGAAAGGTCATGGCCTTCTGGGGCAATTATGCCGTTATCGTTAAAACCTGGGTCTATATCCGCATGCTGGGCGAAACCGGACTGAAAGATGTTGCAAAACATGCCATTATCAATGCCAACTATATCCGCGCATCCCTCGAAGATATGTATGAACTTCCCTACAAAACGCCACCCATGCATGAATGTGTGTTTTCGGGAGACCGCCAGAAAGCCTATGGGGTCCGGACTTTGGATATCGCCAAACGGCTCCTGGATTACGGCATGCACGCACCGACCGTTTATTTTCCTCTGATCGTACATGAAGCACTCATGATCGAGCCCACCGAAACGGAAAACAAGGATTCCCTGGACCGTTTTATCGCCGTCATGCGCAAGATCGACGAAGAGTCCCGCGAAAATCCCGAATTGCTGCATTCCGCACCGCTCACAACACCGGTTCGGCGCGTCGATGAAGTCAAGGCCAACCGTGACCTGAATGTGCGCTGGTAAATGCCATGCAGGTAATCTACCATCAAAGCAAACAGGAGATACGGCTCCGTAACGGTGAACGCGGACTGGATATCGCCCGGCGCTATTTCGGGGAACATGCCGGACACATACTTTGCATGTCCTGCGACTGCGAAATGCAAAGCCTGAACAACGTCATCTCCCGGAAAACCCACTCCATTTCCTTTTACGACATTTATGATCAACACGGCGCACAATGCCTTGCGGTCAGCAGTACCGCCCTGATGCTGATGGCAGCGGAAGGTCTCTTTCCGGACTCGCGTATATCGGTCGAACACTCCTACGGCTCCGGTTTTTTCTGTGAAGCCACCAATCCGGATACGTTGCCGCCCGATTATCTCGCTCAGCTTGAAAAAAAAATGCGGGAATACATTCAGGCGGGCCATGAATTCGAAGAACGCATCGTTTCCCGTACGCAGATCCGGGAATTTGACTACAAACGCTTCCGGGTACTGCATAACAGCTCCAAAGAACAAATACGGATCTACGATCTCTGCGGATTCCCCCACTGGTTTATCGCTCCCCTGACACCCTCCGCCGCCTATATCCGGCAGTTCCGCATCACCCCCTACGAAAGCGGCTTTGTTCTGGAATTCCCCAACAACCATTATCCCGACAGTATTCCGCCCTTTACTCCGGGTCCGAACCTGTTCAAGGTCTTTCGTGAAAGTGAAAAGCGCGGCAACATGCTGGAGATCCGGAACGTATCGGACCTGAACGAGCGCGCCCTGGGCGGCCGCTTTATGGAAGCGGTGCAGCTTTACGAAGCCTTGCATGAAAAAAAGATCGCGCAGATCGCCGATTCCGTCAGCAAGAACCCGGGATACCGTTTTATTTTCATCGCCGGACCCTCTTCTTCGGGAAAAACAACGTTTATGAAACGGCTTTCCCTTCAGCTGCGCATCAACGGACTGAAAACCCTGCATTTGTCGCTGGACGACTATTTCGTAGAGCGGGAAGATACGCCGCGGGATGAAAACGGAGAATATGATTATGAGCACTTTCATGCCATCGATCATGCGCTTCTGGATAAACAGCTGGCCTCCCTGATCAAAGGCGAAGCGGTTCGGCTGCCGCGATTCTTGTTCAACGACGGAAAAAAGGTCTTTGATAAGGATCCCACGATCCTGCATAAAGATGAGATCATGATCATTGAAGGGATCCACGGACTGAATCCCGAACTGGCCGCCCGCATTCCGGATAACACGAAATGCCGGATCTATATCTCCGCACTGACCCAGCTGAATTTTAATCTCTATAACCGGGTCTCGACCTCGGATACCCGGCTTCTGCGCCGCATGTACCGGGACCTGCAGTTCCGCGGGCACAGCCTGGAAAATACCTTACTTCGCTGGCCTTCGGTACGCCGCGGTGAAGCGCGCTGGATATTCCCTTTCCAGGAAAATGCCGATCTGTATTTTAACAGCGCACTGGAATACGAATGGGCGGTTTTCCGCGGAGTGCTTGCGGACAAACTTGCGGCCATCCCTGTGGACTCGCCCGTCAAGGTTGAAACGGAACGTCTTTATCGCCTGCTGGAATTGTTCGTTCCTTTTGAAGCGGACCTGATCCCCTCTACATCCATCATTAAGGAATTTCTCGGCGGAAGTTCTTTCAAGTACTGATTTTTTGCGATGACACATTTTTCTTGCCTTCCGTGGGAACATGTCGCCTTTTCCGGACTTATATTGCCGGAGTGAGGATGGGGTAACGAAGCCTTTAAATTGAGGAGAAAACCATGGCAAGCATGCAGGAAATCTTATCTTACGCCCAACTTCAGACCGCGCTGAACGCACATAAAAAATTTTATCTGCTCTTATACAAATCCGGCAGCGAAAGCAGCGAATGCGCTTTCCGGAATGTTCGCGAGGCCGCAGACGGCGGTGATACAACGGTCTTTTATGCCGATGTCAATAAAGTCCGCGACATTCACACCCAATACGGTATCAATACCGTTCCAAATCTGCTGGTCTTCGAAAACGGGACGCTGAAGAACAGCATCCGCGGCTGCAACGAGAATGCGCATTACAGGAACATGTTCACTCAGCTTTTTAAGGCCGGCGGCGACAAAGAAACAAGTGCGGCTAAGCATGTTACCGTGTATTCCACACCAAGCTGTCCCTGGTGCAGCACGCTGAAAAACTACCTGCGCCAGCATCAGATCGCCTTCCGGGACATCGACGTATCCCGCGATATGCAGGCGGCCGAAGAAATGGTTCGCCGCAGCGGGCAGCGCGGCGTACCGCAGACCGACATTAACGGACAGATGGTGGTAGGATTTGACAAGGCAAGGATCAACTATTTACTGGAAATTAAAGGATAATCAGAAAGGAACGCATATGAAAGAATTACAACCCGTCTCCCCTTACGTTCTGCTGGATATCAACGAAGAATCCGGAGAACAGCGCACGGCGTCCGGTATCATTATCCCGGATACCGCCAAAGAAAAGAAAAAGACCGCCAGGGTCCTGGCCGTCAGCAATATCGAAAATGCCGAGATCGCTGTCGGCGATACCGTGCTGTATAAAAGCTTCAGTGGCGATGAGGTCGAATACGAGAGCAGAAAATACCTGCTGATCCCTTATGCCGACATTCTGGCTAAGCTGGTCGAAACCGACAAGATCTGACGCCGGGAACTACAGAAAAGACCAACCGGACACCCCAGAGGGATGTCCGGTTTTTTTGGGCAGTTTTATTCGGGATCCCTGCATCCGAAAAGGAAGCGGAAATCCGGATTCCCCAAAGCCCCCTTCCTGTTCCTTGTTTCGTCTATCATAAAATATGCGTGCCGTCACAGATGTCTGCAGGCCGAAATAATTTGTTTTATTATCAAGATAAAAAGTGTATTTTTAACGCTGTAAGGAAGTTATAAGCCAATGAGTTACAAGATCCGGCTGGACGTTTTTGAGGGCCCCGTAGACCTGCTTCTGTATTTCATCAAACGCGATGAGATCAACATTTACGATATTCCTATCAACAAGATCACGCACGACTATCTGGAGTATCTGGACCTGATGAAGACCATGAATCTGCAGATCGCCGGGGATTTTATTGAGATGGCAGCCATGCTGATGCGCATCAAGGCGCAGCTGCTGATCCCGCGTGTTCGCGAGGCGGTCGAAAACGAAGAGATCGAAGATCCGCGGACCGAACTGGTACAGCGTTTGTTGGAATATAAGTATTTTAAAGAAGTCGGTAATGAGCTGCAAAAGCTGGAGGATGCGCACGCCGGCGAATTTCCTAATCGCCCGAACTGGTCCTACATCGATCATGAGCTGCTGCCGGAAGACGCCCTGGGCCACGTTTCGCTTTTTGACATACTGAACGCCTATAAACAGGCGCTTGACCGCATGCCTGCTGTGCCCGATCCGCACGAAGTGGCAATCGAAGCAACGAACATTAGCCGCCAGATCGAATTTATTTATTCGCACTTCCACAAGCAGTCGCGCCTGTCCTTTTCTGCACTGGCGCGCACAATCAAAAGTAAAATGGTCCTGCTGGTCACCCTGGTGGCCATCCTTGAACTGATGCGCAGCCAGCGTATTCGGGTTCTGCAGGCCGATACCTTCAGTGACTTTATTTTGGAACAGGTAGAAACGGGGGTTTGAATTGGCAAAAGAAACGCTCACATTGCTGGATATGCAGCTGGTCGAAGCGCTGCTGATCGCCTCGGATGTGCCGCTGACCGTGGAACGCCTGAAAGAGTGCCTGGACGAGGGACACCGCATTGATCTGGATGCCGCCGTCGCAGCCCTGAACGAGCGCTACCGCACTGCAAAGCATGCTTTTTACATCAGTCCCGCCGGCAAGGGTTATCAGATTGTCACGGACAATAAATTCGAAGCGGTTGTGCGGAATTTCATCAACCGCAATGTGCGGGCGCGGCTGACCTATGCAGCGCTGGAAACCCTGGCGGTGATCGCCTATAAGCAGCCGATCAGCAAGCCGGAGATCGAACACATTCGTGGTGTGAATTGCGCTGCGGTGCTCACAACGCTGCTGGAACGTGAACTGATCAGCGTTTCCGGGCGCTCCGACGCCGCAGGACGTCCCCTGCTTTATGTTACCACCGAAGAATTTCTCCGTTATTTCGGACTCCGTTCTCCGGCGGACCTGCCGCGCACACGGGAGCTGGACGAACTGTTCCGCAGCGGAGAAAATGAACCGCAGGCGCTGCATGCCGTTTCAATTGAAAATTCCGAAGCTTGATCTATGTTACGTTCCCTGAATATTGAGAACATTGCGATCATCCAATCCCTGCGCCTGGAGCCCGGCCGCGGACTCTCTATCCTTACCGGTGAAACCGGCACGGGAAAATCCATCCTGATCGATGCGCTGGGACTGGCCCTGGGTTCACGCGCAGACCTGAACATGCTGCGCCATAATACCAAAAAAGCGGTCGTAGAGGCATTGTTTGACAATCTGAATCTGAACGGCGAAGTTCGGCAGGTCCTGAATGAAGCCGGACTCGAATACGCCGGCGGTGATGTGCTGATACGGCGCGAATTGCATGCGAACGGGAAATCCCGGGCCTTTTTCAATGATGAGCTTATTCCGCTCTCCGCCTTGAAGATCCTCGCATCTTCTCTGGTCGAAATGCACGGCCAGCACGAAAATCAGAAATTGTTCAAACCCAAAAATCATTTGCTGTATCTGGGCAAATGTGCCGCAGACCATGAACCCATCTACGCCTATCGCGAGGCCTACCAGCATTTTCGTCAGCTGCTTAACCGCTATCGGGAACTGGAAAAACATCGCGAGTCTTACCTGCGTGAGCGGGAATTGCGGGAATTTCATTTCCGGGAGCTGGATGCGATCAAGCCGGAAGCGGGTGAGCTGGAAAAGATGGAGCAGGAGTTGAGCATCATGGAAAACCGCGAGCGCCTTGCCGCCGCGGCCGATCAGATCGCCCGCACCCTGTACGAAGACGACGAAGCGCTTATCCATCAGATCGAAGCCTTGAAAAAGGTGATGCAGCAGCTTCTGCAGATCGATGCCGCCAATCAGGACAATGCGCGGGAACTGCAAAGCGCATTGATCTCCCTTTCGGAGGTCGGCCGCAGTATGGCCGAATACCGCGATAACCTGGAACACGATCCCGCCCGGCTGGCCAGCCTGCAGGAACGGACTGCCGCCATTCACTATCAGCTGCGAAAACATCACAAGAACTACCCCGAACTTTGCGAGTATTACGAACAGCTGAAAGACGAAATGAGCACGGAAGCCGATTATGACACCCGGCTGGAGCTCTTGCGCAAATCCCTGGAAGACAGCCGCACCCTCCTTGCCGCTAAGGCCGTGTTATTTCACCGCGAACTTGTCAAGACCGCAGAAGTATTTACCGACAATATCGAAAAACGGCTGCACCTGCTGGGCATGAAACACGCGCGCTTTAAGGTCGATTTTCGCCAGAAACCCTGCGAAGGACTAAATTATATTCTCTTTGACGACCGCAAGGTGGAACCGACGATCAACGGGATCGACGAAGTTGAATTTTTGATCATTACCAATCCCGGTGATGATTTCAAGCCCCTTGTCCGCATTGCGTCCGGCGGCGAGGTTAGCCGCATCATGCTGGCGATCAAATCCGTGCTTGCCCGGCACGATGAAACCCCGACCCTGATCTTTGATGAGATCGACGCGGGTGTCAGCGGCCGCATCGCGCATGTGGTCGGTGAACAGATCCGCGAACTGGCACAGCATCACCAGATCCTCTGCATCACCCACCTGCCGCAGATCGCCGCAATGGGTGAACGGCATTTCCGGGTAGACAAGAGCAGCAGCGAAAAGGAAACTTTTGCGGAAATCCGCGAACTGAACGCCGCAGCGCGCGTGGAAGAGATTGCCGCCCTTTTCGGCGGAAAGGAACCCAGTGAGGCCGGACGCAAAACGGCAGAGGAGCTGCTCAAACAATCATGATATTCGAACTCATCAATCAGGACTCCCTCTATCAGGCTTTCCGGCACCTGATCTGCAGCGGCCGTATCGGCAGCGCCTACTTGCTTTGCGGGCCGGACGGCGCGGGCAAAACCTCCCTTGCGCTGAACCTGGCCTCTATGTTGCTATGCCGGGATCCCAATGACGGCGAAGCCTGCGGAGACTGCCCCGCCTGCGCCAAGATCCGCCATTTGAATCATGCCAATTTTTATTTCATTCATGCTTTCCCGCGTCCGAAAAACGCTTCCGACGCAGATCCCTATACCGGCCTCAGCGATGAAGACATTGGGATGATCCGCGATGAAGAGCAAAAGCTGTGTACAGATCCTTATTACGAACTGAATATTCCCAAAGCGAACAATATTCTCATCAGCAGCATGCGGGATATGAAGCGCAAGCTTTCCGCCGGACAGGCGGAACCCGGCCGCCAGGTGGTCTTGATCCATCAGGCGGAACGCTGCACCGACGGCGCCTTCGGCGCACTGCTGAAAGTTCTGGAAGAGCCCCCGCGTCAGACTACTTTTATCCTGACAAGCGCAAATCCTCAATTGCTGCCGGCAACCATCCGTTCCCGTTGCCAGACCCTGAAATGCCATGTACCCCCCTCTGAAAGTATTGTGGATTATCTGCGCGGCAAAGGCCTTGACGATTCCGACGCCCGTCGTATCGCGAATCTCAGCGGCGGCAATATGCGGCTTGTGCGCACGCTTTCGGAATCTGATTTTTCCGAACTGGATAGCAGCATTCTCAACGTCTGGCGAATCATTATGGGTTCCAAGATCGAAGATCGCTGGATGACCATGGAAGACATGACCGAGTTGATTGAGCGCTATGTGAAATTGGAAAAAGAGAACCCGATGGAATTCCGGAATTATCTGCGCTACATGATCTTCTTTTTGCGCGATGCGCAATTGCTGGCGGCGGCACCCGAAGCCGTTGACCGTATTATCAATACGCACTTGCGTGAAAAGCTGCTCGGTTTTACACAATTTTATCCGGATTTTTCCTATTTTGACATGATCGGACTGATCGAACAAACCCTGGCGGATACGGAACGCAATCTTTATCTGCCGGCATTGCTCGGGCGGCTTTTCCTGGAATTGCGCCTGGAGTGCCTTAACAAAAGAAAGACTCCCTGATATGCGATTGAATAAATACCTTGCGCATTGCGGTGTGGATTCCCGCCGTAAATGCGACGAACTGATCTTTGAAGGCCGCGTATCGGTCGACGGCAGCATCATTGACAATCCCGGCACACAAATCGACGAGAACACGGCGGATGTCCGCGTGGACGGCGAAGGCATTCGTTTGAAAAAGAGCTTTACCTACATAAAAATGAATAAGCTCGCCGGCTATATTACCAGCTGCCGCGATCCGCATCATGCGCAGACGGTCATGGATCTGCTCCCGAAAGTCCTGCAGGTGGTTCCGGTCGGACGCCTGGACAAAGACAGTACCGGCATCCTGATCTTTAGCGATGACGGCGATCTGAATTTTCGTCTCACCCACCCAAAGCACGGTGTGGAAAAAATTTATGAGGTTTTGCTCCGGCGCCCGCCGGAAGGATACCCCGAGAACGAGCTTCCGCAAGGCATTATCCTGCAGGATAACGGCGACAAGGTGCAGGGTTTGGCGGAAGCGCTGAACCGCAAACGTAACCATTACCGCATAACGCTCAAAGAGGGCAAGAAGCGCGAGGTCAAACGTATTTTTCTTCAATACAACACCAAAGTTCTACGCCTGCACCGCAACAGTTTTGCCGGCATCAGCGCCGACGAACTTCCGCCCGGGAAATGGAAAAAACTGACCGGCACAGAGATCGAGCAGCTCCAAACAGCCGCGAATGCTTAACACAACTTTCTTCTGCAGGCCCTCGCTTCTCGTGCTAAGCATTGAGCGCCGGGCGCTGCTCCGATTTATTGGAGCGAAAGCTGGCGTCAGCGGAATAAATTAAATTTTAAATGCGGATTTAAGATATCAATAAATCAACAGATCAACCGAAAAAGGCAACTCATGCCTCGATGACTCGACATCTCGATATTCTTTTTTAACTTTGAACTTTGAACCTTGAACCTTGAGCCTTGAACTTTGAATCATTATTCAGATTTGCCGGATAAACGAAAGCATCGACATAACCGAGTCCCGGTACTCCCCGGCAGATCGGACCAGGACCGTATAGAAAGGATCCAGGTCCCGGCTCTGCATTCCGATACTGAGCTTTTTTGCCCGTGTGCCGCTGATGTATGCCGTCAGCGCGGTGGGTTCGGGCGAAAGATCAATGGCAATATCAAAATCCCGGGGAATATCCCGCAACTGGTCTTCACGAACGGGAAAAGGTTTTTTTAGGGCCGGCGGATAGGTCAGGACGGGTCCTTTATGCTCTGCCAGTACTTCGTGGCCGCGGCTGAGCACCAGCGTGATGCTCTGCCCGCTGCCGGGAATATCCTTGATAAGGTCCCGGGCCTCATAAAAGAATTTATGATCCTGCGGCATGCAGATACAGACCGTTCGCGCATTTTCTATCTGCCGGGGGATATTGACGGCCTTACGGAAGACCAGAACCCGTTTTTTCCGCCGCAGACGGCGTATCCACGACCGTAAACGTACACGTTCCAGAAACATCACAGAATATACCTGCTCAGATCGTCGTCGGTCACAATGGCATCCAGTGAATCGCGGACTTGTTTTGCGCTGATCACGATCTTTTTATCTCCGTTCGGAGCGTTGAACATGATATCGTCCAGGATCTGCGTCATAATGGTATGCAGACGCCGGGCGCCGATATTTTCCGTCTTGTCATTGACTTCCGTCGCCTTAACGGCGATCTCGCGGATCGCCGCATTTTCGAAGACAAGCTCCACCCCTTCCGATTTCATCAAGGCCTGATACTGTTTGATCAGCGCGTTCTGCGGGTGCGAGAGGATTTTGACAAAATCATCCGTACTCAGGCTGTCCAGTTCCACACGGATCGGAAATCTTCCCTGAAGTTCGGGAATCAGATCGGAAGGCTTGCTGGAGTGAAAAGCCCCCGAAGCGATGAAAAGGATATGGTCCGTCTTGATAAAACCGTACCGCGTTTTGACCGTACTGCCTTCCACAATGGGCAAAAGGTCGCGCTGTACCCCCTGCCGGCTGACATCCGCTCCGCGCGTATCACTGCTCATGGCGATCTTGTCGATCTCGTCGATAAATACGATGCCGTGCTGCTGCACCCGGTCAATAGCTTCTTCGATAACCTTGTTGCGGTCGACCAGCTTTTGCGATTCTTCATCGATCAGAATATTGCGGGCTTCGGGAACCTTGACCTTGCGCTTTTTGCTTTTTTTACCGCCCAGCAGGGAACTCATAGCTTCGTTCAGGAACTCTCCGGGGTTTTCCATCATATCGCCGCCCATGGCATCGTCCATGGGACCCAGAATGGATATTCCGGCAATTCCGGGCTTTCGGACCGCGCTTTCAATTTCCACATAG
This sequence comes from Fidelibacterota bacterium, assembly GCA_028699915.1. Classification (GTDB taxonomy): domain Bacteria; phylum Fidelibacterota; class Fidelibacteria; order Fidelibacterales; family Fidelibacteraceae; genus M50B103. The sequence goes on from JAQVTR010000001.1 coordinate 79,527, forward strand.
CGGTCGTCAAATTTGCCTTCGGCATACATTACCTTCAGCCGGTCGCGGGTTTTGGAAATCCGCTCACGTTCTTCGGGATCGGTCTTGCCCGTATCCTCTACGGGGAAAAGCAGATCCACAATGCGCGCATCTGCCAGTTCTTCAGCACGCTGCCGGACCAGTTCCTCGTGCTCTTTTTCCACCATATCCACGGCCATATAGGTCAGGTCGCGGATAATGGATTCCACATCGCGACCCACGTAGCCGACTTCGGTGAACTTGGTGGCTTCCACTTTAATAAAAGGCGACTGTGCAAGAGCGGCCAGCCGCCGTGCGATCTCGGTCTTTCCGACACCGGTGGGGCCGATCATGATAATGTTGTTCGGCATAATTTCATTCCGAATATTTTCATCGGCCTGACGCCGGCGCCAGCGGTTACGCAAGGCAATGGCCACTGAACGTTTGGCTTTATCCTGGCCAATCACAAAACGGTCAAGTTCATTGACAATTTCTTTGGGGGTTAAGGCTTTCATGTATCGAGCTCCATAACGGTAATGTGTTGATTCGTATAAATGCAGATCGACCCGGCGATCTTGAGGCTTTTTTCGGCAATCTCCGCCGCGCTGAGCTTGGTGTTTTCCATCAGCGCGCGGGCGGCGGCCAGAGCATAGGGTCCGCCGGAACCGATAGCGTAAATATGGTCGTCGGCGTCGATCACGTCCCCGGATCCGCTTAAAATATATCCCTTGTCTTTATCCATGACGATAAGCAGGGCTTCCAGTTTCTGCAGATATTTGTCCCGCCGCCACTCCTTGGTAAGTTCCACCGCAGCGCGGGTCAGATCGCCTTTGTATTCCTTAATCTTATTCTCAAATTTTTCAAACAGACTGAAGGCATCAGCGCCCGCGCCGGCGAATCCCGCCAGGATCTGCCCGTTGTATAATTTGCGGACTTTGACGGTCTGCGCTTTCATGACCGTATTCCCCAGCGTTACCTGGCCGTCGCCGGCAATGGCTGCGCGTCCGTCCCGATGGAGACCTAAAATGGTCGTGCTTTTTATTTTTTCCATGATTTGTTCCTTTTTATTGTCCCTTCCGCCGCGTATGCGAAGGAGGAATTCCCAGTTTCTCCCGGTATTTGGCCACCGTGCGTCGCGCGATATGATATCCGGCTGATGCGAGTGCAGCCTGCAGTTCTTCATCGGACAAGGCCTGCGCTTTATTTTCCGCTTCGATCAGTTTTCGCAGGTCTCCTTCCAGATCACGCGTAGAGCGTTGCAGACCATCCTGTTTTCCGGCACGCTCACTGAAAAAATAGCGCAGTTCGTAATTGCCGTTCGGCGTCTGCATATACTTCCCGTTCACAATGCGCGAAACGGTCGAAATATCCAGTCCGGTATCTGCAGCCACTTCCCGCATGACCATCGGCAGCGGGTGTTCGCGCTTGGCCGTCAGAAATTCGCGTTGGCGCCGCACAATGGATTGCCCCACGGCCAGCATTGACTGTTTGCGCTGTTCGATCGCGCGTATGAACCAGTCGGCTTCCTGGCGGTAACGGTTCAGATACTGCAGTGTCCGCCGATCCGTATCTTTCTTGTTCAGCATTTCCAGATAGGTTTCCGCCAACTGTAAACCCGGCGCACCCGTCTCGTTCAGCGCAATGTACAGTTCTCCGTTCTTTTCACGGAGGATCAGATCCGGAATGATGCTGTAGCGGACAAAATCGTCCCGTCCTGCAGCGGGACGCGGATTCAGGCGCGCTATTTGCATCCGGGCATATTCCATTTGCGCCTCATTCAGCCCCAGCGCCTTTCGGATCCGGTCAAAACGCGCTTCCGTAAAATCTTTAAAATGTTCCTCAATGATCTGCCTGACAAAAGGCGCTTCCGGTCCGTCTCCGATCTGCAGAAGCATGCATTCCCGCAAGTCCCGCGCGGCAATTCCCGGAGGCCCGAGCTTGCGGATATGGGTCAGGACCCGTTCCACCGCATCCGGCGGAACGGAAAGTTTGTAAGCGATATTTTCAAGCGGGGTGTCACTGAGAAAGCCGGCTTCGTTCAAATTTCCGACGATCTCTTCAGCAATGATAATATCCGGATCCGAGAGTCCCGATTCCCGAACCTGGATCAGCAGCTGATCAAAAAAATCCAGCTTCTGCGCTTGTTGAATTTCCGGAAAATCCGTGTTCGCAGCAAAGGATTTTCCTGGAGCGCCGAAAGCGCCGCTCCAGGCCTGTCCGGCTGTACCGGGCAGGATCTCCAGTTCCGGTTTATCAATTTTTTCATCCGCGATCTCAAGCAGCGGATTTTTCTCGACTTCTTCCAGAATGGCCCGTTCCAGATCACTTTGCCGCAGTGCCGAAAGGCGCGCGACCATCAGTTGCAGGGGTACGAGTTTTTGTATCTGCTGTTGTGTTAATCTCTGTTTCATGCTTTTCAACGATCAAGCCGGAACTTTGCTCCCAGATATAAGCGCCGCGCCTCCGGATCATTCGCCAGAAAGTCCCCCGTTCCCGCTTTCAGCACCATCCCCTGGTACAGCAGGTAGGAATGATCGGTGATCGACAGCGTTTCATGCACATTGTGGTCGGTAATAATCACTCCGATCCCCCGGTCCTTAAGCCGTACCACCATTTCCTGGATATCCTCTACGGCGATCGGATCAATTCCGGCAAAGGGCTCGTCGAGAAGGATAAATTTCGGGTCCGTTGCGAGTGCCCGGGCGATCTCGGTGCGGCGGCGTTCCCCTCCGCTGAGCGCAGCGCCTTTGTTCTTCCGGACGGTCTCCAGTTTAAATTCGTCAATCAGCTGGTCAATACGCCGCTGAATCTCTTTCCGGTCTTTCAGATACACTTCCAGCACCAGCCGGAGATTGTCTTCAACCGACAGTTTTCGAAAGACCGAGGACTCCTGTGTCAGATAGCCGATGCCCATTTGCGCGCGTTTGTACATGGGCAGCCCGGTAATGTCCTTGCCGTCCAGATAAATATGCCCGGAATGCGGCCGGACCATGCCGGTGATCATATAAAAACTGGTGGTCTTCCCGGCTCCGTTCGGCCCCAGAAGTCCCACGATCTCTCCGGATTTCGCTTCCAGATCGATATCGTTGACCACCTTTCGTCGCCCGTAGATCTTGACCAGTTTTTCTGCACGCAATACAGCCATAATGTGTTGCCTCCGCTGAATATAACGAGATTGAAGTGAATTGCAAAGCAGGAAGGGGAAAATGTGATGCCTGACGCAGAAATCGGACTATTTGTCGAATTTGCGCATGGTTTTTCCCAGGGGCTTGTAGATGATCCAGTTTTCGAGTTCGGTATCGCTCTCAAAGTTGGTCCCGTAAAGCGTGTCCTGCTCGGAAAAGATCTGTATGGCGCCGTTGGTGTAAACCTTGTTGTCTTCCTTGAACCAGAACAAGCTGTCGGCATAGGCGGTAAACCCGCTGTCGGAAACCATCACAACATTCCCTATCGCAACGATGTTCTCTTTGCGTTCGTTAACAATACCGCTGTCTGCGGTCAGATAAGAGCTGTGCTTGCCGTCCCGGAAAAAATCAATGCGCATGCTGTCGCGGATGAACATGTCCTTGGTATCTTCGTATTTGACAAGATGCGCGGCGTAGACGCGGGTGCTGGTCTTGCCCGAACGGCTGACACTGATGACGGCGTTCCATATCTCCTGATCGGGGACGCGTTTACCGGAAATGGTATCATAATTCCCGGTCTCACTGCAGGCCAGCAGAAAGATCAGCAGCAGCATACCGGTCATTTTTTGTTTAATAGAGTCCATGCAGTTTTTTCAGCGCTTCGTCAAGGCGGCCTTGTGTGCGCAGGATCAGGTCCACGATCTCCCGCAACGCACCGTATCCGCCGGGGGTTTCGGTTACATAATGCGCCAGTTTACGGACTTCCGGGATGGCATTGGCGGGAGCAAAGGCTACGCCGCTGCGTTTCATCACCGGCGTATCGATATGATCGTCACCGATATAAGCGATCTGATCATCCTGCAGCCCAAAGCGGGACCTCAGCACATCGAAAGCCTCGTTTTTCACATAACTGTCCTGAAAAACAAGATCGTCCGGAATATGTAAGGCGCGGGTGCGCGCCAGGGTTGCCGTTGAATGGCGGCCCGAAACGATCGCGATCGGAAAGGCAAGCAGGCGCAGCAAAAGAAAGGCCAGTCCGTCGCTGGAATGAAAGCGTTTGACCTCAATGTTCTCCCCGATATAAAAGGAGCCGTCCGTTAGCACGCCGTCCACATCGCTGATGATCAGCCTTATTGCCTTGAGTCTTTTTTGCAGTTCGGGTGAGATCGTTTTCATTGGAGTCCCTTGCTTTTCAGAATGGCAGCGACAAACTCACGGAACAGCGGGTGCGCTTTAGCGATGCGTGATTTCAGTTCGGGATGGAACTGCACTCCGACAAACCAGGGATGTCCGGGCAGTTCGATGCATTCAACCAGGTCGAAGGACGGATTGATGCCGGCGATCCTCAGCCCGCTTTTTTCCAGAGCATCGCGGTATGCGTTGTTCACCTCATAACGGTGCCGGTGCCGCTCGGAAATCTTTTCTTCTTTATAGGCTTTGGCGATCAGGCTTCCGGGCTGCAGTACGCATTCAAAGGCTCCAAGCCGCATGGTTCCGCCCAGCTGGTGTATCTTTTTCTGTTCATCCATTTTATCGATCACGGGTTCGGGCGTTGCCGGGCTGAATTCCGTACTGTTCGCCTTTTTTATTCCCAGAATATTTCTGGCATATTCAATCACAGCGATCTGCATTCCCAGGCAAATGCCAAAATACGGGATCTGATGTTCACGCGCAAAGCGGGCTGCCAGGATCTTGCCTTCGATACCGCGGACGCCGAAACCTCCGGGGATCAGGATCCCGTCCAGTGAACGCAGAGTTTTTTCAAATTCTTTGCGCGGGGCGTTCTCAAGCTCTTCCGCATCCACCCAGATCAGCTTGATTCGTGTATTGTTTTCGGCACCGGCGTGAATAAAGGATTCCGTAATGCTTTTATAGGAGTCCTTCATCCCGGTGTACTTGCCGACAATGCCGACGACCACGCTGAATTTCGGATCCTTGATGCGGCGGACCATGGAACGAAGTTCATTCATGACCGGAGTTTCTCGCCGTTCCAGGCGCAAATGCTTTGCCATCGTTAAATAAACGCCCTGTTTTTTAAAGATAAGCGGGATTTCGTAAATGGTTTCGGCATCCGGCATGTCAATGACCGCTTCCGGACGCACATTGCTGAACAGTGCGATCTTATTCCGCGCCGCGGTATCCAGTCCCGTGCTCCCGCTGCGGCACATGATCATATCCGGGCTCAGGCCGATCTCGCGCAATTTCTGAACGGAGTGCTGCGTGGGTTTGGTTTTGATCTCTTCGGAAGAATTGACATACGGCAGCAAGGTCACATGAATGTTCATGTAGGAGTGCCGGTCAAGCCGGTTCTCAAACTGGCGGATGGCTTCCAAAAAAGGCAGGCCTTCGATGTCGCCCACAGTACCGCCGACTTCGGTGATGATAATATCGAAATGTCCTTTCTTATTGATCTGTGTAAAACGGCGAATGATCTCGTTGGTAACATGCGGGATGACCTGCACGGTCTTTCCGAGATATTTTCCGCGCCGTTCCGCTTCCAGCACGCTGCTGTAGATCTGTCCGGCAGTAGCGCTGTTCATCCGGGACATGCTGATATCCAAAAAGCGTTCATAATGTCCCAGATCCAGATCGGTTTCGGCGCCGTCGTCGGTTACGTAGACCTCTCCATGCTGGGTGGGGCTCATTGTGCCGGGATCCACGTTCAGGTAGGGGTCGAATTTTTGAATGATCACATTAAACCCGGCCTGTTTCAGCAAATATCCCAGAGAAGCCGAGGTAATACCCTTTCCCAGTCCGGAGATCACGCCGCCTGTCACAAAAATGTAACGGGTGCTGCCGGATCCTTTTCCCATTGCTGCCATTTGCAACTCCTTATTCTTTGATCACCCGGAGTACTTTAAAATGCTGCCCGTCATGCTCCACGGCATTGGCAAGCACCGCTTCGCGACTTAGCGGAGGAAGCGCTTTATCTTCACGCATCACGTTGACAATATCCAGCACATGGCTCATGGGAGCCACGTTTTCGATATCCAGTTCCTGAAGTTGTTCAATATAGCCGAGAATATCGCTCAATTGCCGGGTATAGCGTTCAATTTCTTCCTCGCTGAGTTTCAGACGCGCCAGTCCGGCAATGTAAATAACCTCTTCACGTAACAGGGCCATGGTATTCCTTTCCTCTTGTTCACAGGACCTTCAGGAGTTCCACCAGCAGATCCCAGACTTTCCGGACCGAGGGAATATGCAGGCGTTCGTCCGGTGAGTGCGGATTTTCGATCGTCGGCCCCAGTGAAATCATATCCATGCCGGGGTGTTTCGCCCCGATCACGCCGCATTCCAGCCCCCCGTGGATCACGTTGACCCGGGGCTCTTTGTTGAAATGTTCGCGGTAGACTTCGATCGCCTTTTTCAGCAGAAGCGAATCCCAGTTCGGCTGCCAGGAGGAGTATCCGTTGCCGCTCTGATATTCGGCTCCGGCAAGGTGCGCCAGCATCTCGATCTTCTGCGTCAGCATATCGCGGGCGGACATGACCTGGCTGCGCTGACTGGAAAGAATGCGGAGTACGCCTTCCTCCGTCCGGATAACGGCAAAATTATTGGAAGTCTCGGCCAGAAGCGGGCCGCCCTTATAAACGGAAGGATCCAGTTCCTCGATCCCGTTCGGATACGCCAGCAGGAAGCGCAGGATGCGTTCGCCCAGCACGGACGCGATGGCTTCGCGATGCTGTTTTGCATTCTTGCGGATGGAACCCTGTATGTGCTGTTCAAAATCCTTATACTCGTTCTGAAAAATGGCAACCCGGTCTTTCACGATTTTTTCGGCAAGGCTTACGGCGTCGGCCGGAATGCTGATCAGCGCTTCCGCATCCCGTGGGATGGCATTGTGCGCCGTTCCCCCGCTGACCGAGATCAGGCGCAGAGGCAGCTCCCGGAAAAGCGCCCATAGGGTTCGGACCAGTAGTTTGTTGGCATTGGCACGGTGACGAACGATATCACCGCCGCTGTGACCGCCTTTGCAGCCGCCGATTCCCAGCTGCATGCTGACGTCGCCGTCGCCGGTTTTTTCATAGCTCAGCGGAAACCAGACCCGGGTGTCCACGCCGCCACAGCATCCGATGGTAAAAACCCCCTCATCTTCGGAATCAAGGTTCAGGAGAACTTTCCCTTTCAGGGTGTTCGGTTTCAATGCCAGCGCTCCGGAGAGACCCGTTTCTTCGTCCACCGTAAATACAAGCTCAAGTTCCGGATGCGGCAATTCCGAGTCCGCAATTGCCAGCGCATATGCCAGTGCAATACCGTTGTCCGCACCCAGGGTGGTTTTATCGGCCTTCAGCCACTCGCCGTCAAAAATAAAACGGATCGGATCTTTCCGGAAATCGTGATCGGAATCCGGCGTTTTTTCGCAGACCATATCCATGTGTCCCTGCAGTATTACAACGGGACGGTCCTCAAAAGCGGGTGTTGCCGGGACACGGACAAATACGTTTTTAACCTCGTCCGTATGAACTTCCAATCCCCGGCCTTTTGCCCAGTTCACCAGCCAGGCCGAAATTGCTTCCTCGTGTTTTGACTGCCGGGGAATCTGTGATATTTGTTCAAAAACGCCGAGTATTTTTTTTGTTGTCTCGTCCATACACACACCTGTTTTTTAACTTGTCCAAAGATAAAATATGCCCGGCAGGATTACAATTGTAAAATAATATTTCCTGCGCGCCGGGACCATGCAGCGGCAAAGGCGTGCGAAACGCCTTTCCGGATTTCGTACCGGGAAAAATGAATATAATTCTATCCATAATAATTGTTTCTATTCAAGGTTTGAAATGCTATTTTTGGGTGCTTTTGGAAAAGTTGAAAAACAGGAAAGGACAACAAGATGCGAATCGTTATTCTTGACAGCTATGATAAGATGAGCCGCTTTGCGGCACGGCACATTGCCCGGCGCATTCAGGAATTCGAACCGGATAAGGAGCGTCCCTTTGTTCTGGGATTGCCCACCGGTTCTTCCCCGCTCGGCGTTTACCGGGAATTGATCGCACGGCATCGTGAAGGAACTTTGTCATTCAAAAATGTCGTTACCTTCAACATGGATGAATACATCGGGTTGCCCGAAGATCACCCGCAAAGTTATCATTACTTTATGCAGCATCATTTTTTCAGTCACATTGATATTCTGCCCGAAAACATCCATATCCTCAACGGAAATGCCGCAGATCCCGAAGAAGAATGCCGTTCCTACGAGGAAAAGATCCGTCAATACGGCGGTATCCGTCTTTTATGGGCGGTATCGGACCCGACGGGCATATCGCCTTCAACGAACCCGGTTCTTCACTGCGTTCCCGAACCCGGGTAAAATCACTGACCTACGACACGCTTCTGGCCAATTCGCGTTTTTTTGACAATGACATCAGCAAAGTGCCGGCAAAAGCATTGACCGTTGGTGTCGGGACCGTGATGGATGCCGAAGAGGTGCTCCTCCTGGTCAACGGCTACAAAAAAGCCCGCGCCCTGAAAATGGTCGTCGAAGAAGGCGTCAATCACATGTGGACCGTTTCCGCTTTGCAGCTGCATCCCCACGGTATCATTGTCTGCGATGATGAGGCGACCATGGAATTAAAAGTGGGGACCGTCCGCTATTTCAAAGATATCGAAGGGCCGGCGATCGACAGCGTTTAATTATTTTTTATTTTGTTAACCTTTTGAACACCTCCGTGTCAAACAGAAAAGAAACGGAAAGGAAGAGAATGAAAATACTCCGCCAATTGTTTATTGCATCACTGTTCCTCCTCCCCCTGCATGCGGCAACGCTTTCGGGAACCATTAAGGATCAGCGCTCTGAAAAGGGCCTTGAATTTGCCAATGTCGCCGTCTATACCCTGGAAGACGAGCAGATTATAACCGGCACCATGTCCGGCCTTGACGGGGTTTTTCGTATTTTCAACGTTCCTTCCGGCATCTTTGAAATTGTGGTAAGCTATATGGGGTATGAACGTGAAGTGATCGCGGATGTCGCGATCAGCGAAAATGACCGTTCGGTGGATATCGGCACGGTCCTGATGAAACCCGCGACCCTGAAAATGGACAATGTGGTCGTAGAAGCGGAAAAACCGGCGGTAAGTTATCGCATCGATAAGCGAATAATCGATGCTTCACAGTTTATGATCGCCCAGGGCGGCACTGCCGTGGATATCCTTGAGAACGTTCCTTCCATCGATGTGGATATCGAAGGGAATGTGTCGCTTCGCGGAAGCAGTAATTTCACCGTGATGATCGACGGACGTCCTTCCGTGCTGGAACCTCAGGACGCTCTGGAGAGCATTCCCGCAACATCCATTGAGAATATCGAGATCATGACCAATGCTTCCGCAAAATTCGAGTCCGAAGGCGGCGCGGGTGTCATCAATCTCATAACCAGGCGCGACCAGCGTATCGGCATCAACGGTGTCGTGAACCTGAATGTGGGTACGAACAATCTCGGCGGCAACATTCTGCTGAACTACACACGACCCAAGTATAATACCTACCTTTCCTTTGACTATAATCAGCGCAGATTTAAAGGGGAATCCTATGTTCAGCGCATTTTAACCTATCCGGACACCTTGTCCGAATATCTATCCAACGGAAGTTCGGAGCGCTCGCGCAGCGGTCTGGGTTTGCGCGGCGGTATTGACTGGTTCATCACCAAAAACGATATTTTTGGGATCAGCGCCCATATCGGATCCAATGCCAGCAACAGCAATTCCGAAACCGAGTATGAGATCAATTTCAGGGATCCCGTTTCCGATGACCTTTACGGCACCGAATATTATACCAATTACCAGTTCAGTACGCGCGGCGGCAGCCGTTTCAGCGTAAATGCCGACTATACTCATAAATTCAACAACAACTCCGTTCAGCCGGGGCCCGCAGGCAAAGCCCCAAATCTGAACGAACTGGTCAGTGGGTCCACCCGCGCCCATCAGTTGAGGATCAACGCCTCCTATTCCAACTGGGATATGGACGAACTTTCCCACACCTTTCTGATCGACGAATTCGCCGATACCAGTGAAGGTAAAAAAACCGAATCGATCGGACCTTCGAACAATGCGCGATTCAAAATCGAGTACATGTTGCCCCTGAGTGAAGACCAGACCTTTGAAGCCGGCCTCCAGAGCCGTTTCGGCTGGCGGGAAAATGGCAATAACGTGTATTATCTGAACACCCTCAGCGGGGAATACGAAAAACAGGATAATTACAGCTACCTGATTGGTTATGAACAGAACACCTACTCCGCCTTTGCCCTTTTTTCGGCTCAGTACGGACTGTTGGGCATTCAGCCCGCCCTTCGCGCAGAATATACCTACCGCAGCATTCTGAGCGATTCCCAGGATTCCGCCTTTGTCGTTAATCGCCTGCATTTTTTTCCCACGCTGCACCTTTCCTATGAGCTTCCCGGTCAGATCCAGCTGATGAGCAGCTATACCCGGCGCATATCGCGTCCGCGCGGATGGCAGTTCCAGCCCTTCTACACCTGGCCTGACGCCTACAACATCCAGATCGGAAATCCGGAACTGCTGCCCGAAATGAGAGATTCCTACGATCTTGGCATTCAAAAGCGCTTTGGGAAAAGCTTCGTCTCCCTGGATGCCTATTACAACACCACCCACAATAAAATCGAACGCATTCAAAGCGTCTATGCCGAAGATGTGATCCTGAGCACTTATGAGAACGTCGGAAGGGATTACTCGATCGGTGTCGAACTGATGGGCAACCTGAATTTTTACAAATGGTGGATGATGAACCTGAATACCCGCTTTTACTACTATCAGGTAAAAGGCGAACTTTATGGTGAAGATTTCAGCCGGGACAGCAAAAATTACAGCATACGCCTCCGCAACACTTTTGTCATCGGACAAAATACGCGTATTCAGGTCGGCGTGAACTACCGCAGCCGCTCCGCCACCGCTCAGGGCAGCTCTTCCGGCGGCATTATGACCGATCTGTCGGTTCGCCAGGATCTGTTTGACGGAAAACTGACGGCAACCCTGCAAGTGCGCGATATTTTTGGAACGGGTTTCCACAATCATGAGATCAGCACACCCACCTATTATACCTATTCTGAGTTTTACCGGCAGTCACCGATGATCTCCCTGAACTTTTCTCTGAAGATCAACAATTACAGGGAACGGAACCGGGAAAACGGACTCAATGATGAGGACGAGTTCGGCAACGGCAATATTGAAATGGGTGACATGTAAAAAAATAAGCGTTCAAATAAAAAACGGGTCTTTGAACCCGTTTTTCTTTTTACTGCAATTTATTTAAGCGCGCGTGGATATGCTTTCCGGGATTCCCGGAAAATCAGTTCGGAATTTTTTCATTCTCGGGATGGAAGCTAAGCTGATGCTGGTCCGATCCGCTGCTTTCGCGTATCTGCCCAAAATGCTCTTCATAGCGGCTGATATTTGCCGTCAATGTTTTCATCAGCGCTTTGGCATGCTGGGGAGAAAGGATGAGCCGTGAAACCACATTCGCTTTTGGCAGTCCCGGAAGCAGCTGGCAGAAATCCAGAATGAATTCGCCGGGTCCGTGGGTAACCATCTGCAGATTGGAGTATTTGCCCTCGGCCACTTTCTCATTGATGTTGATCTCAATGCGCCGGGGATTGTTCTCATTTTCAGTCTTCATCGTCGTCCTCGTCATAATCGTCTTCATCGTCGAGGTCATCGGTATCAAAGATGGGGTAATCGTCTTCGCCGCTTGGCGTCGATTCCATATCCGAAATGAACTCGTCTTCGATGGAGATCATGTTGTCATCCAGAAAATCGTGCAGATTGCCATTTTCCGTATCGGAAATATCATGCTCATCATCCATCTCGTTGGCTTCATATTTCAAGAAATCATTCCCAAACAAGGAGGTATCAAAAAAATCAACGTTGTCAACGATCCCCTGCTCAACCAGATATTCCAAAAAGTCAATATAGGTCTCGCTCTTCAGGTCCGTTTTGCAATGCGGACAATAGAGACGTCGTTTCAGGGATTCCTTTTTAAGCGCTTCCCCGCACTTGGGACACAGCAATTCATTAAATGAAGTCAATTCGGCACCTCTTTTCAAATTTTGGAAAAGATAAGCGTAACTTGCGCATGATGCAAGATAAAAAAATATGCGGTGCATTTCCCGGACGGAAGGGAAGCTTTCAATGGACAATGAATCCACCGCCGGCATGGCAGGACGGCTAATAGGACGGAGAAGTGCGTATTGAGCCAATGCGATTGACGCAATTTTTCACTGCGATCCGGCAATAAAATAAAAAAACGTCATCCTGAACGGCTTTTCACGGAGTGAAAAGGCGATTCAGCCGCACAGGTGCGCCTGGGGAGGGATCTGCGCGGCTTTACTGTCGAGGCGTCGATTTGGTATTCCTACAAAAAAGTGGACACATGGTTAAGCCTCTAGGCGACATGTTTTTAAGATTTCCTTTGCATAATAGTTGTTCACATACTGATCGGGGGAGATATTTCCCAGGCTCGAATGCA
>JAQVTR010000072.1 GCA_028699915.1 Fidelibacterota bacterium
TAGATGCTGCGATATCTTTCTGTAAAAAATCCTTCTCTTTTAGGATGCTGATAGCGTATCTTTGTTCACAGGTAAGCTGTTTGTAAGTCTTCAAGTGTGCACCTCAAGTTTTGTTGCAAAAACAGGTTGCATTTTACGACAGCTTGCCTGTTTTTACAAATGACTTTCAGTTGCACTTACTTGTTGAATTCAGGGAGTCAATTAATTAAAAAAAGAATAATTTACGATTCGCCTGTCCGCCGCACTTTAATACAATCTATCAGGAAAAAGAAAATACAAACTCCGCTTCACAGGCCAGTTCCTCGCCGACAAAGGCCTTCCCTACTCCCGTGCCGAATTTCCCTTTGATGCGGTTCAGCACCGCTTCCAGACGCAGAGTATCGCCGGGGATTACCTTTCTGCGGAATTTTACCCGCTTCAGGCCGGCAAAATAAACGCGTTTGTTCGCATTTTCGCTTTGCGACAAAAGAATGATGGCTCCGGTTTGCGCCAGCGCTTCGACGATAAGTACGCCCGGCATGACAAACTCGTCCGGAAAATGCCCCGGAAAAAAGAATTCATTTTCACTGACATCCTTTTCCGCCGTAGCGGACTTCCCTGGCCTGAGTTCAAGAACACGGTCTACCAGGAGAAAGGGTGCGCGGTGCGGAATGATCTGTTGGATCTCTTCACGGTTCAGCTGCATATTATTCTTCCCATTTTTTCAGGATCAGCGTAGCATTGTGTCCGCCGAAACCCAGACTGTTTTTCAGAGCATATCGGATCGGACGCGCTTTTGCACGGTTCGGGGTGTAATCCAGATCGCACTCGGGATCCGGTATCCGGTAGTTGATGGTCGGCGGAATAATGCCCTGCTCCAGCGCCTTGACCGTGATAATGGTCTCGATGCCGCCCACCGCTCCCAGCGCATGCCCGTGCATGGATTTCGTTGCTCCGATGCTGATCTTGTCTGCATGTGCCCCAAAGACCTTCCGGATAGCCAGGCTTTCCATGCGGTCATTATAAAAGGTCGAGGTTCCGTGCGGATTGATATATTCGATCTTTTCCGCCTCAAGGCCGGCATCGGCCAGGGCATTGCTCATGCATTTGATGATCCCTTCGGCATTTTCGTCCGGCTGAGTAATGTGAAAAGCATCACAATTGCTGTGGTAACCCAGGATCTCGGCATAGATGGTCGCCTTCCGCTTGAGCGCCTGTTCCCGCTCCTCCAGCATCAGGATACCGGCGCCTTCGGCAACGACAAAGCCGGAACGCTCCTTGTCAAAGGGAATGGAAGCCCGTTCACGGTCCAGACTGGGCGAAATTGCCCGCATCCGCGAAAATCCGCCAATGGCCATTTCGCTGACGGCCGCTTCCGCGCCGCCGGCCATGATCAGGTCCAGATATCCGTCGCGAATATAGCGGAAGGCCTCGCCAAGACTGTTGGTCGCGGAAGAACAGGCCGTTACCACCGGAATGACGGCACCTTTTGCCTGATAGCGAATGGCAATATTGCCGCCAATCAGATTGACGATGGCATTGGGAATAAAAAAGGGACTGATCGAATCCACGCCGCGTTCATAGGCTTTGCGCGTTTCTTCCTGAATGGTCCAGATCCCCCCAATCCCGCTGCCGACAAAGACCCCGAAACGGTCGTGATCGAAATCCGCATCCGCAAGCCGGCTGTCCCGGTAGCACTCTTCCGCCGCAACCATGGCCAACAGGGTCGCCCGGTCCATACGCCGGATTTCCTTGGGAGGAATGCTTTCCTCGGGATGCAAGTCCTTGACTTCCCCCGCAAGATAAGGCTTCTGACGGGATATATCGAACAACGTTACATGATTAATGCCGTTCTTTCCGGCTTTGACACCCTCCCAGGTAGAATGGACATTATTGGCAATAGCATTTACGGTCCCCATACCAGTAATTACAACTCTGCGTTTCATCATTCCTCCTTTTACATGGCCAGTCCGCCGTCGATCTGCAGCACCTGTCCGGTAATATAATTTGCATCATCACTTGCCAGATAAAGGACCAGCGCGGCGACTTCTTCGGGCTTTCCGTATCTTGTCAGTGGTATCTGTTCCAGATATTTTTCCCGGACCGCCTCCGGAAGTACGGCGCTCATCTTCGTCTCGATGAAACCCGGTGCGACTGCGTTGCAGGTAATATTCCGCCGTGCAAATTCCCGGGCGACCGATTTGGTCAGTCCGATGATGCCGGCCTTGCTGGCGGCATAATTGGACTGCCCGGGTGTGCCGGCAATGCCGGCGACCGAGCTGATATTGATGATCTTCCCGTAGCGGGCTTTGCTCATGGCATAGGAAACCGCCTTAATCATGTTCCAACTGCCCTTTAGATTGGTTGCGATCACTTCGTCAAAATCCGCCTCGCTCATCCGCATCAGCAGCTGATCCCGCGTGATGCCGGCGTTGTTGACAAGTATATCGATCTTGCCGTATTCGGCGATCAGGGCATCTGCCATCGCCTGTGCGGCTTGCGTGAAACGGATATCCGCTTGGTACAGCATACAGGAATGACCCTCCTGCCGAAGTTTATCCGACAGCGCTTTTGCCGGGGCTTCGGAATGACAGTAGTGGATCAGCACGCTTGCTCCGCTGCGGGCAAGCGCCGTACAAATGGCCTCCCCGATGCCGCCTGCGGCTCCGGTGACCAGTGCAACTTTTCCTTTCAGGTCCATATTTGCTCCCTGTCCTTTATCTGTCTTGTTTACAGTATCTGCAGACGATCCTTATAGTCTTCCGCCGGAAGGAATAAGGATTCGATGATCTCCCGCACGGGACGGATCTCCCGGATCAAGCCGGCGATCTGGCCGGCCATAAAGGACCCCTGTTCGGTGTCGCCGTCAAAGACCGCTTTCCGCAGGGAACCCAGCGTGAGTTTTTCCAGTTCTTCCAGCGGCGTATTTTGGTAGGCAAGCGTATTATAGGTCTTTGCCATGCGGTTTTTCAATACACGTACCGGTGCGCCGCTCTGCCTTCCGGTGACCATTGTGTCGATATCCCGGGCTTTCAGGATCATCTTTTTATAATTCTCATGCACCGGGCACTCCTCCGAAGCCAGGAACAGCGTTCCGACCTGAACCCCGCTGGCTCCCAGGGCAAAGGCGGCAACAAGACCCCGGTGATCCCCGATTCCGCCGGCTGCGATGACGGGTATTTTTACATGATCTGCGATCTGCGGGATCAGTGCCATGGTCGTCAGTTCCCCGATGTGACCGCCGGCTTCCTGTCCTTCCGCGATCAGGGCGTCGGCCCCGGCGCGCTCGACCCGGATGGCATGCGCGCAGCTTGCCACGACCGGAATTACGATGATCCCGGCTTTCTTCCAGTCGGGAATATAATTGCCGGGATTCCCGGCACCGGTGGTAACGACCGGTACTTTCTCTTCGATGAGCATTTCGGCAATGGCGTCCGAATGCGGGCTCATCAGCATCAGATTCACGCCGAAAGGCTGTGCCGTCCGCGCTCTGCAGAGCCGGATTTGCTCCCGGATCGTTTCCGCGTCGTCGGCACCGGATGCAATGATGCCCAGTGCGCCGGCATTGGATACGGCCGCAGCCAGCCGGTGATCGGCAATATGCGCCATGCCTCCCTGGATCAGCGGGTAGCGGGTTCCCAGTAAACGGTTGATTATATTCATGATCTCCTCGTTTAGAATGTCAGCGCGCAGGCGCCATAGCTCAAACCTGCCCCAAAGCCGACCAGCAATACCTTTTCGCCGGAATCCGGCGTTTCTTCCTCCAGCATTTCATCCAGGGCAATGGGAATGCTCGCGGCCGAGGTATTCCCGTATTTGTGGATGTTGACAAAAAAGGATTCCAGCGGCACGCCCAATGCCTTTGCCGCACTTTCGATAATGCGCATATTGGCCTGATGCGGAATGATCTTGCGAACTCCCGTCATGTCGAAATGACCGAACTGCAGCAGCTCCCGGATACTGGATTCGATCACACGGGAAGCGAACTGATAGACCCGCGGACCGTTCATGTTGATGTATTGATCGACATAGAGGATCAGATCCTCGTCACTGCGGGAAGATACGTTGAAAAAGACCTCTTTTTTGCTGTCCTTTTCCAGGATCAGCGCACCCGCGCCGTCGCCGAACAGTACGCAGGTATTGCGATCGCGGTAATCCGTGACCTTGCTAATGACCTCGGCGCCAATCACCAGGGCACTGCGGTAGGCCCCGCCTTTCAGCAGACGTTCGGCGATATTCAGTGCAAAAATAAATCCCGTGCAGGCGGCGTTGACGTCAAAAGCCAGCAAACCGGGCTTGTCCAGCCCCAGCTTTGCCTGCACCCGTGCCGCTACGCCGGGGCTCCGCAATTCGGGTGTAAAGGTCGCCGCAATGATCAGATCGATCTTGTTCTTGTCGTAAGCGGCTTTATCCAGTGCTTTCTGTGCGGCCTGCAAGGCTAGATCCGAGGTGTTTTCCCCATTAGCAATGCGGCGTTCGCGGATCCCCGTCCGCGATGTGATCCAGGCATCGCTGGTATCAACGATCTTTTCCAGATCCCGGTTGCTCAAAATCTGCTCCGGTGTGTAATGTCCCGACGAAATTATTCTGAAATGTCCTTTATGTAAGCCCATTTTCACCTCCTGTGCTCTTCGTTTCCCTGCGCCCCGGGTTCCCTTGTCCGAAGCTTTTATCCCCTTGCCGGAGATCCTGTGGCCTTTCCCGTCAGCAGCTGCGCAAGACGCCTGGAAATGTCCCGGCACGGAAGCGTATCCATGCCGCCCCTGAACATTCCGAATTCCGCAATGCGAAGCGCTTTCCGGACGATCGGCGTGATCTCCGGCATAAAAATAGAATTAGGGAAATAAGCGCTGTTTATTGATGGTCTTTGATATACTGCAACAGATCAGCGACACGTTTGAGGTGGTCGATCTCCGATTCCGGTACCGTAATGCCAAAAGTGTTCTCAATGCTCATGATGAGCTGAATGGCATCAAGAGAATCCGCCCCGAGGTCTTTTTGGATATCCGAATCCAGTGTGATCGTTGCTTTGTCGACACTGAGTTCTTCCGCGATAAGTGAAATAAGTTGATCTTGCATCTTTCCTCCTGGTGTTTAAGATTTTTCATGTTTTGCTTATAAAACATCAAAAACCTCAAATATAGTCTAATACTTTTTCGGCAGCTTTGTCAATCATTTTTTTCAGGAAAGCACTTTACCGGACTTCGATCAGGACTACCGCAACGGCATAATCGCCGCTATGGCTCAGACTGACCGAACTGTGCCGGATACGGACTTTCTGCAGAAGATCCCGGGAAAAACGCAGGACCGGCTTCCCATCGGCCTCATTGACGATCCAGCTGTCTTTCCAGTCCAGCGATGACAGCTGTGAATACAATACTTTCCTTACCGCTTCCCGGGCGGCAAAACGTGCAGCCAGATGCTGTTCGGGATGCGCGGATGCACGGGCATAGGCGATCTCTTCGGGGTGAAAAAATTTCTGCAGGAAAGACTCCCGTTCCATTGCTTTTGCAAAGCGCGCAATGTCCACAATATCCACACCGACTTCCTGCATTGAGATCCTTCCTTCCATCCACAGCGGATAATTGAATATTACGCTGGAATAAGGGACAGTTACAAGTGCCTTTCAGTATTTTTCAGGATACCGCAAGTTGTGCAATAGCATTTTCCAACGAAGCCGTATCGCTGATGTTGATGATGTTCATACGCTTGTCAATGCGCTTCATCAGTCCGCTCAGCACCTTCCCCGGACCGATCTCAACAAAGTTCTCCACCCCCTGCGCGATCAATCTTCGCATGGAGTTTTCCCAGAGTACGGGCGCCATGACCTGCCGGATCAGCGAGGCTTTCAGATCTCCGGCTTTTTGCAGGAATTCCGCTTCGGCGTTATTGATCAGCGGGACGCGGGTGTCGCTGAAAGTGATGGATTCGAGCCAGGCGGCAAGGTCGTCGGCTGCCTTTTGCATAAGCGGGGAATGAAAGGGCGCGCTGACGGCCAGCGGAAAGATCAGGGCACCGGCTTTTTGCGCAGCCTGCATCAACAGCTGCACCGCCTCGCTGTGACCCGAGATGACGTACTGTCCCGGGCAGTTCCGATTCGCGATCACCACCCTGATATCTTCATGACTGAAATCTTCACAGTATTTCTGCAATTTTTCGGACTCCATCCCGATGATGGCGGCCATGCTCCCGGTCCCTGCGGGAACGGCGTTTTGCATAAATTTCCCGCGTTGCCGAACCGTACGCAGGGCATCCTCAAAGCGCAGTCCCCCGGCGCAGACCAAAGCGCTGTACTCCCCCAAGCTGTGTCCGGCAACATAATCCGGGACAATATCCGTTTCTTCCTGTAAAGCATTCAGTAGTGCTATACCGATGGTCAGAAGCGCCGGCTGGGTGTTAGCGGTCAGGGTCAGTTCCGATTCCGGACCCGCAAAACAGAGGTCACTGAGCGGAAAGGCCAGGGTTTTGTCCGCTTTTTTAAAGACGGCTTTCGCCGCCGGGTATTTTTCGTAAATATCCTTGCCCATCCCGACAAACTGCGATCCCTGTCCGGGAAAAAGAAAGGCCGTTTTTGCTTTTGTTTGCATGCTGTTTCCCTCCTGTTGATCAAAAACGGAATGAAGCGGCTCCTGTATTCCGCGGCATCCGTCCTAAAAAAATACAATGCCGCGAATCAATATCCAACGCTTTTTCGCATACGCTGCGATTAGTCCGGAAAAATATTACCCCCGAAACACACAATTGAATCTTGAGTTTTGAGTCTTGAACCTTGGATATTGGGCGCTGAGCGCTGGTAAGAGGAAGTTAAGAACCTAAGAAGTTGAGAAGTTTAGTCAGCGGAATAATCTTGAGTCTTGAATTTAGATCTTAGAATTTTTATCGTTGATTCTGCGGATGAAAATATTTTCAGATATCAAGCCTTCCGCTTTTTTTTAAAAAAAAAGATGATAATATTTTAAAAAATTTATCTGAAATCGCTTACTGTTTGATCAGTTCTACCGCTTCCGAAGAATCCTCATCGGTGATCAGCATAAAATCCAGCGTGGTGGCGGAGGTTTTTT
>JAQVTR010000073.1:5000-6971 GCA_028699915.1 Fidelibacterota bacterium
GATGGTCCGGTAAAAAACTCTCATATTCGGCGTTCATTTCCGTCAAGGTGCAAATCCCCAGTGCCAGCGACTCCAGGGAATTCATTCCGTAACCCCAGCCGCCGCGGTCGGCGACCTGGTCGATAAAAATATCACTGCGGCATTTCAGTTCCATAGCTTTGGCATGCGGCAGGTTCTCGATCAAAATGAACCGGATCAGGCCTTCTGCTTCCAGGCGCCGGCAGACGGGAATGATGATATCGCTGCCTTTGTAGTAACGGTTGGTGGGCGCGTGCGTCACCCATAACGGTTTGTGCTTCTCCCTGTCCGGCCGGTATCGGCTGCTGAAGGCGCCGGGATCAAAGGGAAGAAAAATATACTGCATACCGGGGTGTTTCTTCATCAGATCCAGTTCGTTGGTCAGGTTCAGATCGCTCAATGCATCCAGCGGCTCCAGGACTCCGCGGGTACGGAGATCTTCCCCGTGGTAATGGCATACTATCCCCGCACCGCGCGCTTTCATCTCGGAGGCAAAGCGTGCATCCCGGTAAAAATCCATTCCGGACTCAAAGTGCACGATATCGGCGTCGTGCAATCCAAATTTTTCGATCGCCTTCCGGATCTTCGGGTCCCAGCGCTTTTCTTTCCAGGCAATAAAGGCGGCATCCAGGCGCCCTTCCGGTCTCCAGACCGGGGGATTGCCTTCGCGTTCTTTGTGATACCCTTCTTTACCGCGATAGAGCTGATAGATGCGGTGCCGCATATTTTTCAGAAAAGGGCGGGTAAAATTGAAAGGCAGGTTCAGGCAAATATCTTCCTGAAAACCTTTCGGCGAATGATAAAAGGTAACATATTTTACCCGGTTGCCGTGCGCTTCGTGGATGCGTTTATACAGATCAAAGGTACCAACCGTGTTTTCGGGGGAAATATAAAGGATGTTCATTTTATTACAGGTTCTTAAATTCTGCGACGGTTTTTTGCCGGAAAGGTTTCAGGAATGCTTTCTGCGCTTCAATGAACATGGTGTCGGTGCTGTAATGCCGTTCTGTGGGCGCCTTGTTGCCCTGAATGTTGTATTCGGAAGAAAATTCAATATGCAGCAGTGCGTCGATCACGCTGTCCAGATAAATGAATTCCGGATTCTGCGCAAAGACGTAACGCGGGATATCGCTGCGGACGGGATCGAGATATTCAAGCTGGACCAGCGTTTCCCCGACATCGGTCATGGTATTCAACCGTACTCCAAGATAATCGCAGAATTTATCCAGGGTTGGAATGCTCTTCCCGCGGCGGTAATAGGAATTCATCCAGATCAACAGCGAAACGCCAAGATAGGCGTGGGTATACTGATTGCTGGAACTGATGTATCCCCGGTACAGATTTGTCAGCAAACGGCGGTTCTGAAAGGTATAGGAAAGTTCCGCTCCCATCAGAATGATCATCCAGGTAAGGTACATCCAGATCATAAAGACCGGGATCGTGGACAGGGAACCGTAGAAACTCGTGATATTGGTCATCCGGTTGACATAAAGATAAAAGAAATTCTTGGAAAATTCCCAGAGCAGTGCGGAAAAAATGCCGCCGAAAAGTGCGCTTTTAAAAAGGACTTTTGAACGGGGAATAATGATATTGATCATAACCATGATAAAGAGCGTGATCAGAAATGGGACAAGCCGGTTGTAGAGAAAACCAAAAAACGGGTTATTCCGGATCATTACATCCATAAAACCGCCGGCCGGCATAAAAAAATTCTTAACAAGGGTGTTCCCGAGGATCAGCAGGGGCGCCATAGTAAAAAAGATCCAGAAACCCGTGATCTTGCGGAAATAACTTCCTCCCTTTTTCACACGCCATATCTCGTTAAAGACACGTTCTGAGATCACCAGGATCGCAGTTCCCGCAAAGATCAGTCCCGCGATGGCAATGATGTTGATAAGCCCCGTATTTCCCGACAGCCGGAATGCGTCACGGGATACGTTGTTTTCCAGCCAC
>JAQVTR010000074.1 GCA_028699915.1 Fidelibacterota bacterium
ATGCGGGCTTTTTCAATGTCCGGGATAAACACCTCCAGCGATTCGCCGTTCGCTGCAAATTCCCCGCATCGCTCAACGGGAAAGGCTTCCCCACTGAGCGTGGAAAGCAAACAGACTCCCGGTTTTATTGAAATACGCATCACTTTTCTTTTTTTATTCTTTATGGCCAAATTTAGGAAAGCCCTCCTTCATTTCCAAGCAGGATATCAAAGGAGCGCTTCACTGCGTTTCTTTGTCATGCGCGAACCATGGATTCATTCATTTGATTTTATCCGCCGCTTCTTTATATTTATTCATTCGAAACATTAAACGGGTAAAATAAATGGACAACTCTATCAAGGTCAGCGAACGTGTACGGTCGATCGATATATTCCGGGGTCTGACCATTCTACTGATGATCTTTGTGAATGATGTGGCCGGTGTGCGCAACATTCCCGGCTGGCTGAAACACGCGGAACCCGGTTCTCCGGGCATGACCTTTGTGGATGTGGTTTTTCCGGCCTTCCTTTTCATTGTGGGCCTGGCACTGCCTTATGCCTTTGCCCGGCGGGAAAAAAACGATCCCCTAAAATCGCTAACGGTACATATTCTGATTCGTACTGCGGGCTTGCTGGCCATCGGACTGCTGATGCTGAACGGACCCGCTGTCACGTCCATGTCAGCTGCCGGGTGGAACCTGATCATGTACCTGGGCGTGATCCTCTTCTGGGGAAGCTGGTCCGAGAAAGAAAACAAACCCGGGATCTTTTTTATCCTGAAATGGCTGGGAGCGCTGCTGCTGATCGTGATGCTTGTCCTTTTCCGGAGAAACGGGGAAAACGGCAGTGCATGGATCCAGACAGGCTGGTGGGGCATTCTGGGCGAGATCGGCTTTGCTTACCTTATCAGCAGTCTCTTGTACCTGTTGTTCAGAGACAAGCCCCTGCTGCTTTTTATTGTTCCTTTTTTCTGCGTTCTGCTGTATATCGCCGACCGTTCGGGACAGCTGGATTTCCTCGGCCGGATAAAGGATATCTTTTTTATCGGAAGCCATTTTGGCACGCATGTGCTGATCACCTTCAGCGGACTGCTTTGCGGACATTTCCTGATCCGCGCCAAAAGGGAGAAAAAACGGGATGTTCTTATGGAAATGGGGCTTTTTGCCCTGCTTTTGCTCTTGGCCGGATTTGCCCTCTACGGCTTATACGGCATTGACAAGATCGCCGCAACGCCCTCCTGGGCTTTGTACAGCAGCGCAATCTGTGTCGTACTCTTTATGCTGATCTATTGGATCTCGGATATAAGGGGCAAGGAATTGGGCTACGGTTTTTTCAAGCCTGTGGCCGTTAATCCGCTTCTGGCCTACCTTTTGCATGTGATGTTCATCTATGTTTTCCGGCTGATCGGGATCGCGGGATTTTACGGAACGGAGCTGGGTTCCGGGATCATCGGGATTTTGCGTGCAATGGTTTATACGGGATTCATTTACCTGCTGACACGCTTGCTCACGCGTGCGGGGCTGCGGCTCCGCCTGTGAACAAAAATGTGTTTCTATATCCGGCTGAATTATAAAATGTCTATCAGCGGATCACAATAAACTTTTTGATCATCGAATCCCCCTTTTTTAAACGCACGCCGGTCTTGGCATCGGCAAAATCCTGCTGCATTTCAAAATGGGCGATGTAGACGCCGCTGACCAGGATTTGTTGCCAGTCGCTGGTCAGATACCAGGCATAGCCTTCTTCAGACTGTTCCACGTCGGCGACAAAATCACCGCGTTCGCTGAATATCTTGATAAGGCAGCCGTTCGGAACACCGGCAAAGAGCAGTTTGTTGACATTCCCCACAAACTGGATCCTCTCGTTCCGTACGTTAATAGGATTGGGAACGATCTTGACCAAAAGCTCCATCAGCTCTTTACGGTCGGCGGGATTTTCCAGATCATAGTCATCAATAAAGAGCTTCTCATTCGGCGCCGGCGGGCTTTTGACGGTCGCCGCACGATTGCTGCGCGTAAAGAAGGGGCTGCTTTCCAGCTCTACGCCCGGCTGCAGAACGTTCTGCGATCCGTCGTCATAGCTGGTAATGTAATAGTAATAGTTTTGTCCGCGCAGGGGTTGCGCATCGAGGTATTCAAATTCGTCCGAACTTCCGCTTACCCGGTAATTGTCAAGATTCCCGTCGCTGACATTGCAGTCCAAAACAACGCGATAGGTCGAATCTTTTTCCACGAAGGCGCGATAGATGCGGAAGCCTTCAAATGCCGGATTTGTGAGCGTCTGGCTGGCTTGCCACTTGATCTTAACGCCGTCTTCCGTTGAGAATATCTCGACCAGTTCGGGAGGACGCGGCGCTTCGGGGACGCCATCGTAAAATCCGTTGTTATACAAATTAATGGCATTGCGGAAGGTTGCGATCATCGAATCGCGACCGCTGTAAACCATGCGGTCCTTCCATTCATTGGCATTGTCGGCATTGATCGTCATGGTCGCGGAAGGATTCTGCGGATCGATGACTTCGAGCGTTTCGCTATCATACTTGGCCCGGTGCCAGAGTTTGCCCACTTCGTAAGCATAGTCATGCGGCAGGCCGGCCGCGCATTCCGCAAAAACAATGCGGATCTTTTGTCCCGGAGCGATGGTGTAGGGACCAAAAGCCGTCATTTGTGAATAACCGGGTGCGTTATTCCCTTTGCTGTAGGCGCCGGCATCCGCCAAAAGTCCGTCCACCGAGCTTTGCGTCTGCCAAACGGTCTCGGAATGGTTCCCTTTATGCCCGCCCGCAATATGGGTCAGATATTTTTCTTTCATAAAATCCGCATCGTATTGATTGAGTCCCGCAGCCTGTGTATGCGGATTGTTGCTGTTGATAAAACCGGTGGATTTTGGCTGGGCGGGATCATCGGAGGGATCGGTCGGGGATTTATCCGCATGGATCACGACCATGCCTTTGTATTGGGGAGATCCCAAACGCCCGTCGTTCAAGCGGACAAAATCATGGTGGGCAACCGCATTCACGAGCGGTGAACCGATATTGTCATAGCCAAAATCGGACCAGTATCCCAGCCAGGACATATATCCGCGCATCCAGTTGCCCTGATCGTCCTGCGCATCCTGACCGCTGCGGTCCAGCCTGGAAGAAACCAGCAAGGGATTGTCGGGGTCCCTGCCGATCACATCGTTCATGGTAGCGTAACCCCAGCGAATGTCCCGCACCGAGTTCTGTATCCAGTTCCTCCGCGACGCAAGGTAGGTTCCTTCCCAGGACCCCTGCAGGCAGATGGCGTCGCGCCACTGCCAGTGGAAATAAACGCCCTTCAGCGTTTGCTCATAGACATCACCGGCTGCGTTATAAATTCCAGTATTTTCAAATTCATATTCATGAATGTGCATGTTTTCGTAATTTTGCTGCGCAAGAACATAGATCGTACGTTTCATGGTAAGGCCCAGCGATGTATTGACCCGGTTGAACACGATCCGGTCTGCGGAAATGGAGGGATTGACCTCGTCAATATCATCATTCTTCGCGTCGGCGGCATTCATCATGTCGCTGCCCTCATTGCCGTCCACATACACTTCCGGGTGCGGGTAGCGTGCAATTTGTTTGATTTCCTGCGGAATATATTCGCGCATTTCAATATCCGCAACAGCCCGGGGACCGTTATGGGCAACCTTGTATTCATAGGTCCGCCCCATGACGGGATCGTAAAAATCCGCGGCGGCAATCCACATTCCGCGGGCCGCCTGCATGTCCTGATGACGGTAAAAAGCGTTCCATGAAAAACCCCAGATCTGCTCATCAGAATTGATGGCAACTTCTACTTCATTCCCGGTATCGTAATAAAAACTGTGCAGAGCGCCTACCACAACCCATTTGTAGCGTGTGGCAGCCTGCAGGCTCAGCGAGGAAAAGAGCGTGATCATGAGCAGGACTATAAATACTGACTTTTTCATAAATACCCCGATTTTGGGAACACACGGTTCCATTAGAATTTTCCTTGATCCTTTATGCCGAAAGGATATGCCGTGTTAACATGAATGGCACCTAAATATCATTGTCTTGTAATTTGAAACATATTGTTTTCATTTTCAAGCACTTTATTCAGTAATTCCATTTACTTTCCGCGGCGGCATCCGCCGGTTTTCCTTTCTATTTTCAATAAATACCCGCATCCGGCAGGTCTGCCGTGAAAAAGTCCCGCAGAAATGATAATAAAACACTTATCGCGTGCAAACAGGGTCCCGGAAAGCCCGGGACAGGTCTCGTCAAATTTTGAACAGCATCTCCGCATAGGTGGGTATCGGCCAGTCTGCGGCATTGCAGAGTGTTTCAAGCATATCCGTTTTTTCGCGCAGAGTTTCCATGCATACGCTTACCCGGTCGCCCACAAAACGTGCCTGCTCGGCACAATCGCGAATACTCTGCGCCCGGGCAGTGACCGCTTTCAGCTCCTGCAGGACTTGCTGGAATTCTTTCAGTGCTGCAATACTTTCATCCAGCAGTTCACGGTGGAGGGAGTTGTCCGCACCGACTTCCTGTATCCGCAGTGCCGCGGCGGCCAGTTTTTCCTGATAGCGGATAAATGCAGGGCGGATCTCACGTTCCGCCATGCTGATCATGGTGGCGGCTTCGATCATATTCTTCAGCGTATAATTTTCGAGCAGGATATGTGTCCGTGCCTTTAGCTCGGCATGGCTCAGAACACCGTGCCGTTCAAACAACTCGATATTCTTTTCTTCCATCAGTACCGGAAAGACATCCACGCTTTTTGCAAAGAAGGGCAGACCGCGATGTTTGGCTTCTTCCTGCCATTCCCGGGAATACCCGTCGCCGTTAAAAATAATACGTTTATGCTCGCGATATACATCCCGGATAATTGCGCTTATCTCGCCGTTAACGTCCTTTGCCTGTTCCAATCGGTCTGCAAACTTTGCAAGCTGGTCCGCAACAATGGTATTCAGAATCATATTGGGCCGCGCCAGGGATGCCTGGGAAGAGATCATACGGAATTCAAACTTGTTTGCCGTAAAAGCGAACGGTGAAGTGCGGTTGCGGTCGGTATCGTCCCGCGAAATATCGGGAAGCGCCGATACGCCCGGTTTAAAGACGGGATCCCGGCGTTTGCCGTTGGGCTTGCCGTTACTGATGTTTTCCAGAATATCCGTCAGGGTGTTCCCCAGGTATACCGAAATGATGGATGGCGGGGCTTCGTTTCCGCCCAGCCGATGATCATTCCCCGGCGTGGCGGATGCCAGGCGCAACAGGTCCGCATGCAGATCAATAGCCTTGATCACAGCAGAGAGGAAAAGCAGAAAACTTGCATCTTCTCCGGGTGTTTTCCCGGGGCTGAGCAGGTTGATCCCGTCGTCGGTGCTGACGGACCAGTTGTTGTGTTTCCCGGAACCGTTCACCCGTGCAAAGGGTTTTTCGTGTAGCAGGCAAACCAGCTGGTACTGGCGGGCAACGCGTTTCATGACATCCATCACCAGATGATTCTGATCGATCGTGACATTGCAGTCCCCGTAAACAACCGCCAGTTCATATTGGTTTGGGGCAACTTCGTTGTGTTTTGTCTTTGCCGACACGCCCAGTTTCCAGAGCTCCATATCCAGATCGTTCATAAAGCGGGAGACCCGTTCTTTAATACTGCCGAAATAATGGTCATCCAGCTCATGACCCTTGGGGGCCGCAGCTCCAAAAAGGGTGCGGCCGGTCATCTGCAGGTCCAGACGCCGGTTGTAATAACTTTCATCGATCAGAAAATATTCTTGTTCGGGACCCACATTCGGGATCGCATAACGGGAGGCGGTATTGCCCATGATACGCAGAACGCGTATCACCTGCCGGGAAAGGGCGTCTATGGAGCGCAGCAGCGGGGTTTTTTTATCCAGCGCTTCGCCGGTAAACGAATAGAAGGCCGTAGGAATGTATAAGGTTTTTCCATTCTCATCATCTTTAATGAATGCGGGCGAAGTCACATCCCAGACGGTATAGCCGCGTGCTTCAAAGGTCGCCCGCAATCCTCCGTTGGGAAAAGACGAGGCGTCAGGTTCTCCCTGGATCAGTTCTTTTCCGGAAAACTCCATGATCACAGAACCGTCCCCGTTGGGTGAAATAAAGGACTCGTGTTTTTCCGCCGTAATTCCGGTTAGCGGCTGAAACCAGTGCGTATAATGCGTAGCCCCCTTTTCAATAGCCCAGTCCTTCATGGCATTGGCTACGATCTCCGCCATATTCTCGCTTAAAGGCCGGCGGCATTTAATGACTTCTTTGAGTTCCTGATAAATATTTTTCGGTAAACGCTGACGCATCACAGCGTCGCCAAAAACATTCATTCCGAATATCTTTATAATGTCCGCATCCGTATTTTTCATGGTTTTCCTTCTTTCCCGGTCAAAAATCTGCGCTAAAAATAAAATGCAAATTGCACAAAGACAACTTTTATTTTATTATCTGGCAAAATAATTTGTTTTATCTCATTAAATCCGAAATAATATCGAATTATTATAAATATTCTTCAGTATTTGCTATATTTTATTCGGTTTAATACGGATGTAGTGCTGCAATTTTTGCGACAAACGGCCAGCGGCGATGCGTCCCAGAGCTCCGCCGGCAATCAATCCGGCGCAGGCGCAGAGAAAACGGATCAGCTCCTGCGGAACCCGGCCTACCGGCAGCAGACCGGCGAGAAAAAATCCGGCAATGAAGAAAAGCAGCGGCAGGCCATAGGCCAGTAAGGTGGTTTTTGTCAGAATATTGCCTTCCTGTTCAACGCTTACCTTGTCTCCGATCCCAATCCCGGGACGTGCA
>JAQVTR010000023.1 GCA_028699915.1 Fidelibacterota bacterium
GCCGTTTCCCGCAATATATCCCAAGAAATGCTGCGCACAGAAAAGCCCCTGTATCTTGTTAAATGACAGGGGCTTAAGTGGTACGCCGTCAGGGAATCGAACCCCGAACCAACGGATTAAGAGTCCGGTGCTCTACCAATTGAGCTAACGGCGCGAATCAGTGAGCGGTAACCGGTGATCAGTAATCTGTAGTGAACAATGAAAAGTGACCGGATACTCTATGTCAAACTTTTGTCAGCCTTCGCCCCGATCCTTCGGGGCTACGGCTGACCTGCGTCCACCTTCGGTGGACTTGGTACGCACGGAAGGAGTCGAACCCTCGGCCTACGGAACCGGAATCCGTCGCTCTATCCAGCTGAGCTACGTGCGCAAATCCGGACCGCCGCAAGGACGGTCCCTATCAAATAGCGGGGAAAATATAAGGGATATGCCCCGTTTTTCAAAATTTAAAAACGGATTTTTTTAAAAAGCGCCTAGCGGATCTCCATCCGGTACTTGGCGGCTCCGCGAACCAGCTGGCGGCTGACATAATCCGGGTGGTATTCCCCGTCCAGATATAAACGGGTCTGGTCACAATAATAAGGACTCTTGGGAATGCCGGAGGTTCCCGTGGGGATCACCGTCAGCGAGCGGTCCCAGTCGTCCGTCGTATAGATATGCCGGTGCGAAGGCCCGTGCACCACCTTGAAAGGATTGTAATAGCGGTAAGCGATCTGCCCCACATTGAAACAGTCGCCGCTCATCGGGAAGGGTCCGCGGTTCAAATTGAAAAGCCGGCTCAGGAGCTTTACGCCGCCCATGGGATGTTCCAGCGTCAGCTGATGGATAGCGCCCCATTTCCATTTATCGGGTTTTTCGCCAAGCTGTCCGGCAAGTTCGGCAACGGCCGATTTGTATGCGGCGGTGATGATGTCATCCATATTTTCCGTGATCCCCGGCGTGCGGATATCGTCCAGCCAGGGCGAGCTTTCGTCTTTCCAGACGTTCAGCATAAAATTCCGGACAAAGACGGTACTGCGCAGGACCTTGTCGTAGTGCAGGCTGTCAAGTTCGTCACCCATGCTGTGTTCCAGAAATTTCATATAGAACATGTTCAGAATGGCGGGTGCTGCGGCGTCCTTGTCCAGATCGCCGTCCCAGGTTTTGAACAGGGTAAAGGCTTCCTGCTCCAGGGGACTGAGATCCGCGGCGTTGAGGGCAAGCGCCATGCGGGGCTTGATATCGCGGAAAAGCAGGGAATAGCGGTCCAGCTGCAGCGCTTTCATGTCCTCGACGCCCAGATAATTCTTCTGTTCCAGCAGTTCACGAATGCGTTCGATGCGGTAGGGGGCTTCCGGCCACTGCGCAATGGGAAAAGGGTACGGTTTCCCGGCGATCTGATTGTTCGCCGAGGACAGCATGCCCGTTTCCGGATTAAAGCTGAAAGGTAATTGCTCAAAAGGCATCAGCCCCTCCCAGTCGAATTCATCCGTCTCGCCGGGATACAGGGCATAGGAATGGTCTTTTTTCAGGGGCACGCCCGCCGCCGTCTGCAGGCCGATATTTCCCTCGATATCCGCATAGGCGATATTCTGGCTGATGGCGCGGAAAAGCGCGCAGGCCTCGCGGAAATCTTCCCAGTTCTGCGCATAGTTCAATTTGTAAATGCCCAGAAGCTCGTTGCTGCTTTCGTTCCCGACCCAGCGCATGGAGATGGCTGCTTCCTCAATATTCTGGAATTGCGAAATAATGGGTCCGCGGTGGGTAAAGCGGATCTTACGGGTCAGGTCGTTGCCCGATTTGATCCGGATCTTCTCTTCACGAACCTCCAGTCCCGCCCAGCGCCGGTTGAAAAAATACATCGTCGAATCGGGGTTCAGGCGCTCGATATAAAAATCCGTGTCGTCCACGCCCACATTCGTCATGCCCCAGGCGATCTTGTCGTTATGTCCGCAGATAATAAAGGGCTGACCGGGAACCGAGAGGCCGGTAATATTGAGTTTTCCTTCAACCACGCAGTGCATCTGATACCAGATCCCCGGAGCAAAATAGCCCAGGTGCATATCGTTGCACAAAATCGCCCGGCCGCTGCGGGTCTTAAAGCGGTTGACCGCCCAGTTGTTGCTGCCGTGAAAAACGCCGCCCAGGCCCAGTTCCTGCATCTGTTCGTAAGCGGCCTGCAGGCGCGAAGAAACAAGCGTATCCTTCAGTTCCGGATAGACCAGGGTCCGGTGGATCTCCGTTTCCGGCAGGAATGTGCGGGTTTTTTCTTCGCCCGCGAGCTGCTGCAGCTGGTGCAGGGTGATCTTGCTGCGGTAGCCGGAGGTCAGGTCCCAGGACATATAGCCGATCATGTTGACCGAGTGCTTGGGCTCCCAGGGTTCCGGTTCATAGCCCAGGATGGTGAATTCGGGCGGAAGTTTCTTTTTATGCGTATCGATGAACTGGTTGACGCCGTCGGCAAAGGCCATCAGGCAGAGCCGCAGTTCGGGATCGAGGGTTTTCAGGATCTCCTCGGATTTATCGGAAATGCGCAGGGCGCGCATCAGGACGTCCGTTTCCACCTGTCCAGCGCCGAAGATCTCGGAGAGGCGCCCCTGCGTGCCGCGGCGCATCAGGTCCATCTGCCAGAGCCGGTCCTGCGCCATTACGTAGCCGACCGCCCGGTACAGGTCTTCTTCGGTCTCGGCATAAATATGCGGAACGGCATATTCGTCACGGAAGATTTCCACCCGTGCCGTCATATTCCGCAGGTCGACGTCTTTGTTGTAATCCGGCAGGCTTTTGGACGCGATGCGGTCCACCACAAAAAGTCCCGCCAGCAAAAGAACAACGACGACCAGCAAGGTGATCTGAATAACGCGCAGAACAACTTTCATATTGCGCTCCTATGGCTATTTAAAGAATTCGTCAAAGATCAGGAGTTCATCGTCCGGAGGAATTCCTTATTGCTCTTGGAATTGGACATGCGGTCGATCATGAATTCCATGGCTTCCATGGGACTCATTTCGTTCAGGAATTTCCGCAGGATCCAGACGCGTGCCAGCTCTTTTTGCGGCAGCAGCAATTCTTCCTTGCGGGTGCTGGAACGGTTGACATCGATGGACGGGAAGATGCGGCGGTCGCTCAGGCGGCGGTCAAGCACCAGTTCCATGTTGCCCGTTCCTTTGAATTCCTCAAAGATCACGTCATCCATGCGGCTGCCGGTATCGATCAGGGCGGTGGCGATAATGGTCAGGCTGCCGCCGTTCTCGATATTTCGCGCCGAACCGAAAAAGCGCTTGGGCTTGTGCAGGGCGTTGCTGTCGATACCGCCGGAAAGGATCTTGCCCGAGTGCGGTACCACGGCGTTGTGGGCGCGGCCCAGACGGGTGATGCTGTCCAGCAGGATCACGACGTCATGGCCGTATTCCACCAGGCGCTTGGATTTTTCCAGGACCATTTCCGAGACCTGCACATGCCGTTCCGGGGGCTCGTCAAAGGTGGAGCTGATCACTTCGGCGTTGACATGGCGTTCCATATCGGTCACTTCCTCGGGACGCTCGTCGATCAGCAGGACCATCAGAATGACCTCGGGATGATTCGCCAGAATGCAGTTGGCGATCTTCTGCAGCAAAATGGTCTTGCCGGTCTTGGGCTGCGCCGTGATCAGTCCGCGCTGTCCCTTGCCAATGGGCGCCAGCAGGTCCACAATACGCATGGAAAGATCGTTTTCGTCATAGCGTTCAAGGTGCAGGCGTTCGTCGGGATACAGCGGCGTCAGGTTTTCAAAGGATTCCAGGGTCTTGGCATAGGAGGGATCCATATTATTGATGGCCTCGACCTTCAGGAGAGCAAAGAACTTTTCCCCTTCCTTGGGCGGCCGCAGCTGGCCGGCGACCAAATGGCCGGTCTTCAGCCCGAAACGGCGGATCTGTGTCGGAGCCACATAAATGTCCAGCTCGCTGCCCAGATAGCTGAAGCGCTGGCTGCGCAGAAATCCGTAGCCGTCCTGCAGGATCTCCACCACCCCCTCTTCAAAGACGTGTCCCTGGCTTTCAGCCTGACAAGCCAAAATCTTGAAGACCAGCTCCTGTTTTTTTAGGTTTTGTGCACCCGGGACTTCAAAATCCAGCGCGATTTCCTGAAGATTTTTTAAATTGAATTCGAGAAGTTGAGAAATAGTATAATGCGTTTTCTCTTCCTCGTTTAGCGTCGTAACTGTTTCTGTCACAGCAACCTCTATTTATAATCGTTGAGAATATGATAACTACGATGTTGTCACGTATTTTAATTAAGTTGCATCATCTTGTCAAGCTGAAACTTGAAAAAATCATCGAAAAAAACGAAACCGGCAAAAACGCAATTTTCCGGAAAGCGGGCGAAAATAAAAATTTTTGCGGTTCATAAGAAATTGTATTTAATGTAATTGTGCCATGCGGCAACAGCCCCGGGAAAAAAATTAATTTGATTTTAATTACTACATGTTGTATAATCTTTCGTGTTGATTATACCATATGTTGTGTAATTGCTTATTAATCAAGTAAATGTCATAATGAGGACCAGATGTCGTTTAAAAACATGTTCAGGTATCGCGGCAAGTTCACAAAAATGGTCGGAGAAGAAAAGATCAAGACCTATGAACAGTTGTACGAACATCTTCGCGGTGCCGTCGAAAGCGGGGACCTGCCGCAGCACGAGAATTATTTGAATGGCAATGAGCTTGCGGAAAACATTTACAGTAAAAAATACTACTTGCGCGATTATGACGGCAATCCCATTGAAGAGCGTCCGGAAGATGTTTTCATGCGCATTGCCTCTTTCGTGGCGGCGCAGGAAGTTTCCAAGATCAAGCAAAAGGAATGGGCCGAGCATTTTTACCGGGATCTGTACAACGGATACTGGATCGCGGGCGGCCGCGTGCTGGCGGGAGCGGGGGACCTTTACCGGCTGAAAACGCTGGCAAACTGTTTTGTGACGGGCATTGCCACGGACAACATTGAATCCATTTACAAAACGGCGGCGGAGTGCGCCCGGACCTATTCTTACGGCGGCGGTGTCGGCGTGGATATCACGCCGCTGCGTCCCCGGGATTCCATTGTGCACAACGCCGCGGACAGTTCCACCGGCGCAGTATCCTTTATGGAGCTTTTTTCCATGACCACGGGACTGATCGGTCAGTCCGGCCGCCGCGGCGCGCTGATGCTGACCATCGATATCAAGCATCCGGACATTTTTCATTTTATCAGGGTCAAAAAAACGCCCAACTGGGTCACCCGGCAGATCGTGGAACAATGCAGCTGGAGCGGTAAATTCAGCGAAGAACAGCTGTCCGAGATCAAACGGCAGGTCATGGACAACACCCAGATCCGTTTTGCCAATATTTCAATCAAGGTTTCCGACGAATTCATGCAGGCGGTCTGGGAAGAGAACGAATACAAGCGCGACAGCATTCTGGTTTACCGCAAACGCCATAAACTGCGCTTGACCGAAGCGCTCCAGGATAAAGGTTATTACTATTCGCTGGGGATCCCGAGCAAGGACGTTGAGGACTACGAATTGCTCAAGACCTTTGCGGATACCGAAAAAATGAACGCCTGGCTCGAGGAGCAATTCGGCCGCAATGTCCGGGAAGAGGACCTGCGGGACAAGAACAAGCGGGACGTTTACGGAGATTACCTGCTGGATGTGGGGAAGGGGGACTGGGAGCTTTCCTTGCGCTACGCCGGTGATTTTCTCCTGTATTTTGCTTCGGAACCTTCCGGGGAGATCCGGGATCTTGTCAAGGCCCGCGATATCTGGAACCTTTTCGTGGAATCGAATTATCACTCGGCGGAGCCCGGACTGATCTTCTGGAGCAAGATGAGCAAATATTCGCCGTCCAATTATGTGGACCGGCCCATTATTTCCACCAATCCCTGCGCCGAGGTTCCGCTGGAAGACGGCGGAGCCTGCAATCTGGGATCCATTAACCTGAGCCGCTTTGTGCGCGACGGATTTACGCCGAAGGCAAAGATCGACTGGGAGCAGCTAAAGATATCGACCGGGAACTGTGTGCGTTTTCTGGATAATGTGGTCAGTTGGAACGAACTGCTGAACCCGCTGGAAAAACAACGCATTGCCGCGCAGGCCACGCGCCGCCTCGGACTGGGGATCATGGGGATTGCCGACATGCTCTTCCAGCTCGGGCTGGATTACGACTCGGAGCAGGGTGTTGAGCTGATGGAAGAGGTAATGAGTTTCATCAACGACATTGCCTATATGACCTCTTCGCAGCTGTCAAAGGAAAAAGGCCACTGCGAGAGCTTCGATTATGATAAATACGAAAAAGGGCCTTTTTTCCGGGAATCGCTGTCCGAAGAAACCCGCGAGCATATCCGGAACTTTGGGCTGCGCAACATCGCGCTGACCTCGATCGCACCGACAGGTACCATCAGCAATATAATCAAATCCTTCGAGATCGGGAAAACCAATTACATCGGCGTCAGCGGCGGCATTGAACCGCTGTTCGCCCTCTTTTACAAGCGTCGCGCGGAATCCTTCGACAACCAGTTTTTCCAGGTCTTCCATTCCACGCTGCAGGCCTATCTGGACCTGAACAATCTGAACGACAAGATCAAGGACGTCAAAAAGGAATTCGATCTGGAGGAAATTCTGCCCGCGTACTTTTTTAAGACGGCGCATACCATATCCTACGACAAACGGCTGCAGATCCAGGCCGTCTGCCAGCGCTATATCGACCATTCCATTTCTTCGACCATCAATCTGCCCGAAGACATCGAGCCCGAAGTGATCTCGACGATCTATCTGGAAGCCTGGTCCAAAGGGCTGAAAGGCATTACCATCTACCGGGACGGCAGCCGCTATCCTATTCTGAGCCGGGAGGAGAAAAAGTCGGATTTTCAGGAATACCGTGAAAAGCGCTTTGAAATGGAGATCGGCAAAGACAAGGTGGTTGAATTCACCGGTGACGAGGTTATGGTCCTCGAAGACGGCACCCTTTCGACCCCCTTCCATTATTTCCGCAAGACCCTGGGTGTGAGCGATCCCA
The DNA here is from genome assembly GCA_028699915.1 of Fidelibacterota bacterium. Taxonomy (GTDB): domain Bacteria; phylum Fidelibacterota; class Fidelibacteria; order Fidelibacterales; family Fidelibacteraceae; genus M50B103. Next base: position 7,010 of record JAQVTR010000023.1, read on the forward strand.
AAGAGATCGAGGTGGTCTGATGTTAAATTACAGCAAAGAATACCGCATCCGGGAAAAGAAAACGGAAAAAAAAGACGCCGAACGGCAAGCGCAGCCGCTGGTGCTTAAGCGTCCCGACGTGGTGGATGCCAAAGTCTATAAGATCAAAAGCCCCTTTGTAAAATTCAACGTGTATGTTACGCTTGGATACATCATGGAATACGGCCATAAACGGCCGATCGAAATTTTCATCAACTCGAAAGACCTGACCCATTCGGCGCAATATGCGGTGCTGACCCGCCTGATCTCGGCGATATTCCGCCGCGCCGGCGACGCCCAGTTCATTCTGGAGGAGCTGCGCAGCATCTACGACCCCAACGGCGGATATTTCAAGGACGGCAAATACATCCATTCCTTTTATTCCGAAGTGGCGGACGTGATCGAGCGCTTCTTCCGGGACGAAGGAATTTTACAGGCGCCGGAACAGGGCGAACAGATCAGTCTGCCCATTAAGACCCAGCTGAGTTCAGTGCATACCGTTACCGACGAAGAAGACGATCCCACCATGAACAATACTTTCAAGATCTGTCCCGAATGCAACAATCGCACCATGAAATACGATAACGGCTGCGAGTTCTGCGTACAGTGCGGATACACGAAATGCGATAAGTGAAAAAAGTAAAAAAGCAAGAGACTGAAAAGGGATGAGAGTCCCTTTTTTAGGTATTGAGCGGAAAAAGACGGCAAATTCATGTTTAAGATCCGGAGATCATATTGATCAAAGCCCGTCGCGTCTGAAGGAATGTCGGGGTGCCTGTCCGCCGAAGTCCCGACGAAGGCGGGTTGATTTGTTGATATTTGTTTTGATTCAACATTTAAGACTCAAAATTCAAGGTAATTCCGCTGACCAGGCTTCCCAGGTTCCCAAGTTCCCAACTTCCGGCTTCTGCCTGCGCGCCGCAGTCCCGACGAAGGCGGGTTGATTTGTTGATATTCGTTTTGATTTAACATTCAAGATTCAAAATTCAAGGTAATTCCGCTGACCAGGCTTCCCAGCTTCCCAGGTTCCCAACTTCCGGCTTCTGCCTGCGCGCCGCCGTGCCAGCCATAGCGTTGCTGGGGTTTCTGACCAATTTTCCTTTTGTCTTTTTCTGCTAAACTTTTTACTTTTCGTCTATGGAACAGCTGCTTTTTTTATTCAGCGTTTTTGTGATCTCTTTTTCCGGAGCGATGATGCCCGGACCGGTAACGGCGGTCGTGATCGCCAATGCCCGGCATTCCCGTTTTGCCGGTTTTGTAGTGGCTGCCGGTCACGCAATGATCGAGATCCCGCTCATCCTTTTTCTGGCTTTTTATGCGGCGAATTTTATGGAGAACCCGCTTGTTCATGCCCTTATTGCCTTTGCCGGAGCCGCCATGCTGCTTTACGTGGGCGGGGATATGATCAGAAAATCCGGCAGGGAGGAAGACCTGCAGATAAAAAACTATTCCGCCTTTCTGGGTGGTATTGTCAGCAGCATCAATCCCTATTTTATTGTCTGGTGGGCAACGACCGGCCTGGCCATGATCCTGCAGGCAAAAAGTTTCGGTCACGGATTGCTGGTTTTTTTTATCATCGTCCATTTATCGGTGGATTTTTTCTGGGACGGCATCCTGGGCTGGCTGATGAACCGCTCGGGTGCGTACAATTACCCCAAAGTCCGCAAGATCGTAACGATCCTCCTGGGCGTCTGCCTGATCCTGGTAGCGCTTTATTTTGTTTTTTCCGGGATCCGGGTACTTGGCAGCCGCTAAAAAAATCCATTAAATATTTGACATTGCGACAAAAATCAACGATATTAATTTGCTTAATTGGTGTTCATTCATAAGAGGTATTTCTGAACATTGAGAATCGAACTTTACAAGGTTTCCGTAATGCGGGAGCCGGGAAAATAACGCACATCTGAAGGTGTGCGTTTTTTATATGCAATAAAAAAATGAGCGGAGGGCATGACTTCATGCAAAAAGTACTTCAGCAGCTGATTGAACTTCAGGAACTCGATACACGCCGGGATGTGCTGATCGCACGGCTCGGGGATCTGCCGGAAACGGTCAAGACCCTGGAAAAGCAGATCGGGAATGAAAAAGAGCAGAACATTATCCGGCAGACCGGGATTGAAGAAAACGAGAGTTTGATCCAAAGCAATAAGGCAAAGATCGAAGACCTGAAAGAAAAGATCGTCCGCTACAAGGAGCAACTTTATCTTGTTACGACGAACCGCGAATACGATGCATTGACGGCGGAGATCGAGTTCAACGAAGAGGCGGTGCGGACGGCCGAAGGCCAGATCCTGCAGGCGGGGGAAGAAAACGACCGCCTTCGCGAGGCGCTTGAGCGCAGCGAAAAGAACGTTCAGGACATGGACGCCCACCTGGTTGAAGTCAGGAACTCGCTGGAAGAGACCCAGAAGCAGACGGAAGAGGAAAAGGCCGTGATCGAAGCAAAGCGCAGTGAGCTGAGCGCCGCCATCCCGCGGAATTTTATCAGCATGTATACGCGTGTCCGCAATGCCCGTAACGGTCTTGCGGTCGTAGCATTGGTCCGCGACGCCTGCAGCGGCTGCCATAACCGGGTCATTCCCCAGAAACGGGTGAATATTTATAAAAGAAATCAGGTCATTACCTGTGATTATTGCGGCCGTTTTTTATACGCGTCGCTTGAAAAAGAGGAAGAATAGCTTAAAGTCGGCGAGATGACCGCTCCATCCCGACCCCGAATTCCGGGGCGGGACCGGGGAGGAAAGTCCGAACTCCGCAGAGCAGGATGCCCCGTAACACAGGGAGCCCGTGAGGGCTGGATAGCGCAACAGAAAGCAAACGTCCCCGATTCGTCGGGGTCACGGTGAAACGGCGAGGTAAGAGCTCACCAGTTCCGGCGGCAACGCCGGAAGCTCGGCAAGCCCCATCCGGAGCAACACAAATCGGAAAGTATGCCCTGCTCGGGTTAACGCTTTCCTGGTCGTGGCTGGACCGGCCCGGAAACGGACCGGCAAGATAAATGGTCATCGTCCTTCCGCCATTTGGCGGACAGGGCAACAGAATTCGGCTTATGACCGGCTTTAAGCTTTTTGACCTTTCAATGCGAAATGAGCATAAGTATGAAATGGATCTATCCCGAAACATCCGCGGAAGATGTGCTTGATTACAGCAGACTATTCCGTCTGCCGCTGCTCTACACCCGCGTTTTACTGAACCGGAACATTCGCTCCCTGCCGGCCCTGGAGCAGTATTTTGACAAAAAGAACGCTACGCTCTATGACCCCTTTCTGATGCTGGACATGGATAAAGCGGTTACAATAATGATCGACGCCTGCAAGGAAAAGAAAAAGATCCTGATCTACGGCGATTACGATGTCGACGGTGTGACCTCCACTTCCATATTATACCTTTTTCTCCGGACCCTGAACGAAAATGTCTATTATTATATTCCCGAACGGGAAAAAGAAGGTTACGGGGTTTCGATGGAAGGCATCGACCATGCCATCGAGCAGCAGATCAATCTTGTCATAACCTGCGACTGCGGCATTACCGCAAATGAAGAGATCGCTTATGCAGTCCGCAACGGAATATCGGTCATCATTACCGACCATCACGAGCAGGGGGAATTCCTTCCCGAGGCCAGTGCCATTCTTGATCCGAAGCGCAATGAAGACAACTATCCCTTCCGGGAACTTTGCGGTGCCGGCGTGGTTTTCAAGCTTTTGCAGGGCATTTGTATAAGCTTGTACGGCAATGCGGATAAAACAACGCCCTACCTTGATTTGGTTGCTATCGGCACCGCAGCGGATATCGTACCTCTGACCGATGAAAACCGCTGCATGGTACGGGCGGGACTGGAACGTATTCGCGGGCAGGTATGCCGCCCCGGCATCCTGGAACTTTTTAACGTCTGTAAAATGTCCGCGGAGGACATCTCGGTCGTCAATATCGTTTTCGGACTTGCGCCGCGCCTGAATGCCGTCGGCAGAATGGGAAACGCCAGCCGCGCCATTACGCTGCTGACCACCGAGGACCGCAAGATCGCCCGGGAGTTCAGCATTATCCTGCACCAGGAAAATGCCGAACGTCAGCGTGTTGAGCGGAACGTCACCCGGGAAGCGGTCGCACAAATCCGCGAAAAATACGGGGACAAATTACCCAAAGCCCTGATCCTTGCCGGCGAGTGGCACCCCGGGGTGATCGGCATTGTCTCATCCAAGATCAAGGACTGTTTTAACCGGCCGGTCTTTCTGATCGCACTCAGTGACGGAGCGGGAAAAGGCAGCGGCAGAAGCATCACGGGATTTGATCTTCATGCGGCGCTCACCGCCTGCTCCACCCATTTGAGCGCCTACGGCGGACATCAGATGGCTGCGGGACTCACCATAGACGCAGAAAACATTCCGGAATTTGAAGCGGAATTCCTAAGTTATGCGGAAAGCAATATCAGCGAAACCATGCTCGAACCCGCCATAGAAGTGGATGCCCCTGTCACGCTGCCGGAAATTGGCAGCCGCCTCCTGGATTTTCTGCACGACATGGAACCTTTCGGTCCCGGCAATATGCGGCCAAAATTCAGTCTGCACGGGGTCAGCGTTAAAAATGTGTCGCTGCTGAAAGACAAACATCTCAAATTCACCATTAAAGAAGACAATATCACGCTGAACTGCATCGGCTGGAATATGCTGACCAAATATGAGATGGTCATGGATAGCAGCCAGCGGGTTGATCTGGCTTTTGTCCCTACGATCAATGTCTGGAACGATATCAAACGCATTCAGCTTGTAATTAAGGATATTCGTCCGCATAGGCCGTGATTTTCGTTGATATAACACCCAAACTGTCTTATTTTCAATTTATGTATTTTACAGGATGACATTTATGATTGCAAAAAAAAGAAAATCGATGTTTCGCGACACTTTGAAAATTCCCTTCTGGACCATTTCAGTTCTGATCATCATGGTCCTCTTTTCCGCCCTAATGGCACCGAAAAAACAAAGTTACCGCTACAATTACCAAATGGGGGAAATTACCCGTACGGACATCATTGCGCCCTATGATTTTGATATTCTCAAACCGGAGGAACTGATCCGGCGCGAGCAAGCCGAAGCCCTCAAGAAAGTCGCGTATGTCTTTACCCTGGATGAAAGCGTCCGGGCCGAACAGGCCGAGCGGACCGAATTGTTCTTTCAAATGGCGAAAACGCTGGAGCAACGTTACCATAAATATCAGCAATCCCTGCAGACCCGGAATCTGGAGCGTTATTCCGCGCCCGACCTTAATAAGCTGAACGAGACCGTGCGAACGGACAGCAATGCCTTTGTCGCTATCAGCAACGCTTTTCGGGAACAGTACAACATCAATGTCGCCGAATCTCCCTTTACGGAGTTGTACCGCCCCAATGACGGGAACCCTGTCAATCTGGAAAAGGTGCGCGAAAGCTTTATAACGCATCTTTATTCCCTGTATGAAAGCGGCATTTCCGACATTCCCATGGATTCGATTCGTTCAACCCAGATCGCTGTCCGCATTCAGGGAGTGGAAAAGCCCGGCATGCAGAAGAATATTTATGACATTGCCTCTGCAAACGCACAGCTAACCGAAAATCTGGCAAAGGATTTCGAAGCCCACTCCCAGAAAATCCTTATTGCGAGGATTGCCGGGATCCTGATCAAACCCAACCTGGTCTATGACAAGGAGCGCACCGTTACACGCCAGACGGACATGATCAACCGCATCCCGCTTGTGGCCGGCAAGGTATTCAAGGACGAAAAGATCGTCGGTGCCAACACGCTGATCACGGAAGAGATCTTTCAGAAGATCTATTCCCTGAACGTCACCGAAGAAAAGCGCAATGCCAGCATGGAAGGCTGGAACGCCGTACTGAAAGTTCTGGGCGATATCCTGGTCATGATCGTGATCTACATGATCTTTGTCATTTTCCTTATCCTTTACGATAAAAGCATTTTTAACGATGTCAACCGCTTTTTACTGCTGATCATTTGTATGCTGCTGAGCCTGGGGCTGGGTTCGGTGATCGCCATGCTTGCACCCGCGAATATTGCCCTGGTTCCGATGACGATCACGGCCATGCTGCTGATGGTCTTTTTTGACGAGCGCATCGCGATGACCGGCTCGGCCGTGGTTTTGCTGGTGCTGACCTATGTTATGGGCGGTTCCTTCCGCTTTATTATTCTGCACGTATTCCCCGTCATGATGGCCATCATCTCCCTGCGCGGCAACCGTAACCGTGAAAACGTTCTTCGGCCCCTGCTCTTTGTCCTTATCGGCTATGTTGTCGGCATTGCCGCGACCGGGATCTCGTCACTGGAGTCTCCTTCGCAGCTTATGAATATGAGCGCGATGGCGCTGGGGAATGCCGTGGTTTCCGTGCTGGTTACCAACGGACTGATGATCATGCTGGAAAAGATCTTTGGTGTAACGACCAGTCTTTCGCTGCTGGAACTTTCAGACATGAACCGCCCGCTGCTGAAACGCTTGTCCCTGGAAGCGCCCGGAACCTTTAATCATTGTATCGTTGTGGGAAATCTTCTGGAAACGGCGGCGGACAAGATCGGCGCCAACAGCCTGCTTGCCCGTGTCGGTGCCTATTATCATGATATCGGCAAACTCAGTAAAGCCGAGTATTTTGTGGAAAATCAGGCTTCCGGCAACAATAAGCTCGATCAGCTCAAACCCCACATGGCGGCAAAAGTGATCATTTCGCATGTGCGCAACGGCATGGACCTGGCCGAAGAAGAAAAACTTCCGAACCGCGTTAAGGACTTTATTGCCATGCATCACGGTACGATGCTGGTGGATTATTTTTATCAGAAAGCCAAAGAAGAATCCGGCGAAAATGCCGTTCAGGAAAACGAATTCCGCTATCCGGGTCCCAAACCCAACAGTAAAGAGACCGGACTGCTCATGATCGTCGAAGCGGCGGAAGCGGCGGTGCGATCACTGGTCAAACCCAGTCCGCGGAACATCGAGGCCAAGATCGACGACGTGATCGAAAAACGCCTTTACGGCGGCCAGCTGGATGAATGTCCTCTGACCATTGCCGATGTACAGAATATAAAAAAAGCCATTTATCCGATGCTGGTAGGACTGTATCACGAACGCCTGCCATACCCGGAAGATAAAAAAGACGAAGAGAAAAGCGGCGATAAAAAAGAGGAGCATAAGGACGAAAAAAAGGAAGACAAGAGCGAGAGCAGAACGAATCTTCAGGAAGTCAAAGCATGAGTTGCAGCATTCGAATCTTTAACGAAAGCAAGGTCAAACTTCCGCTTCCGGATCTGCGCATACGGCAATTGCTGAGAAACGTTCTTCTTGCCCTGGAGCGCAGGGATTTTCAGATCAGGCTGATCGCCACCGGAGAGGAAGCCCTGCGCGAAATGAAGGTCTCTTATTTTAACGAAGATGTGTATACGGATATTATCAGTTTCCTGCTGGAAGACGAAATGACGCTTGAAGGGGAATTATACTGCAGTCCGGAGCGGATCCGCAACAATGCGGAAAGCTACGGTGAGCGACCCGAGCGGGAATTTGCCCGGGTGCTGATCCACGGAGCCTGCCATCTGTGCGGTTACGAAGACGGCAGCGAAGCGGAGCGCCGCAGTATGACGGAACTGGAAGATCGTTTCTTAACGCAATTTTTTGACGGATAGCCATGTCCCCGGGTTTAAGCATTATCATTTTTATCGGCCTTTTGGTACTTTCCGGAATTTTTTCCGGTTCCGAAACCGCGCTGTTCGGCGCCAGAAAGGACGTCCTGCGAAATATGAAAAGCAAGGGTGCCAAACGCACCCTGAAACTGCTTGGCAAGCCGCAAAAATTGCTGATCAGTATTCTGGTCGGTAACACCCTCGTCAATATCGCACTTACCGTGCTCAGCACCGTAATGGTCTACCGGCTTTCCCGGGAGTACGGAATGCATCACCTCGTGACGGCATTTCTGGAAATTGTGCTTGTCACGCTGCTGGTGCTGGTCTTTGGCGAGATCATTCCCAAGACCATTTCGCTGCACAATGCCGAAAAGACAGGTGTTCGGATGAGCATGCTGATCGCTATATTTTACACTGTATTTTTCCCGCTGACCATTGTGCTGTACCTGATCAGCCGTATTGCCGAAAAAGCGCTGCGCATCAAACAGGACAGCCTGATCCGTAACGAGGATGACATTAAAACCCTGGTACAGATTGGCGAGGAACGCGGAGAATTCCAGGAAAAAGAAATCGAAATGATCACTTCACTGCTGGAATCCACCGAAACCTGCGTACGCGAGATCATGATTCCGCGGCCGGACATGGTGGCTGTGGACGCCGATCGCCCGCTGGAAGATATTTTTAATTTTGTCAGCAACCAGCGCTTTGCGCGTTTTCCCGTTTACCGGAACGACCTTGACAACATCATTGGATTTATATCCGAAAAGGATATTCTTGGATATCTGGACGGAAAGGAGAAGGTTACGATCGAAAAGCTCATTCGTCCGCCCTTATTTCTCCCGGAACAGTGCTCCGTTTCCAGGGCGATCACGGTTTTTCAGGAAAAAAAGACCAAGATCGCCATTGTGGTTGATGAATACGGAGGCACCAGCGGACTGGTTAGCCTGGAGGATGCCATTGAAGAGATCGTGGGGGACATCCGGGACGAAAACGAGGCCGGCAGCAATATGCTCAAATGGCTGACGCGGAACGAGTGCGCCGTAAACGCTTCCATCAATCTGGACGAACTCGAAGAGATCCTGGATATCCGTTTTCCGGAAGAGCGGGCTTACGACACACTTGGGGGTTTTGTGATGGATCGTCTGGGCCGCATTCCGGGAAGGCATGACGCTTTCCGCTATCAAAACCATATTTTTATCGTCGATGAGATGGAGCATAAACGCATACAGCGTCTCCGTATCATCCGTGCCCACCATAAAGCACCGGATTTTAATGAAAAGTCTCGATGAACTCATCGCCATTGTTCGCATTTTGCGCTCTCCGGAAGGTTGTCCCTGGGACCGGGAGCAGAATTCCCGTTCGCTGTTGCCGTATTTTCTGGAAGAAGTTCATGAAACCATCGATGCCGTCAACGCGAAAAATTACGAACAATTGAGAAAGGAACTGGGGGATGTGCTCCTGCATGTGGTGTTTCAGATACTGATCGCGGAGGAGGAGGGACAGTTTGGTTTTGAAGAGGTGTTTGAGGGAATCAATGCAAAAATGCGCCGCAGGCATCCGCATGTTTTTCAAAAAGACCGCGAATACAGCAAGGAAGAAGTAAACCGGAACTGGGAGCGGGACAAGCGCAAAGATCCCGGTGAGCACCTGCTGGACGGCATTCCGCGCGCTTTGCCGGAATTGCACCGTTCCTTCCGCATGCAGCAAAAAGCCGCGGCCGTGGGTTTTGACTGGGATGATGTCTCGGAGGTCTGGAAGAAGCTGGACGAAGAGCTAGAGGAATTTCGCGAGGCAAAAACGGCGGGGGACAGAGCGGCCATGGAAAATGAAATGGGGGATATTTTGTTCGCACTGGTCAATCTCAGTCGTTTTTACGGTCTGCATCCCGAACAGGCGCTTCAGCGGAGCAATGATAAATTTTACCGTCGTTTTACCGCCATAGAGGATCATTATAAGAAAAAGGGCGCTTCCATAAAAGATGCAGGTCTTCAGGAGCTGGACCGGCTTTGGGAAGAGATAAAAAAGGAAGAATTCCGATAAGCCGGGGGCGGTCTTCGGGGCTTCCCGAAGTCAATCCGACCGGAGATTGGATTGACTCAAATAAATTGACTCAAATAAATTGACTCAAAATATTTGACTCAAATAATTTGCCCCAAACAGATTGCCTCATAAAAAATACGCATTTATTTATTCTTCATAATGATAAGTAAAAGCTTCCACGTATTCCCTGTATTTCTGTGAGTTCGGAAAACAATTCTGACGAATATCAGGTAAAAATAATTTACTTTTACGTGCATTGATCCACTCCCGGTAATTTGAGTAAGGCCAGTCTTCCGGTTTTTCAGCCAGGTTTGCGTACACCGGATTCATGTGGATGTACTTGCTGAGCTTGATCATATATGTTTTTGTTTCCACGACGGTATGCTGCAGTGGTGACCTGAAAATAGGACCTTTCCGATCGTGTTGTTTGTTGAAATACCTCGCATAAGAAATGAAGGTGTAATTAAACAAGCGGTAAATCTTTATGTCACTATCTTGTCTGATCAAAAAATGGTAATGATTGGGCATCAGACAATAGCTGATAATACCCGCAGGAATTTTATTGATTCGATCCGTGAAAATTTGCAGGAAATAATTGTAATCCTCATCATCGTAAAATAGTTTCAGATCATCAATTGCATGATTGAAAACATGGAAAACCCTTCCTGTTGTAAAATCATCCTGTGAACATCGCATCTTCGTCCTCCTTAATTTTATTTTATACGGTAGTAATTTAATATAAAAAATCATTCAGCCTGTGCCGGTAAATAAAAAGTGTGATGAAGGTTATAAATTTGAGTCAAAATATTTGACTCAAAACATTTGCCCCAAAACATTTGCCCCAAAACATCCCCCCCCCATTTTTCCCTTGACTTCTCACGCGCTTTTCGTATATTATTATTGGCATATGCCAATAATAGGAGCAAGAATGCCCAGACCGCCAAAAACACGATGGATATACGGCGACTTCGAAGCGGAGTATTTCAAGCCGCGCGGCCGCAGAATGAGCGAAATAGACGAGATCAGCCTGGAAGCCGATGAACTCGAAGCACTGCGGCTTGCGGACCTGGAAGAATTGTATCAGAACGACGCCGCCGAAAAAATGGGTGTTTCCCGGCAGACCTTTGGAAATATCCTGAAACATGCGCACCAAAAAATTGCCGATGCGCTGATCCATGGGAAAGCCATCCGCATGTTCCCGCCCTCCGGCGGACAACAACACTGCCATCGCTGCGGACAACCCTGGTCGGAAACCATCCAGGGACCGGCAGCCGATGAATGTCCCGAATGCGCAAGGGATCGGCACGGGTATGGTCACGGGCACGGGCGGGGCAAACGAATAAAATAAGAACAAACATAGAAAGGAGAATATTATGCCACGAGGAGACAGAACCGGACCCGACGGAATGGGCCCGATGACGGGAAGGGGATTGGGACTTTGCAGGAACTATGACAGTCCCGGCTATGTTCGGCGCGGATTTGCCAGCGGTCGCGGAGCGGGATTCGGCAGAGGATTGGGACGCGGCCTTGGCTGGCGCTCACGCGCTTTTTATGATTCCCGTACTCCGGCAGCCGAAACCGACGATCTGCAGATGCTGAAAGAAGAATCCCGGCGCCTGAACGATGATCTTAAGTCGATCAACTCCCGGATCAGGGAAATAGAAAAAACCTGAAGCCGCTAAACAAATCGGCAGAACACACTGACGAAAACCGCAGTTGATATCGGCCGGCAATGGGAAATTTATCTATGAAAATCAGTATTGCGAGCGGAAAAGGCGGAACCGGAAAAACAACACTGGCAAGCAATCTGGCGATGTACCTGTCGGAATTTCAGGATGTCGTTCTTGCGGATCTGGATGTGGAGGAGCCGAATTCCGGACTCTTTATCCGGGCAGCGGCTTTGCACGAAGAAATATTCAATACCATGATACCGGAATGGCAGCAAGAGGTCTGTACGCTCTGTGACCGCTGCCGGGAAGTCTGTAATTTTAACGCCATTACCCGCATCGCGGATGAGATCCTGGTATTCCCGCAGCTCTGCCATTCCTGCTATGCCTGTTCGGAACTATGTCCGGTCAACGCCCTGCCGATGAAACCCAAAAAATGCGGGATCATAAGGCATTTTCGGCGGGAAAAGCTGGATTTCATCGAAGGCGTTCTGGATATCGGCGAAGAACAGGCCGTGCCGCTGATCGCAGGAACCCTGAGCTATATCAGCGAACATTTCCCGGCCGGGATATTGCGTATTGCCGATGCGCCGCCCGGAACCTCCTGCCCCATGATCGCGGCACTTAAAGATGCCGATTATGTAATATTGGTAACCGAACCAACCCCCGTGGGGCTCTATGACCTGGGCCTGGCGGTCGATACCGTGCGCGCACTCAAAAAGAATTTTGGGGTTGTGCTCAACCGGGACGGGATCGGGAACAGCGATGTGGAAACCTATTGCAAAAAAGAACATATTCCGCTGATCGCACGTATCCCCCAGCAGCGCCGCATTGCGGAACACTATGCCGAAGGTAAATTGCTCTATAAAAACATCCCGGAGGTCCGCAGCGCACTGGAACAAATCAGCCGGACACTTGGCCTTGTAATCGGAACACGCAATACGGAAAAGGGCCGCCAATGAAAGAAATAGTAGTCATCTCCGGAAAAGGCGGGACCGGGAAAACCTCGGTAACGGCTTCTTTTGCCGTGCTTGGAGAAAAGGATCTGGTGGTTGCGGACTGCGATGTGGATGCGGCGGACATGCACGTGTTCCTGGATCCCGATTATCGGGAGAAGCATGATTTTTACAGCGGCGAACTGGCGCAGATCGATCCGGAGACCTGTATCCAGTGCGGGAAATGCGCGGAGGTTTGCCGCTTTAATGCGATCGATATTGTTAACGGGAGCCATCATGTGAAAGAACTCGATTGCGAAGGTTGCGGCTACTGCGCCAGGGTTTGTCCCGTTAATGCCATTAAGAATATCCGGAATCATGTGGGCTACTGGTACCGCTCCCGGATCAAGACCGGAGCCGGAATGATCCACGCCAGAATGAAGGTAGGTGCCGAGAATTCCGGAAAGCTGGTGGCCAAAGTCAAACAGGAAGCCGCGAAACTCGCGGAAAGCACGAATAAAAAATATGTCCTGGTCGACGGTTCTCCGGGCATCGGCTGCCCGGTGATATCCTCGCTTTCCGGAGCCGCCTATGCCGTGCTCGTCACAGAACCCACACTGTCGGGCTTGCATGATCTGGAACGCGTTTACAGCGTGGTCGAGCGGTTCAGAATTCCGGCGGGATGCATTATCAATAAGGCGGATCTGAATATCCGGAACCGGGATAAAATACGGGAATTTTTAAAGGACAAGGCCATCGACTTGCTGGCGGAACTGCCTTACGATCTGCGTATCTCCACCTTGATGGTCGGGGGAAGGACCATGGTGGAAGATCCCGCGATCGAAAGCGGAGCAATGCTCGGGAAAAGCTGGAATTATATCCTCAATAGATTAAAAATGAATTGAAAAGAAAGGAAAGACCATGAAAATAGCTTTCAGTGCAAGAGGAAAGGAATGGGAGGATGCCATTGATCCGCGTTTCGGACGCAGTGAGTATTTTCTTGTTTATGACGAAGAAAGCCAGGAGCTGTCTGTCATTGATAACCGCGACGTTGTGCAGGAAGCGCATGGCGCGGGTCCGAGGACCGCTCAGCGCCTGCTGGATGAAAAGGTTTCCGTACTGGTCACCGGAAACGGACCCGGCGGCAATGCGGCCGGTGTGCTGAGCCGCGCCGGTATCAAGGTTTATGCGGGAGCCGGAGCTATGAGCATCCGGGAAGCTTACCAGGCATACAAGGCCGGAAAGCTGCCTTTGTATTAAATCCGGCCTTGTTAATAAGGACAGGAACCTGTAAGTTAATTCCGGATCATTCCGTCCGTTGCGGAAATATATAAATGAAATTAAAAAAAAAAGAGGAGTATCAGAATGATCATTGCAGTACCGGTTAAGGGAGGACTTTTATCGCAGCATTTCGGGCATTGTGAAAGTTTTCGGCTTTTTCATACGGACAAAGATAAAAACATTCTTCGCAACGAAGACCTGACGCCGCCGCCGCACGAACCCGGGGTTCTGCCGAAATGGCTTGCGGAACAAAAAGCGAACGTGATCATCACCGGCGGCATGGGAATGCATGCGCAGCAGCTGTTTGCGCAGAACGGGATCGAAGTTGTGCTCGGTGCTCCGGCGGGTGATCCGCTATGTATTGCTGAGGAGTGGCTGAAAGGTTCCCTGGAAAGCGGAGCCAATCCCTGCGATCATTAAAAAACGGGCACCAGGAAAACACCCCGCCATCGGCGGGGTGTTGTATCCCCTAGGGGATTCGAACCCCTGTTGCAGGAATGAAAATCCTGAGTCCTGACCACTGAACGAAGGGGACAGATGTCAGAGCCCGAAATTATAAAATGTTTTGCATAGAGAGGCAAGTAATATTTCATCTTTTTAAGGAGAACGGCATGAATTTTCCGATAATACGAAGAATAATGCTTTTATTGCTCTTTTCGGCCTTTTTTGCCGCCGCTGAAAACGCGTTGCGGGAGGATATGGAAAAGGATATTGTTTTTCTGAGTTCGGAAAAATGCCGGGGTCGGAGTTATTCCGCCGGCGGTATTGTTCATGCGGAGCGCTATATTGTCCGCCGGCTCAAAAACAGCGGTATCCGGGCTTTCCGGCAGACAGTGCCCTACACCCTGAACGTAACCCTCGAAACGCCGCTTTGCATTCTTAACGGCGATACGCTGCGGCCGGGTTATGATTTTATCCCGCATCCTTACAGCGCCTCTTTCCGCGGACATTATGGTCCGGAAAATATCGAGCTATTCGGAGAAGATACGCTGAAAATACTGCAGGACTCCCTGGACCTCTTCAGTATTTCCACCGTGCGGCGCCATATCATGAAGACCCGTGACGGCAAAACGGGATCCGCTCTGCTGATCTTCCCCGAAGAAGAGATTCTGCAAAGCAAACAGGACAAACGTTATCATGCTGCCGGTCTGCAGATCCGTGCCGCCCTGCTGGAGGACGGTATTGATAACATTTTCCTTTATCACCGCAGCGCTGTTAAAAAACTCCGCGGCAAAAACCTGATTGCCCTGATCCCGGGCCGCGCGGACAGCGATTCCCTGATCATGCTGACGGCACACTATGATCACATGGGTGCCTTGGGGGATATCTGGTATCCCGGTGCCAACGACAACGCTAGCGGCGTTGCGGTCCTGCTGGCGCTTGCCCGCCATTATGCCGAAAATCCGCCGCCATTTTCGCTGGTATTCTGTTTTTTGAACGGTGAGGAACAGGGACTTCTGGGAGCTGCGCATTACGCCGAAAATCCGCTTTATGATCTGTCCCGGGTCATGAGCCTGGTCAATCTGGACATGGTGGGTTCCGGCAGAAAGGGATACGGCATGGTGAACGGTGCCGCCTGTCCCAAAGAAGCCGCCATCCTGCAGGACATTTGCCGGAAAAATGAATTCGGGGAACTGCGCATACGGGACAATAGTCCGAACAGCGACCACTATCCCTTTACCGAACGCGGCGTACCCGCTTTTTTCCTGTATACCTCAGGCGGGGAACAGCCCTACCATCATCCGGATGATCTTGCCGGAACACTGGACTGGGATGTACTGGAAAAGACCGTTTTACTGGTCCGGGAATTCATCGCGCTGCGCTCGGCAAAATAAGTCCGGCACAGTGCATTAAGGACTTTCCAGATAGCCAATACTAAAATACCTGTCCGGTACATCCGGATTGTAATGATATTCCCGCATGATCATTTCCGAGCTGCGCCCGTCCAACGTATTTTCAATTTGCATATGAGTAACCAGATAGCGTTGTTTTTCCGCATCGATTTGTTCATAATCCTTAATGGTCAGTACCTTATGCAAGTGTCCTTCAAAATCGTATATTTCCGAACGAAGGCTGACAAACTCGCTTTTTGTAACCCAGCTGATCTTATACAAAAAACCGTATTCATCCTCTTTGGTTCTGCTGACCGGTGTGGATTTGATCTTCCAGCACAATCTGTCACCCAAATATTCTTCTCCCATGATCTCATCGCGAAAATCATCGGGATTCGGAGCGGACATGTCGGCATTGGAAAATTCCGAGCCCATAAAAGATTTGCTTTTTTCGCTTGATACAATGCGCCGCGATTTTCGGCTTGCCGGCATGTAAACCCACATATCGTCATCGCGGTCCCCGTAATCGACGATCAGCATTCCCATACCGCGTACATCGGCGGGTTCCAGAAAGCGGATAAGGCGTTTTTCGACATCTCCGGGATAGCTCTTTGAGGCAAGCACGGTGGTGCGTACCCGCTCATTGCCGCGATCATTCCGGATGATCAGCGTCGAAACCGCTTCAAGTCCGCTGAGCGTTGTTCGCAGCCGCAGCGTTTGCATAATATCCCGTGCGCTTTCTGCAGACAGGGATACGGACAGGATCAGTGTAAAGAACACAAATAATATTTTCTTCATTTTATTCTCCTTTTTTCTAAGAATGCGGGTTTCCAGACCATGCACATGGCCGGTACAAGCACCAGGGCGGCGATCAGGCACACGCTGATCGAAATAATGACCAGGAATCCGAAATACTGGATCGGGCGGAAGGCAGAAAAGATCAGAGCTGCAAAGCCCACGATGACCGACCAGGCATTCAGGACGATCCCTTTCCCGGAACCGAGCAGGGTATTGCGGACCGCTTCTTCCGGCGTTTTTCCGCTGAGTTGTTCGCTGCGGTATCTCCATAAGAAATGAATCGTATAATCCACGCCGATACCGATCATCAGCGATGAGAGCAGTGCGGTTGCGGCATCCAGACGGACACCGGCGTAGCCCATAATGCCAAAGAGGATGAGCTCAGCCAGCAGAAGGGGAAGCGAAGCAAAAAATCCGGCGCTGAACGAGCGGAAAACGATCATAATGATAAGCGCAATTGTAATAAAGGCAAAAACAAGCGATTTGACCTGCCCGTTCACGATGGACAGATTCATATCCGATGTGATCAGCGCATGTCCGCCAAGCATTGCAACGGCAGTATCGTTTTGTGTGAGCTCTTCAATAGAGCGAACCACACCCCGGATGATATATCCATCCGCCTTATTGATACGGACGATCATCTGCGCATGACGGTAATCAAAATCAATGAGCTGTTCAAAATCATCCGGATCGCCATTCATGTAATACAATTCGAGATATTGCGCAGCCGCATCCCGGCTTGACGGGATCTTGTTATACAAGCTGTCGCCGGGATCGTACAATCCCCGGGATATTTCGCGGATTGCGGAAACGATCGAGGTCACGTCGCCGACATCGGCATGCTGCAATAATGTTTTTTCGTATTCATGCATACGTCCCAGAATTACCGGATCGAGGATATCACCCTCAAAAAATACGGACAGATTCTGCGAACCGCCGAAGTGTTCATTGATGATCGCCGAGCTTATCTTCACCGGATGGGTTTTCCGGAAGAAATTCTCCACATTTCCGTCGATCTTCAGCATAAAAATACCGCTGCCGAGCCCACATGCCAGGATCAGAGAAACAAGAATGATCTTTTTCGGATTGCGGACCAGATGGCCGGCGAGATAATGCAAAAGACGTTCCAGCAAAGGGATGCGTTCTTTACCGTTACGGTAGCTTTTCTTTTTTGCTTTTACCGGCAGATACGAGAGAATGGCCGGAATAAAAAAGAGGCTCAGCAAAACCGCCCAGACAATGCCGATCGATGTCAAAATACCAAGCTGCCGGGCATGGACGATAATATGCAGCATCAGGCCGAGGATACCGAAGATCGTAGTAATGCCGGTGACCAGGATCGGGCGCTTTAAATATTGAAAAGCACCCAGCGCCAGGCCTTTGTTGTTCCAGTCCGGATGCCGGTCGCGGAGCTCATGATATTTTGCGATCAGGTGAATGCCGTAATCGTTCGCGACGGCGATCAAAATGACCGGCATCAGGATCGTTACGATGGATATTTTCCAGCCGAGCAGGGGCATGAGTCCGAAAGAAATGATGATGGACATTAAAACGGCAGAGAAAGGAAGGATAACGCCGCGCAATTCCCTGAAAGAAAAATACAGCATCAGGGTCATCAGCAGAAATCCGATCGGCAGCAGATAGATCACGTCCCTGGAAATGTCACGGATGATCAGCGCGTTAACCACGGGAAGACCGCCCCTATGAATATGCTCGCTCCCCGGAATTTCTTCCAGAATATTGTCGATCGTTTCTATAAGTTCGTTCTCTTCGTTTCCGGGTCGCACCGTCAGCAGGATAGCGGTTTTTCTGAGGTCTTCCGATAATACCGTTCCCTTTACAAAAGGATTGTTCAGCAGTTCTTTACGAAGGATATCCAATTCTTCATCGCTGTCGGGTATATGCGGCGGTACCGCCGGATCCACGACCATCATTCCCGCTTCGTTCCGGATATGTTTCAAGGTGAACAGCGAGGTAACGCGGTCCAGCTCCGGACGGCGCTCAAAAGCCCGTGTCAGTTCCCTGACACGATGCAGGGTCTCCCGACCAAGCTCATCGTCACTTTCCAGAACGATCACGATCAGCTTATTGCTGCCGAATACCTTTTCGATGCGGCTTGTCTGCACGCGCGAGGGCATATCCGCGGGGATCAGGTCGTTAATGTCTCCTTCGATCTGCAGCCGGGTCAGTCCGAAAACAAACAACAATGTAAGCAGAGGAAAGATCAGGATGATCGCCAATCTGTACTTTCGGATAAATTGTTCGCTACGCATGTGAATATCCTTTAAAAAACAAGTTTAAGTTCAGCAAAAATACCGTTATATAAATGACCGGTGAGATCAAAAAGCGTGTTTTTATCACCCTTATAGAATCCGGCGCCCAGGCGCAGGCTGAGTGCATCGGCCAGTTCCAGACGGATAAGCGGCTGGAATACATATTCATTTGTCGTTAAATAGTACATAAAGGGAAATTCAATCTCAAAGGTATCATGAAAAAGGGAAAGCGATACACGGAAAAACATTTGATGCTGGATCTTTTCACTCTGACGGAACAGGAGCCGGTTATACATTGCCAGCTGATGATTAATGATCTCCCCGGGGTTCTGCGGCGCCTGCGCTTCCCGATAATCGGGGACATATTTTCCGTTGTACTCTGCAAGAAAACGTAAAGCACCCAGGGAACGGTCCACACCGAGTGTCCACTGTGCTTCGCTCAGCGGTATATGTTCTTCCTCCGCTGATGAATCCGGCAGCATCAGGGATGTTTCGAAACGGAAGCTCCAGGGACCCGCATTGAAAGCGGCATCAAAGGCAAAAAGCTGCCGGCGCCAGGGTAACTGGTAAAACATGTAAAAAGGACCTGTCAGCGGATCGAGGTGTATTTCCGCCGAGAAAGCGGGCTGGAGTCCGAAAGCGTTAAGATAGGAAAAAGCCGCATCATATTCCCCGGTGTAAAGATCCAGGCGCAGTCCGGCGCCGCTGTTCGCAAAAGTTCTTGCAGGCGCACGCATCCCGTCGTAAAAAATATTTTCCGGCAGATCGAACATACTGAGCGGCACTTCGTTTGCGCGATAGACCGGAATCCAAAGTCCCTGCAGATGGACAGGTGCTCCGAAGCGGATCTCTGTATTCAGCAAAAAATTCGCAAGGCACATATCTTCAGGGTCGATAAAGGCGCGCCGCAGGTCCTTTGCCGTGATCTGGTCCGCAGAGGAAAAGGCATCGGT
>JAQVTR010000024.1 GCA_028699915.1 Fidelibacterota bacterium
GATCAGGTCCGCCAGCTGCAGGTAGATCGCCCGTTCACTGTCAAAGTTGATGCCCATATGCCTTCGCTTTCCTTCCACCGGGCTTCTCTATTCCGGTGTTCTACATAAGTATAACACCATTACAGATCAGTGTCAAGTATTTTTTTTATTTTTTTAAACAATTATGAGATATTTTTTTCCGCTGGGGCGAATATCCTTTATTTATGCGGGTTTTTGAAAAAATAATTTTTAAATAACGGCGGATAAATTTCCGTTTTGGAAAAATATTTTCATGTTTTTTGGCAATTTATTACTCGAACAGCAAGCCGGTGTTCACACCCAAAATAAAAGTATTGAGCGAAGTGTTCCAGCTAAAAATGATCTCCATATTGGGATGGGGCAGGATCTGCAGTCCGAAGCCGGCACCCGGCTGATGATCCGGACCTTCATAGTGTCTCCTGGATTTTAGGGGGAGTGCGAAACGATCAAAAGGTCAGTTTAACAATACGTCCGTCCATGCCGGTAACGATCATCGCATCATTCAGGAGTACCGGCGTGTTCAGCAGGTTTGCACCGAGGCGGTGTTTCCATTCGATCCCGCCGTCTTCCGCATCCAGACAAAACACATAGCCGAACTGTGTGCTGAAATAAACATTCTCCCCATATTCTACCGGCCAGGAGGGATCGATCTCAAAACCGTAATTCGCCGCGGTGCTCCAGACGGTCTCGGGCTCATTGCCTTCCGTGGATACGGCGCAGACAATATCCCACATGTTTTTTGCATAGACCCTGGAGCCATCTTCGGAAATCCCGATGTTCTCGCGCACCTTGAACAGGTCCGAACGCCAGACCGTGTTACCTGTCCCGATATCGATCGCCGTCATCACGCGGTCCGGTGCAACGATAAAAACCTTTCCGTTTGCATAGACGGGGTGGACAACGGCGGGAGAATACAACAGTCCGGTATTGCTTCCGCGCCAGCGCCATTCCATGCGACCGTTTTCGGCATTCAGGGCATAGAGGTACGTATCCCAGGCCCCAAAAATGACCTTTCCGTCCGCGATCAGCGGTTTGCTTTCCACGTAGGTGCTGATCTTTCCAAAATCCCAGATCAGCTTGCCGCTTTCGGCGTCGAGGGCACGGAACATCCCGTCGCCGGCACCAAAATAGACCTTTCCATTATGCGTGCGGGGATGCGCAACAATAGCGGCGTTCGTGCGGTAACTCCAGATTTTTTTTCCGCTCTCAAGATCCAGGCAATAGAGCAGGGAATCCGTCGAACTTACATAAACCCGGTCCCCGGAAATTTCCGGCTGGGTGAACACGGGCGCGCCGGTTTCGAAGGTCCAGATCACGGAACCTCTGTCCAGGGACAGCGCGTAGACCTTTCCGGAGCGGTTGCCGAACAGCACCTTATTGCCGCTTAGGGCCGCCGCAGCGGTGATGGCGTATTCCGAATCAAAGGACCAGCTTTCCCTGATCCCGGGATACTCCGCATTTACCGACATATCCGGCTTTAATTCCAGGTGTGAATCGGTGTAGACGTTTTTGATCAGGGGAATGCTTACCCAGGGTTTCAAAGTTTCTTTTTCCTGCGGCCGGCGTTCCCGCCAGAAAATGCTGTCGCGCTCGATGCTCACGATATTGTAGCCGCCGGGACCGCCGCGGCTCAGATTGGAGCGGCCCATAATGCCGCGGATATCCGAGTAGTCGTTCAGACGGTTCCCGTGCCCGTGTCCGTGAATGATAGCCTGAACGTTATAGTGTTTGATGATCTCCAAAAAATCATAGGAATTCGTTACAGTGTGATCAATGGGATAATGTGTGACGATAAAGACCGGTCGGTTTTTCGGGCGGATCTTTGCGAGCTGTTTTTTTGTCCAGTTCAGATCTTCGCGGGCGATAAAACCTTCGCCCATGCGCATCAGCGGACCCTGGTTGACCGCGATAAAATGAAAACCTTTGTATTGAACATGAAATTTATCGTCACCAAAAAGCTTCCGGAATTTTTCGCCGCCGGAAGCGGACCATTTCAGTTCGTGGTTGCCCGGAATAATATGATAGGGGACTTTCAGCTCGTTCATGATCGCCTTGACCGTATCCAGTTCTCCGGCCAGATCATATTCCGTAGCATCTCCGGCAAGAATGACAAATTCGATATTTTCGAGCCGATTAATATCCCTGACGGAATTCCGCAGGTCATCGGCGCCGATAGCGGTCCCGATATGGGTATCCGCAAGAAAGGCAAAGCTCAGCGGCTGCTGCGGTGCGGGCGAACAGGAAAAAAGGCTGAGCAGCAATACGGCGGACAAGAAAATATTGATACAGCGTTTCATGGAATTACTCCTTGTTGTTCATAGTCCTATCAGTAACGCACAATACCGGTCAAAGTTTCTTTTTCCGGCAGACAGCGTTTAATGCTCACGGTACGCCGGGAGGCAAAATCCGCCAGTGCTTCTTTTGCGTGATACGGCAGATACAGATCGTCTTGGCTGACCGTACTTCCGCCGGACTCGAGAAAATACAGCTCTTCGTTGATCTCAACCAAAATTCCCATATGCCCCGAGCGAAGCACAATATCGCCGGCCTGCATCAGGGCCATCTGCGCATCTGTCGGCGAGCCTCCCGAAGGAATGCTTGTAATAAGCTCCCCGACTTTATACATGTCCGATACTTCCATACGAAAATTGTTGGTACTGCCTTCACGCCCGCCGCCATCGGAAATTGCAGGATCATTCTCGCAGATATATTTAAAACCAAAGGAGGAGAAAGCGGACTCTTCTCGGGTGGAATCCAGCAGCCCCAGCAATACCGCCACCTCAAAGGGCGCTGCACCGAAACCGGAACAATCCATGCCGTAGCGCAATGTGGATGTTGAATTTGACATTGCCGTCTGCGGCTGATCACGATCCGTAATATCTCCGCCCCAGCGGTAAAAACTATCCCCGAAAAAGAGCTGATAGCTCTCATAAATGAACAAGGTCAGTGCATTGAGCGCCTGATATTTCTGGATCGTTTTCAGGGAATCCAGGCGGGGCAGCAATTCCGGCAGAAGCACATTTTCAAAAAAGTCAAAATTATTCGTCACGTAGCCGTCCAGAGTATCTGTCAGGTCCGGTTGGGTATAGGCCGGAATAAAATCGCCGATCGCCGAAGCATGATAAACGGCACTGCGCTCCGGACTGCGTTCGGGAAGCGGAAGGGCACGGGCAAAATCGTTAAAACCGATGCGCAGCGGGGTTTCCGTCAGCAGTGAAAAATCCCGTTCGGCGGCTTCCGATCCCGTTTGCGGAAATTCGAAATTTTCTTCAACAGCAGGAACGAGTAAAGACTCTTTGCAGGAAAACAGTCCCGCAATCGCGATCAGTAATATCAAAATATATTTTTTCACCGGTAAACGATCCGCCCTTCTATTTTTGCGTGAATAGTTTTTTGTCTGCGTGCCGCTTCGACCAGTACGTCGCGATCCGCCAGTCCGAGTTCTTGATAAACCGGGATTTCCATGCCGAAATAATTGGGTGCCTGACCGGCGGTATAATCATTGGTAATAATGCTGTAGGTTTTTTCAGGATCGATCTTGCTGCCATTGATATCGGCATCGATCAGTCCATTACTGCGGTCGAGCAACAAGCGGACGCCGGAAAATTGCAGTGCACGGTTTTTCTTTGCCATATTGTCCAGCGCCTGCTGCAGCTCCTTTCCGCTCCATTCAAAGCGGACAAGCATATTGCCAAAGGGCGCGATCTCCCAGATATCCCGTACTGTTACCGGTCCGGCGGACAGATCTTTGCGGATGCCGCCGTTGTTCATAATGGCAATATCCGTTCCGGGCACCGCATTCCGGAATGCATCTGCGATCCAGTTGCCGATATTGGATTCGCCTCCGCTGCGGGTCCATGCCGTCTGCAGATGGGCGATCTCCTCGTCCATGATCCCCGCCAGCGCATCTTCATAGCGCATAACCAGGGCTTCTACATCGGGAGAAGGTTTCAGCCGGCCGGCGATGGTCTCGACATATTGCATCTCCAGAGAAACGATGTTTCCCTTTTCCGCCTTAAAGCGGGTTACTCCCACATAACGTCCGCTGTCGTCCGCCTGCACGATCCAGACACCGTTCACATTTTCAGCCTGCCGCATAAAAGTATGGCTGTGTCCGCCGACGATCAGGTCGATCTCCGGCACGGCCTTTGCCAGCTCACGGTCCAGATCGAGTCCCATGTGGGATATGACCACAAAGGTATGGAGTCCGCGTTTGTTCAGATAGCCGATCAAATCCCGGACGGTAGAGGCGGGGTCAGCGACCTGCACGCCCTCAAGGTTTTTTGCCATCGTCAGAAAATCCAGCTGCGGGTGGGTCAGTCCGATCAGCACGACGGGGTAGCGGTTAATGCGGAAAATCTTGTACTGCGGCAGTGCGCTTTCGCCGCTTTCGGCATCGATCAGATTTGCGGCATACATTTCAAATTCCGCCAGATGCCGCCGCAGGGAATCCACATGACGCCAACCGTAATCAAATTCATGATTCCCGATCGTGAAAAAATCCGGCTTGACCAGATTGAGGATCTTGATCTGCGATACGCCTTTGGTCACGGCACAAACCGGGCTGCCCTGAAAATCGTCTCCGGCATGCACGCGCAGCGCGCCGGGATACTCCCGCCCCAGACTGTCCAGATATGCATCGAAAAGGGCATATCCGCCCACACTGTGATTCTCGGGATTGTAGCTTGTCGGCACCCAGGGAAGATTCCTGCTGTGAAAATCGTTCCAGTGCAGAAGCGTGACCTCACCTGCAGGAGCCGTGCAGCTGCTGAATACGATGATCAATAATAGGATAAGGCTATTAAAATATTTCATTAAAGGTCATTCCTTTATGGTTTTCGCTGGAGAATAAAGTATTTATCGCCGTAAAACGAACTTTCACCGCCGCCCGGCATCACATAAGCCTCATCCAGTTCCCAGCCCTGGCGGTAGAAGTAATTTAATACGGCAACCGGGGAATTGAACAGCATTTTCGAACCCGTGTCGTCCGTCATAATACGGTGCCGGTCGGGATCGCTTTGTCCGTAATCGACATAGGCGCGGGTTTTTCGGAGATCATCATCGATCTCAACGATCAGATAGCGGCTTTGCGTACTGTCGATCGGCACACCGTTGACATAGATCTCACCAAAGGCAAGCGCGCCCAGCAATAACAAAAGCATCAACTTTTTTATCATAATCCTGTTTTCCTTTATTTTGCAAGAAATGCCGCAAAAGCGCGGTACATCATCCAGATATCGGCTTTTGAGGTGATCTCGAAGGGGGAATGCATATCCAAAACCGATACGCCGGCATCGATGACGTTCATACAATAATAGGACATGAATTTTGCTATTGTTCCGCCGCCACCCTCATCGGTCTTGCCCAGTTCTGCGATACGCCAGATAATTCCGTTCCGGTCAAAAAGATCTCGCAGCTTTCCCACGTATTCGGCCGCGGCCTCGTTGGAACCGCCTTTGCCGCGGACGCCGGTAAATTTTGAGAGGACCAGTCCGCCGTTCATGAATCCCGCATTCCGGAGCTCGTGTACTTCTTTCCAGTCCGGATGCACCCCGGCGTTAACATCCGCGGAAAGGCAGTCCGCATTGGCCAGAAGGCGGCGGATTACCGCGGACTGATCGAGACCGTGCCGTGCAAGAATATAGCTCAGAACCAGTTCGGCGATCCAGGTATTCGCTCCGGCGGCGCCTTCACTGCCGATCTCTTCCTTGTCCAGCAGCAGGACCAGGGAAGAGACTTCCGGTTCGCTTTCGTCAATAATGGCGCGGAGCGCGGCATAAGCGCAGACCCGGTCATCCTGACCATAGCCGCCGATCATGGAGCGGTCCAATCCCACTTCTCGGGCACGGCCGGCAGGCACGACCTCCAGATCCGCGGAAATAAAATCGTTTTCCGTAATACCGTAAGCCTCGTTCAACAGGGACATTACCTGGAGCTTAACGCGTTCTTTTAGCTCCTTATCGTTACTGAAGGGCTTTCCGCCAAAGAGGACGTTCAGTTTTTCGGCCGGGATAAACTCATTGGCTTTTTTGTCCATCTGCGCCTTGCCGGCAAGATGCGGCAGCAGGTCCGCGACAGTGAATACCGGATCATCCTCGGCTTCGCCGATCATAATACTGTCCACCGTACCGTCAGGAAAGGCGATGACCCCGTGCAGGGCCAGCGGACGGGAAACCCACTGGTATTTTTTGATGCCGCCGTAATAATGGGTCTTGAGCATGGCCAGTTCTTCATCCTCGTAGAGAGGGTATTGCTTAAGGTCCAGACGTGGCGAATCAACATGGGCAACAATGATGCGCAGGTTTTTTTGAATACCTCCTTTACCCTGGCGGAATACGGCAAGAGCGCGGTCCATATGGTTGTAGTAGATTTTTGAGGTGTCTTTCGTTGTGCGGATATCGCTGAACCCGGCCTTCTGCAGGATCTCGATGGCAGTTTCGACAGACTCTCTTTCCGTTTTGCCGTCATCCAGAAAATTCCGGTAATCTTTCATATAGGCTTCCAGCGCTTTCAGCTGACTTTCGGGAATATGGTCCCAGGCATTTTGCCGTTCGTAAAACAATGCTTTTTTCAGATCGTTGGCATCGGTTTTTTTCCCTAACATGAATAACTCCTTTTTTTCTAACCTTTAATATAGGGCTTTCGACCTGAAACAAAAAATGAAAAAACCGCATCGGTTCTTAGAGACTAAACATACGCCGGCAAAGTTATTGGCAGTGAAATTAATTTTTATGGCGGGCGGCGCTGCGGCTGCGGTACATCCTTTCCGTGAAACCGCCCTGCCGCTCAAAATCCCGGGCCAGCCGGGAGACCTGGCGGTTGAGCAGATGACAGGCCAGATTTAACAAAGAAAGCGCAGCGTTGGCCGCAAGGCATGATGAGCTTAAAGCTTTACACGGACAGCCACTGACATGCTTGGACGCCTCAAAATCCGGGGGCGTCCCTGCTTGTCCGTGTTGGTCCAGTGAAATAGCTCTTTCATTTTTAACCCACTCTTGAATTTCTTCCAGAGTTTGCGGCCTACGCTGTTTAAAACGCATCAAAATCGGGTGCTGCGGGTCCAGCATTACCATCCCTCTTTGCCGTAAAAAATCCTCATAGTCCAGTTTCAGCTCCTCCAGGCTGGCCCGGGCGACCTGGGTGAGCTTGAGCTCGAATTTCTTGGAGGTGGCGGAACACTGCGAACCCTCGGCAATGTTCTGCACACCCGAACGCGCCGCCTGCACCATCTGATCATGGGTGCGGGAAAATCGGGAAATGTATTTATCGCAAAATCGCACTGTCAGATCGTAGACAAGCCGGGCGATCTGAAAACTCTTGAGCTTGCGATAGCCGCCGTGTTTGGGTATGAGTGTTGATTCGGTCATGTTTCGTATCCCCGAATGCTAAAATTAAGCCCGAAAAAATCCGAAAACAAGTGGAGTTGCGGGAACGGGGAAAACTGTGACCGGGAACACGCACTGGACAAAGAGAGATAGGGATGGGTAGATAATCAAGAAGGAAAAATATTACCTTGTATAAAATCCTTGAACTGACGGCTACACCGAACAACTGTAGTTGATTAATGCATTCAAAAACCCTATATTTGTGCAAGTAACATTATAAATACCGTTTCAAAGGAGAAGCCATGCTGCGGATCGACGGCAAATCGCTGACGCCGGATGATGTCGTACGGATCGCACGTACGGACGAATCAGTGGCCCTTTCGGACAGCTGCCTTCCGGCCATCAATGCATCCCGGGCATTTGTTCTTGAACTGCTTAATAAAAAATTACCGGTCTACGGCATCACCACCGGTGTCGGAGAATTATCCAACCACTATATTCCGCCGGAGCAGGCGGAACAGCTGCAGGAAAATCTGATCCGCAGCCACGCCGCCAATGTGGGCGAGCCGCTGGAAAAGGAGGTCGTGCGCGCCACGATCCTGCTGCGCGCCAACGCACTGGCAAAAGGCTATTCCGGCGTGCGCGTTGAACTCATTCTAATGCTGCTGGACCTCCTGAATCATGATATTTATCCCTATATCCCGGCGCAGGGATCCGTGGGCGCCAGCGGCGATCTTTCTCCGCTCGCGCATCTGGCGCTGATCCTCACCGGCCAGGGCGAATGTCTGGAAGACGGGAAACGCGTTCCCGCAGAGACCGTCCTGAAAAAACACGGCCTGCGCCCCCTGAAACTCCAGCCTAAGGAAGGCCTGGCGTTAATCAACGGCACGCAGGTCATGGCCGCCATCGGCTGCCTGCTGATCGAAGATGCGGAGGTTCTGCTGAAACACGCGCAGATCGCCGGTGCCATGAGCCTTGAAGCGCTGAAAGGTACCGCCCGCGCCTTTGATGCGCGTATCCATGCCGCCAGACCGCATGCGGGACAGATCCGGATCGCGGCGAATATGCTCAAGCTGGTGGACCGCAGCGCCATCATCGCTTCGCATGTCCATTGCGAAAAAGTCCAGGACGCCTACACCCTGCGCTGTATCCCGCAGGTGTACGGCGCGGTCTGGGATACCGTTCAATATGCCCGTTCCGTGCTGAAAACCGAGATCAATGCGGCCACCGACAATCCCCTGATCTTTGCCAAGGAAAAGGATGTGATCTCCGGCGGGAATTTTCACGGCGAGCCGCTGGCCTTCGTGCTGGATTTTCTGGGCATCGCGCTGTCCGAGATCGCCAATATTTCCGAACGCACCGTGGACCGGCTGGTGAATCCGCATGTATCCGGACTTCCGCCCTTCCTGGCGGAAGGCAACGGACTGAATTCGGGCTATATGATCGCGCAGTACACCGCCGCGGCGCTGGTCTCGGAGAACAAGGTGCTGGCGCATCCGGCCAGCGTGGACTCCATCCCGACCTCCGCCGGGCAGGAAGACCATGTCAGCATGGGGTCCATTTCCGCCAGGCACGCACAACTTATTTTGCGGAACGTACTCCAGGTCCTGGCTATCGAAATGCTGGCGGCCGCGCAGGGCATCGATTTTCAGCAGCCGCTGAAACCGGGCAAGGGTACTGCCGCCGCGCATGCGCAGATCCGGAAAAGGATTCCGCACTGGAAAGAGGACCGGGTAATGTACCCCGATATCGAACACATGGCAAATATGATCCGCAGCGGAGAAATCCTGAATGCGGTTGAAGCAAAAGGGATCAGGTTATGATAACAAGGCCGATGTTTTACGAATTTAAACCCGAAGGGCCCATCCGGGCTGCACGCGGCAGCCGGCGAAGCGCCAAAACCTGGGAAAGCGAGGCGGCGCTGCGCATGCTGCAGAACAATCTGGACCCGGAAAATGCGCTGATCCCCGAAGAGCTGATCGTGTACGGGGGGTCCGGCCGCGCAGTCCGCAACTGGAAATGCTACCGGCAGACCGTGGACGCGCTGCTGAAGCTGGAGGCGGACGAAACCCTGCTGATGCAATCCGGCAAACCCGTGGGCGTCGTAAAAACCCACCCCTATTCCCCGCGCGTCCTGATCGCCAACAGCAATATCGTGCCGAAATGGTCCACGCAGGAAAATTTTGACTTGTATGATCGGCTTGGATTGACCATGTACGGACAAATGACGGCCGGCAGCTGGATCTATATCGGGACGCAGGGTATTCTGCAGGGCACCTATCAGACACTCGCCGCTTTGGCCGAACAGCATTTCGGCGGGGACCTGCGCGGAAAATGGGTCCTGACCGGCGGTCTCGGCGCCATGAGCGGCGCCCAGCCCCTGGCGGTCACCATGAACAACGGCGTGATCATCGACGTAGAGGCCGATCCCGTCCGCGCCAAACGCCGCGTGGATGAAGGCTACTGCATGAAATATACGGAATCCCTGGACGAGGCACTGGTCTGGATGCGGGAAGCGGTGCAAGCAAAGAAACCCCTGTCCATCGCATTGGCCGGCAACTGCGCCGTGGTCCTGCCCGAATTGCTGAAACGCGACATTATTCCGGATGTGGTGACCGACCAGACCTCCGCGCACAATCTGCTGGATTATGTGCCCGTCGGCGATCTTGACGAAATGCGCCGGCTGCACCGGGAAGACCCGGAAAAATACAAGGCGCTGGCTATGGATGCCATTATCAAACATGAAGAAGCCATCCTTGAGATGCAGAAAAAAGGCGCCGTCGCCTTCGATTACGGCAATAACCTGCGCGGACAGGCCGAAGCCGGCGGATTGAACGTGCGCGATGAACAAGGCAAATTTCTTTATCCCGGATTCGTGCCCGCTTACATCCGTCCGCTGTTCTGCGAAGGCCGCGGACCCTTCCGCTGGGTTGCGCTGTCCGGCGATAAAAGCGATATCGACAAACTCGACGATCTGGTGCTGGAGCTTTTCCCGCACGATGAGATTCTGTCAAGATGGATCGCGCTGGCGAAGGAACAGGTGCCGCAGCTCGGACTGCCCAACCGCGTCTGCTGGCTGGGACTCGGCGAGCGCGCCGAATTCGCCCTGCGCATGAACGCGATGGTCGCTAAAGGGGAACTGAAAGCGCCCATCGTCATCGGCCGCGATCATCTGGATTGCGGATCCGTGGCATCACCCAACCGCGAGACCGAAAATATGCTTGACGGCTCGGACGCCATTGCGGACTGGCCCTTGCTGAACGCGCTGGTCAATACCGCCTGCGGGGCCGACTGGGTGTCCCTGCACAACGGCGGCGGCGTGGGGATCGGGAATTCCACCCATGCCGGACAGGTTATCGTGGCCACCGGCGCCAAAGAGAAAGCCATCCGTCTGCAACGCGTCCTGGACGCCGATCCCATGATGGGTATTTTCAGACATGTGGATGCGGGATATGATGAAGCAAAAGAATTTGCAAAGAAGCATGGAGTGAATATTCCCAGTCAAAAAGTTATTAAATAAATACGTGTAGGGGCTGGACATGTCCAGCCCGTGCGTCACAAAAGAGGATTTAACTATGCCGAAAATCATCGAATGCGTCCCCAATTTTTCCGAAGGGCGCGACATGAATATCATCAAACAGATCACCGATGTGATAATGAAACCGCTCTATTTATTCTTAATTATTTTATTATTTATAATTGGATGTTTTAACCCACCGGTTACTCAAGATCAGGCTATAAAAATACTTGACTTAGATGGATCAGATTACGAAACTGATTTGGATTATCCATATCTTTACATTGCCGCGAGAACTGAGGGACTTTTAAGAATTGACCTTTCAAATAGCAATTACACTATTGAAAATCTACCTCTCCTGGATTTATTTGAAAATGTTATCCCTGTTGAGTATATTTCAGCTTCTGGAAACGATATTGTTGCTTTGTCCTCAGATGATATCTGGCATAGCTCCGATAACGGATATACTTGGGAAAATATCAATCATGGAATAAGTATTCCATACGGGTTAACGGCTTTATCCCGATCACCAGTAGAATCTGAAAAGCTATTTGTGATCAGCCAGGGTGATTCAATGTACTATTCACCTGATAATGGTGAACATTGGCAAGCCGGTATATATGCGGGTCATTCATCTTACTATAACAGTTACTGGAATCCATACATAGATGGAGATATTTGGTTCAATGGATTAGGACAACTTGGTTGGCCATTTTTTGGATGTGTTGAAAATCATGGTCAATTAAGCAAGGTTTTTGATCAAGCAAACTTACCGGAAATAAATAATTGTAGCGGTATGGTATTTTCACAAAACAGGATATACATTTCAAACTTACTTCAAACTAAATCTCGCTTTTATTATTCCGAAGATGGCGGTAGCTCGTGGTCAGAAATGGAACAAACACTAGATGACTCAACATACATTGATTACTTTATAAAGGATCAATTAGCTTCCGGTACTTTCTATTTGGCGACAAGTGATGATAATATTTTAATTTCATCTGACACTTTAAAAACTTTTAATAAAGTTTGTGAATTCAGCAATAATACTGATGATGATTTTGCTTATAAGCTTTATCATGAATCAATAAACAATTTTCTAATAATAACGACAACCCAAAATAATTTTTATTTATATAACTTAAACGAAAATTAGGGGAAGGTCAAAAAATGAAGTATAAAATTTTAATAACTTTAATTATGGCCTTTATTTTTATTCAATTATGCTTCGCGGGTACAAAAAGTTTTAGTATAGCAGGATATCAGTATGTAAAATCTGAAAATAAATTTCATGTTATCGACCAATACAATAATTCATATTCAATTGATACTAATAAAGTAATAGTTCGTTTAAAAAACACAAAACAAAATATCAATGACGTACTTATAAAGATTAATGCTCCAACATTAAAAGATGTTCGCGGTAAATTTGCAGGAGATTTTTTTGAATTTCAGATACCTTCCAAAACAAACTCTATTCAACTATTAAAACAATTCGAATCTTCTGGTTACTTCGATGTGTGTCATTTTAATGTTTTTGGCAAGTTGCACGCAATTGAACCCGATGATACTTATTATCAAAATTTCCTTCATTGGAATTTAGATAAAATCAGTATGCCAAATGCTTGGACAAAATCTACTGGTAGCAGCAGTGTAAAAGTTGCCGTAATTGATGTAGGTACTGATTATACTCATGTTGATCTTGTTAAGAACATGTGGCCTGGCATAGGATATGATTATTTGGATGGAGATAATAATCCATATCCAGAATATTTAACAAACAGTAAAAATGGACATGGAACATGTGTAACCGGAATAATATGTTCAGATTTAAATAATAATGAAGGTGTTTCAGGAATTGCTGGAGGTTGGAACTTAACTAAAGGAGTTCAGTTTATTAGCTTACGTGCGGGCGAAGTCTTTGGCATGGGGCAAGAGGAAATTAATAATACCGCAGCAGTTGCTTCAATTATTTACGCTGTTAATAATGGAGCTAAAGTAATAAACTGTAGTTGGGAGGTTATCCCTACAGAAGAAATGGCATTTGCACTTAATTATGCTGTAAATAATAAAAGAGTTATTGTTGCATCAACAGGAAATTATACCAAAGAAAGCCAAAACCACGTAAAATATCCCGCCAGCAGCCCCCACACAATTGCTGTTGGAGCAACTATATTAAATGATAAGAGAAAAACACTAAACGATGGAGCTGATATTACAAATTGGGGAAGCTGCTATGGTACAACAATTGATGTGGTGGCTCCAGGAATAAATATTCCAACTACTGATATAGAAGGGCAATATGGTTATAGTACTGGTAATTATAATCCTTCCTTTAGAGGGACATCTGCAGCCGCTCCTCATGTTGCAGCGCTTGCAAGTTTAATTGCATCAATTAATCCTGATTTAACATTTTATGAAATCCGAGATATAATAAGAAACAATGCAGCGAAGGTTGGTGGATATACTTATGTAAATAATTTTAATGAAAATATGGGTTATGGTAGAATAAATGCAAATGCGGCTTTGAATGCCACCCCTCTCCCTTTAAGTATAAATATTTCCGGCCCAACATTTCTTGCCGGTGATAATGGCACATTTACTGCTAATGCCGGTGGGGGCACTACTCCATATACAAATTATCAATGGTGGTATAGGAATGATGGTACAATAGGTATGAAAGCTCCCCCAGTAGGGATATGGGTTTACATTTCTCATTATGAAGGGCAATCAATTATTACTTATGGTCCGGACTTTTGTTTTTCATTGAAATGTATTGTTACGGATTCCAATAATAAAACCGCTGAAGATATTCATTCCGTCACAGTTATTGATGGATTAAAAAAAGATATTAGCGACCCAAATGATTTAAATATCCCCTCTTCAAATAATTTAAAACCAAATTATCCTAATCCCTTTAATCCCACTACCACAATTCAATATAATCTATCAGAAAACTCTGATGTTGTATTGACAATTATGGATATTTCGGGGCATATTGTTAAGGAATGGGAATTTATTGGTCAAGACCCCGGCACATATAGCATTCTATGGGATGGCAGAAAAAATAATGGGCAAGAATTAACATCAGGGATGTACATTTATCAACTAAAAACATCAAATTTTTCAGATACCCAAAAAATGGTTTACATGAAATAATTTCTTTACAATAAAGGATCTAACATGAAACAGATCATCGAATGCGTCCCCAACTTCTCCGAAGGGCGCGACATGGGAATCATCAAACAGAT
This sequence comes from Fidelibacterota bacterium, assembly GCA_028699915.1. Lineage (GTDB taxonomy): Bacteria > Fidelibacterota > Fidelibacteria > Fidelibacterales > Fidelibacteraceae > M50B103. The sequence goes on from JAQVTR010000024.1 coordinate 14,112, forward strand.
CACCGATGTGATCGAACGAGTCGACGGTGTATTGCTGCTGGACGCGGATCCGGGCAAGGACACCAACCGCACGGTTGTGACCTTTGCCGGCGAACCCGGACCGGTTCTTGACGCCGCGGTGGCCTGCGTGGCCAAGGCCAAAGAACTGATCGACATGAGCAAGCACAGCGGGGCGCATCCGCGCATGGGCGCGACGGATGTCTGTCCCCTGGTCCCGGTTTCAAATATCAGCATGGAAGAATGCGTGGAACTGGCCAAAGCACTCGGAAAGCGCATCAACGAAGCCACCGGCATTCCTATCTATCTTTACGGAGAAGCGGCGCAGCGCAAGGACCGTTACAATCTGCCGGACATCCGCAAGGGCGAGTACGAAGCGCTGGAAGAAAAGCTTAAGGATCCCGATTTTGCGCCCGATTTCGGCGAACCGGTGTTTCTCCCCAAATCGGGCGCCACAGCCGTCGGCGCCCGCGCCTTTATGCTGGCTTACAATATCAATCTGAACACAAAAGACCTTAAAGCCGCCCAGGATATCGCAATGACCCTCCGCTCCTCCGGCCGCGCCAAACGGGACGTGAACGGGAATATTGTCCGGGATAAGCACGGCAAACCGGTGAAGATCCCCGGCAAACTGAAATTCTGCCAGGCCGGCGGCTGGTATATCGAAGAATACGGGTATGCCCAGGTCACGATGAACCTGCACCGCATCGATATCACCGGACTGCATACGGCCTTTGATACGGTGGTCAGAGAAGCCGCCAAAAAAGGACTGCGGGTCACTGGCTCCGAACTGATCGGACTCGCGCCCCTGCAGGCCATGCTGGATGCGGGCGAACATTATTTGAGAAAACAAGGCGCGTCGACGGCCTGTCCGGAAAAAGAGATCATCCACTGTGCGGTCCGCTCGCTGGGACTGGCGGATACCTCCCCCTTTGATCCGCAGAAGCGCATTGTGGAATACGCCTTGAAAAACGAAAAAGGCCGGCTGAAGCATTTGTCCGTAAACGATTTTACGGACCTGCTGTCCTCGAATGCGCCCGCACCCGGCGGCGGATCGGTGGCGGCATTGAATGCGGCATTGGCGGCCGGACTCTCGGCGATGGTCGCCAATCTGACCTTTGAAAACAAGCATTATGCGGACCTTCGCGAGGACATGGAAAAGACCGGCCGCGACGCCCAGCGCCTGAAGGCGCGCGCCTTGTCGCTGATCGACGAGGACACCGCGGCCTTCAATGCCTGGATGAACACCCTGCGCCTGCCGAAAAAAACGGCCGAAGAAAAAGCAAAACGCGATGCCGCCGTGCAAAGCGCGGTACTGGGTGCTATCAATATTCCGCTCGACACGCTGAAATTATGTCCGGATATTCTCAAAGCGGCGGAATTTGTTCTGAAAAAAGGGAATCAAAATGCGCTCTCCGACGCCGCCGTGGGCCTCAGGCAGGCGCAGGCCGCCGCCTGGAGCGCCTATTACAATATCCTGATCAACCTGCCCTCGCTGGACGATCCCAAAAAGCGCGAAAGCATCCGGAAAACGGCACAGAAAATATGCGATGCGGTGGAGAAAAAAGCCGCAGGGCTTACGCGCTATGCGGAGGAAAAACTGAACCATGCGATCGGCTGATCTGATCATTACCAATGCACATATCCTGACGGTCTCGGCACAGGGAGAGATCGCGCATGGCTGTATCGCGATAAAAGATGAAAATATTCTCGATGTCTTTGAGGGTGAAAACAAAAGTTATCAAGCCGAAACCCTTATCGACGCAAAGGGCAAGCTGGTCATCCCCGGTTATGTGGACTGCCACACGCACTTGGTTCATGCCGGTTCGCGCGCCCATGAACTGCAGTACCGCCTGCAGGGCATGCGCTATCAGGAGATCCAAAAAAAGGGCGGCGGGATCTACGCCACGGTTCGTGCTACGCGGGCCGCATCTGCAGAAGACCTGTACCGGCAGTCCCTGGAACGCGCCCGGCTCTGCCTGGAACACGGTACCACCACGGCGGAGATCAAGACCGGTTACGGACTAGAACCGGATACCGAAAAAAAGATGTTCGACGTGATCCGGCGCCTGAACAACGAAAGCGCGCTTGAAACCGTCGCGACCTTTCTGGGTCCGCATGTGTATCCCGAGGATAAAGATCCGGACGCTTATATGAACTGGCTGCTTGGCGGGGGCCTGGATCTTGCAAAAGAGCGGGCGGCGTTCGTCGATATCTACTGCGATGCCGGTGCCTATTCGTTTGAAGATACCGAAAAATTTCTCAGAGCCGCCAAAGCGAAGGGGCTCCCGCTGAAGATCCATTCCGGACAGTTCGAACCCCTTGGGGGCACCGGACTGGCGGCGGAACTGGGCGCCGTTTCGGCGGATCATCTGGACCATGTCAGCGAAGCCGAATTCGATGCCATGCTGCGCGCCGGCACCGTGCCGGTATTTTTACCCGGCTGCTCGTATTATCTGAAAACCGCTTATCCCGATGCCCGTCCTTATCTGGATGCCGGCATGCCGGTCGCCATTGCTACGGACTACAATCCCGGCACTTGTCCGTCTTTGTCCATCCCCATGATGATGTCCCTGGCCGTCATGCACATGGGCTTTACTCCCGGTGAAGCGCTGACCGCCGTCACGCTCAATGCCGCAAAAGCGCTGAGACGCGATCATCGCATCGGCTCGATTGAGAAAGGAAAACAGGCGGATATTCTGATTTGTGAAACCGACGAACTGACCGACCTTATCACGCTGTTCGGTGTGAATACCATCGGCACGGTCGTGAAGAAAGGAGCGGTCTTATAGACGCTTTTATTATCGCTAATACAATAAAAATACGCCGTTTGTTTATCTTCATATTTATCCTGATATTTTCCGCGGCGCTCCGGGCTGAAGACATTTCCCGGCACGGACTGACATCCCATCTCGGCGGTACGGCTGCTATAGCTGAACTTGAATATCAGTACAGATTTTTCGTAAGCGACCGGCATGCTTTCTCTGCCACGGCGGCCATCAACACGGTCGGATTAAATATTGGATTTCCCCTGGGGCTCAATTATACCTGCGGACAAAAAAACCAACTATTGCTTGGTGTCCGCTTCGTGCCGAACATATTATTCAGCAGCTTTGACGAAGAGGTTGACGTGCCCTTCTGGTCTTATTTGCTTAATGTCAGGATCGGCTACGGCCGGGAATTACGCTTGTTCAAAGAGCCTTTTACGCTTTATATCTATGCATCGCCTTTTATGAATCCGGGATCCGGCAGGATTCTGCCCTGGGCGGGGATCGGGCTGACGCAGTATTTCTGATCTGCTTTTCCCGTGCAGAAGATATTGACTTTTACTTTTGAGAAAAACGCCGTACATTTAAGCGTTCAGAACATATGACACGATCGCAATAATGAATAAAAAATCTTTCTACATGACCGGTATCCGCGTTTTTCAGGTGCTCACACTGCTCCTGCTGCTCCTGCTGATCGTCAGCACCTTTATTCCGCAGCAGAACATGTTCCCTCCCGGAGAATATCCCGGCAAGAGCAATGTTCTGACGAAGGTCCTGTTTCTGGACCGTTTTTACGATTCGCCGCTGAACGCCGGACTCTGGCTGTTGCTCTCGCTGTCCATGATCGCCGCCGTGCTGCTGAAAGCGGTGCACAGCAAAGGACAACGTCTCTTACATTTTATCCTGGCGCTGGTGTTTCTTGCCGTTGCCTTTGACAAATTCAGCAATGAACGCTTTATGATCAGCATCCGGGAGGGCGAAACCGTCCCGCTGCATGAACAGCTCCGGCTCCCGGAGCGATACGGACCGCAGCAGATCACGCTGCAGCGTTTTGAGATGGAAATGCACGAGGATGGACAGACGCCAAAGGCCTTCCGCAGCCATTTGCTGCTAAACGACGAGGAAAGCGTTCTGGAGGTCAACAAGCCCCTCTCGATCGGTCCCTACCGCCTCTATCAGTCGGCCTATGAAAACGAATACTACTTTTTGTTCCGGTTTGGCGATCTGGAGAAGGAAATGCGCTTCGGGGACACCCTGCATGTCTGGGGCAAAACGCTGATGCTGGAGGACTACGACCATCAGCGCCGGCAATTCCGGCTGAGCCTGGACGGCGAAAGCGTTTCCGTGCCGCTGATGGGCGGAACGATGATCTCCGGCAGCGCCGCCGCTATCCGCCCGCTGGGAGAGCGCTATATCTCCGTGATCGAGGTGGCGGAGGTCCGCGGCTTGTGGGTCCTGCTGCTCGCATCGCTGCTGTACCTTGTTGTGATGGCGACGGATTTCCGTTTATTTCAAAAAGACGGAGGCCGGGACTGATGGAAACGATCCTGCTTATCATTTGTCCGATCATTTACCTGCTGGCTGCGCTGTTGTTTTATCTGCAGAAAAACAAGACCTCGCGCTTCCTGCTTTTTGCGGCGGCCTTTCTTCATCTTGCTCTCTTGCTTGTACGCTCCCTGATCGCCAAGCATCCGCCCTTTACCAACATGTACGAGACCTTTTTGCTCCTGCCCTTTCTGATCGCCCTGCGCTGTATTGTCTGGCCGAAGCAGAGCGCCCGATCCCTGCACCCGCTGCTCTTTATCATTTCCGCGGCTTTTTTACTGGCGGCCCTGCTGCTGCCGGCTTCCATGAGCGATCCCCGGCCGCTGATGCCCGCCCTGAACAGTCCCTGGATGTATATTCATGTCCCGGCCTACTTTTTTGCCTACATGTCCCTGATCGTGGCGCTGATCTATGCGCTGATGATCCTGTTCCGGGATAAAAAAGGACGTGAAGCGGGACTCAGGGATCTTTGCGAAAAAATGGATAAAGAGATCCGGATCAGTTTCTTCTTTCTGAACCTGGGACTCATTACCGGCGCCGTCTGGGCCTATGTCAGCTGGGGGAATTACTGGTCCTGGGATCCCAAGGAGACCTGGGCGCTGATCAACATCCTGATCCTGGCTTTTGCCCTGCACCTGAAGGCGCCGACGCCGCAAAAAAAAGCATGGATCGTGATCGTCACCGTGCTGAGCGTCGCCTTTACCTACTGGGGCGTAACCTTTATTCTTGCCGGCCTGCACAGTTACGCTTAAAACCGTTTATTTAACATGAATACGAATATAAAAATTAAAGTTTTGCGCACACGATTTGTCTTTTGTATATTTTAATAAATAAAATCATAAGCGGAAAAGTCATGAAAACATTCGTTGTTTCTCTGTCACTTATCCTTAGCGTCATCCTCCAGGCTGCGGAAATTCCCGCCGGCGAGCATGCGCTGGGGACCCGGAAATATGCCGATTTTGAAAAACCGGAAGCCTGCAAAAGCTGTCATACCGCCATTTACCGGCAGTGGGAACAGGCCATGATGTCCCAGGCCTACACGCATCACTGGGACGAGATCGAATACTGGGATCTGGCCGTGCCGCATTCCGAAAAGGATCCTTTTTTCAAGGAAGCCGCTGACGGCTGCAACGGCTGTCATGCGCCGCTGGCCTACCTGGCCGGCGATGTGCCGCCCCCGCGGCCGTCCGAAAATTCCCGTGCCAACGAAAGCGTGAGCTGCGACCTTTGTCACAGCATCACCGCCGTGGCGGCGGATCCGGTCAATTTTAACTGGGTCTCCGAACCCGGCAGGACCAAATACGGCGCCAAAGAGGGGCTGGTCTCGCCGCACCATATTACCGAATACCGGGATATTTATACCCAGGCCGAATACTGCGGCTCCTGCCACAACGAAATGAATCCCTTCGGCATTATGGTCAAATCCACACAGATCGAATGGGCGGAAGGTCCCTATGCCAAAGAGGGCGTTCCCTGCTTTGTCTGCCATATGCCCAAGGCGCCGGGACGCAGTGCGCCGATGGCCGAAGAGGGCATGGTGGCGCAGCACGTTTTTCTGGGCGCCCATAACGAAGCCAAACTGAAAAGTGCGATCGAGCTGTCCATTCATCCCGACGAACGCGAGGTGCCCTACGACGGAACGGTGCGCTTTCAGGTGGAGCTCTTTAACGCCAAGGCCGGACACAAGGTGCCGACCGGCTCCGTTGAAGACCGCATCCTGTGGCTGGATGTGCGGGCCGTGGCCGAAGACGGACGGGAATATCATCTGCCTGTGGATTTGAAGAATTTTGAAGGTGAGAATTTTACGGTCGCTTCGGACGAGCTTGCTTATATTGATATGGGCGTTCCGCTGGGAATTGAAAATTTTGAGGGCGTTCAGCGGGACGGCGTTCCTGCCGGCAACCGCATTTTCCGCATGCCCTATCTGGATGAGAACGGCATCATGACCATCCAGCAGTGGAATACCCGTTCCCTGGGCGTGGATTACCGTATTGCGCCGCGGGAAACAAAGATCGAGCATTTTACCTGGAGCATGCCCGACGATATCGCCTTTGGATTTGTGACCGTGACCGCCCGGCTGTATTACCAAAAACTCGTCAAACCGGTCGCCGATTTCCTGAAGGTCCCGGCAGACGAAAGCGAAGCGATCCTCATCAACGAGGCTTCCACCACGATTGAAGTATACGATTAAGGGAGGAGAAGATGATGAATAACAAACAGGTCCGTATTCTTGTTGTGCTTTTTCTTGTGCTGTTTTTGGTGCAGACCGCTGAAGCGGTGCCGGCTTTTGCGCGCCGCTATAAATATTCCTGCAGCACCTGCCACGACCCCTTCCCGCGGCTGAAGGATTACGGCGACGAATTTGCCGGGAACGGCTTTATCGAGCCCGAAGAGGAGAAGGAGCGCGATTATGTTACGGCCGGGGACGACAAGCTCTGGCTGAACCGGGACTTCCCGCTGGCTATGCGCTTTGAGGCCTTTGCCCTGGGCGAAACCGGCGGCGATGTCAATTTCGATCTGCAGACGCCCTTTGGCGTCAAGCTGTTCTCGGGCGGAACGCTGTATAAGAATATCGGCTATTACCTGTATTTTTATCTCTTTGAGCGCGGCGAGGTGGCGGGGCTGGAGGATGCCTACATCCATTTCGATAATGTATTCAAAAGCGGGCTCGATATCCTGGTCGGCCAGTTCCAGACCTGCGATCCGCTGATGAAACGCGAGCTGCGGCTGACCTACGAGGATTACCATATTTACAAGCTGAAAGTCGGCAATTCCAACATCAATATGGCCTACGACCGCGGTGTCGTGCTGGGTTACGGCATTGACAAGACCGGGACCGATATCGTTGCATCCGTGACCACCGGCAACGGCATTCCGGAAGCCGGCGCGGACCTGCGCTTTGATGCGGACCCTTACAAGAATTTCATGGTGAGGATCGCACAGGGCATCGGGGAGCATATCGGGATCGGCGGCTTTTATTACCACGGCCGCGAAAGAGATCCTTCCGGCGCTACCAATTACGATAATACGGTCACCTATTGGGGCCCCGACCTTGTGCTCTCGATGGGGAAACTGGTTTTTACCGGTCAATATCTGCTGCGCATAGATAGTAATCCAAAATTTTTATTGGGGTCTGTTGAATCTGATTTTTATGTCAGAACTCATGGCATTGTCGGAGAGCTGGTATTTGCGCCGAAATTCGACCGTTCCAATTTTTACTGGACCTTATTGTACAACCGCATCGATTCCGGTTTGGGTTTTGGAGAGCACGATTACCACACCCTGGCACTCAGCAGTACCTACATGCTGTCGCGCAACCTGCGGCTTCTAGGTGAATATATCTATGATTTGGAAAAATCCGGACATCAGTTTATCTTCGGCTTTACCTCGGCGTTTTGATCAAAAACAACCTGTTTAAAAAGACCCGTCCGGTTTCACGGCTTTGAATTCCCGGATCCCGATGGGTTATTTTTCGGATTTTCCGGCGGATATATCCAGCAATTCGCTCCAGCGGGTGGTATAGGAGCGGCTGCGCCGGCTCTGTTTGAGCGCATGCTTGTCCAGCAGACCCTGATCCGCCAGGCGCAACGTGCCGCGGCCGTAGCGTTCGTTCAGCAGGTCGACGGCCCGGACCAGTTCCATTTCGCGCGCATCTTCGGGATAGGCGTTGAACAGTTCGCCCTGCCGGTTGTCCTCTTGTATAAAATCCATCAGGATCACGCCCGCTTTCTTATACGCGTAATTCTCCCGGTAAATTTCTCTGAGCGCATTCTTGGCAATACGGACAAGCGTCAGGGTATTCTGCGTCGGAGGGAATTTTACCACGATATTTTTACAATACTGCGGTAAATCCTTGCGGAACATATTGGTATGGATAAAGATCGTCATAGCTGCGGCACAGGAACGCTGCCGCCGCAGTTTATCGGCGCAGCTGACGGCATGCGAGGCGACGGCCTGCTCGAGAAATTCGTATGAAGTGATCATTTCGCCGAAAGAGCGCGCCGTGCAGATAGCTTTTTTCGGTTTTCCCGAAGATTCAAAGGAAATTGCCGGTTTTCCCAGAAGTTCCTGCTTCATGCGCAGACCGGTAATGGTGAATTCCCGAAGTATAAAGGCATCCGAGAGCTTTACAAAGGCGGCGGCCTTCGCGATCCCCATGTTCCGTAATTTCTCCGCCGTCCGCCGTCCGATGCCCCAGATCTCCCGGACGGGATAATCGGCCAGCACGGTATCGCGCTTAATGGGGTCCGTCAGCAGGTAACAAAATCCGCAGGAAGGGTCTTTTTTGGCAACGTGCGTCGCGATCTTTGCCAGGATCTTGCTGGGTGCTACACCGATGCTGACCGGAATGCCCGTATATTGCAGTACCTTTTTCCGCAGTATTCGCACCGTTTGCAGCAGTTCCGCGTCACTGCCTTTTCCCAGGTCCAGGAAAGCTTCATCAATGGAATAGATCTCAATATCGCGGGCGGATTCGCTCAGGATATTCATCACCCGCCGGCTCATATCGCCGTAAAGGGCAAAATTGGTGGAAAAGACCTGCACCCTTTCCGCCTCGATCAATTTCTTGTACTGAAAGACCGGCGCACCCATCGGGATGCCGAGCGCTTTGGCCTCATTGCTGCGCGCGATCACGCAGCCGTCGTTATTTGACAGGACGACGACCGGCTTGCCGTTGAGGGACGGATCGAATACGCGTTCGCAGGAAGCATAAAAATTATTGCAGTCGGCCAGTGCGATCATGCTTTCATCTTTTTAATGACGTAGGTCACAATGCCCCAGATCAGAAAATGATTGTCCTCGCTGACCGGAATGGGCTTGAATTCGCTGTTCTCCGGCATCAGATAACAGCTCTGCCCTTCTACATGTACACGCTTGACGGTGAATTCACCGTCAATATAGCAGACCGCAACGGCATCGTTGGCGGGTTCCAGGGAACGATCGATCACCAGTACGTCGCCGTCGTGGATCCCGATGTTCTGCATGGAATTCCCCTTGACCCTCCCATAGAAGGTGGCGTTCGGATTCCTGACAAGTTCCCGGTTCAGGTCCAGGCGCATATCCATATAATCGTCGGCCGGAGAAGGAAATCCCGCCGAGATGTTCCCGGCATAGGGCAGTTCCATTTTTACGCCGGTGTCGGCCGTATAAAAATCCAGGACCTTCATCTTTTTAATGCGTGTCAGCTTCATGGTTCTTTGCTCCGGATCAGGCCCGATCATAATCGTCTTCATAACGGATAATATCATCTTCCCCAAAGTATGTGCCGGTCTGGATCTCGATGACCGAAGCCGGCTTTGTAGCGATGTTTTCCATGCGGTGTTTTTCTCCGCAGGGAATATAGACATGCTCATTCACGGCATAATCGCTGACAGACTCCCCAACAGTAATGCGCACATTGCCTTCAGTAACCACCCAGTGTTCGCTGCGTTGCCGATGCGACTGCAGGGAAAGGCGGCAGCCGGGTTTAACACTAATCTTTTTGACCTTAAAATGCGGGTCGTCCAGCAGGACCTCAAAACTTCCCCAGGGACGTTCTTCCTTATAATGCGGATTCAATTTCAGCCTCCTTTTTATTTCGGGACCTCTCCGGTTTGCGCCGGATAATCATGAAAAAGGCAAAGAGCAGGACTGCGGCAGAAAAATACTGCAGAATATTCAGTGAACTGCCATGGATCAAATAGTCCAGCAGCACCGCCGACAAGGGCCATGCCAATTCAAAGATGCTCGCTACCGAAGCGGGTATGCGTTTCAATCCAAAGTAATAAATGAACATCGACATTGCGCCGCTGCTGAACACAATAAGCAGCAGAAGCTTCCAATGTAATGGTTCGATCGCCGGCATTTGCCTTGCTTGTCCCGCCAAGAGGATAAAGACCAGCGAAAGCAGCATTGTTCCCCCGAAACGCAGCGCCGCAGCGGTTTCAAAGCGCAAGTTCCGGGTGAAGTGTTTTCCAAAGACCGTCGAAGATCCGAAGGCAAAAGCGGCCAGCAGGGCATACAGCGCCGCCGGATCGATCAGGCGGATATCCCGCAGTTGCATTCCCGCTTTGGCAAAGGCCAGCACATATGCTGCAAGAATGGCGATCGAGGCCCAGAGATAAAAATCCCCGCGCAACCGTTCCTTTAGGATCAGCCGTGCCAGCAGCAACGCGAATACCGGCTGGAGTTTCTGAAGGATCACTACCGTTGCCAGTGATGTCCCGGTTTCCGGGTCATAAGCGGCAAAAAAGGCCTTGGTGATAAAAAACGTTCCCAGTAAGCCGCCCCAGAGACAGATCCAGCTCAGCGAAGCCCAGCTTTGCAGGGGTATTTTCAGAATTTCCTTTCGCCCGCGTATAAGGAAGGGCAGCAGGACCAGAAATCCCAGTCCGTGTTCAAGAAACACCACCAGTCCTGCGGGAAGGCGGTAAAACTGCGGACGGATAAAAACCCCGTCCAGGCTCCAGAGCAAAGCGGCCAATCCGACGGCCAGTGCACCGCTTACCGTGCTGACATTAATCTTTTGCATCGCTATCCCGCAAATACCTCTCCCGTTTATCGAGGATCTCTTCCACGCGTTCTCCGTTTTCGTTCAGCCAGCGCAATGCTTCCCGGATCGCTTTGCGATCCGGGGCCTTGATCTTCAGTGTGATCCCGGGCAGCTCCGCGCTGAGGTCCGTTTCCACCGCAATCTCCGGCGGCGGCGACAGTGCCTCGAGCATTTTCTTCATATTGTCCTCAAAAGCGGATATTTCGGGATAACGCCTGCGATACAAACAGTTCCGCAGAACATCGATCCGCCCTGCCGGATTTGTTTCATTTTCACTACTGCGACAGTCCGGCAGACAGGCAAACAGATCCCGGCCTTCCCGTCTTGCGATCTCCTGAAGCAGAATGGCAATATTTTCAAGAACATTGATTCCGGGGTTCAGCGGGAGAAGAAATTCCAGTACCTCGCGCAGGTCCGGTGAAGAAAAATGGAGCATACGTTTTAGAGGCGCCTTTTTTTGGATAAAATACGCTCTCCAGGCTGCATTCCAGGAACTCAGGACCCGGCAGTCCCGGAGCTGTTCCTTTCCCATGCTTAGCCGGCGCGCCCAGATCTGTCCGTCATAGCCCGGACTGTAGCGGTCCAGTAAATCCAGCAGATTCGCAATATCAAAATAATTCAGCTCCCCGCCGATCCGGGCAAGATCCAGGCATTCCTCAAGAATTGCTTCGTATGCCGTATCTTCTGAAAAGACCAGCGCAACCGGCGTCGTGTTTTCTCGATGCCACTGCGCGGGAAGCAGCACCGGGAACAGGCCGTCGGGGCGTTGCCAGAGCAGGGGAAGGAATACCCTGGCCAAATGCTGTAATGCCGGATCCATACGGAATTGAAAACGCCCGTCATCCGGGAGAATATCGTTTTTCTTAACCTGTTGTAAGCGCTTCATTTCAGCAGATACTACGCATATTTTTACTTTTTGAAAAGAAAAAACATTGTCTTTTAGTCCAAAAGGCTTTAACTTGAAACCGTTCTTTGAATAAACTTGCGGTTTATTTTTTGTGAATCAACAAGAATCAACAGGGAGCCCCGCTCATTGCCCGCGGAAATCAGGTCTTCCCGCCATAGCCTCGGCGAAGACGGGTCAAGAAAGGTTGAACCGGACGGCAGGCCCCCACCGTGAATAACGGGTTCATAAAATCACCGCAAGTTTTTTTATTCCCCGGTTTTTTTGCGGGCTTATTTGAGTCAATTTATTTGAGTCAATTTATTTGAGTCAATTTATTTGAGTCAATTTATTTGAGTCAATTTATTTGAGTCAATTTATTTGAGTCAATTTATTTGAGTCAATTTATTTGAGTCAATT
>JAQVTR010000002.1 GCA_028699915.1 Fidelibacterota bacterium
CCGGTTTAGCCGTTAGAATTATCAGTAAAATTACAGCTCTCACCATCTTGCAATTTATCAATCATCTTAACAATAAACCCTTAAATCACATCAAACATGCGCTCAGTTAGTTTCACACAACGGGTTAGGATTAATATTATTTTGCTGCAAGATAAAGATCGGACCGCGCGGTTTTGAAGATCGAATAAGATCCGGTATTTTCAAGCCGAGCTCAAGGCTATCCTTTTGATGGTAAATGATTTTGTTGGCTTTTGTCGCGCTAACATTTATATTTCGCCTATGAAAATTCCGATACGTAACTTCAGCATCATTGCGCATATTGATCATGGAAAATCCACCCTGGCGGATCGTCTCCTTGAAATGACCGGGACGCTGAGTAAATTGCAGATGAAAGAACAGGTCCTTGACGACATGGACCTGGAGCGGGAGCGTGGCATTACTATTAAGTCGCATCCCATCCGGCTGCAGTACAAGGCCCGCGACGGACACAATTACATCCTGAACCTGATCGACACGCCGGGACATGTGGATTTTTCCTACGAAGTATCCCGCAGTCTTGCTGCATGTGAAGGCGCGCTGCTCCTGGTGGACGCTTCGCAGGGAATTGAGGCGCAGACCATTTCCAATACCTTTCTTGCTCTGGAAAACAACTTGGAGATCATACCTGTCATCAACAAGGTCGATCTGCCGGGCGCCCAGGTCGATGCCGCCAAAGAGCAGATCATTGACCTGCTGGGCTGTGACGAATCGGATATCCTGCTGACTTCCGCCAAAACAGGTCTGGGCGTGGACGAACTGCTGGAGGCGATTGTCCGGCGCATACCGGCCCCCCGCATTCAGGACGATGTTCCGGCGCGGGCGCTGATCTTTGACAGCGTTTTCGACAGCTACCGAGGTGCAATACCCTATGTCAGGGTGATGGAAGGGGAGCTTCGCCCCGGTAAAAAACTGCGCTCCTTTGCCACCCGCAACGAATACGAGATCACGGAAGTCGGGCATTTCCATCTTAAGCGTGTCCGCAGCGACGTGCTGAGTTCCGGCGATGTCGGATATATTGTCGCTCAGATCAAAAATATCAAGGACTTACGGGTAGGGGACACCATTACCACCGTCGACAATCCCGCAAAAGCGCCGCTTTCCGGCTACAAAGAAATGAAATCTATGGTTTTTTCCGGTATCTATCCCGTCATCAATGACGATTACGACGAATTGCGACAGGCGCTTGAAAAACTGCAGCTGAATGATGCGGCCCTGCATTTTGAACCCGAGACCTCCGATGCCCTCGGCTTTGGCTTTCGCTGCGGATTCCTGGGCATGCTGCACCTGGAAATCGTTCAGGAGCGCCTGGAACGGGAATTCGGTCAGTCCATCGTCAGCACAGTTCCAAACGTGGAATTTCATGCCTTTTTGCGGAACGGAGAGATGACCCGGGTGGATACGCCGGCAAAAATGCCGCAAGGCGATATCGACCGAATTGAAGAACCCTATGTGAGAGCAGAAATCATCTCCCCGGTGGAGTTTATCGGCGCAATGATGAAACTGACCCAGGAAAAGCGCGGAATTTACCGGAACACGCACTATCTTGACAAGAATAAAGTCCAGCTGATGTACGAAATACCGCTTTCAGAGATCGTTTTCGATTTTTACGACCGACTCAAGACGGTTAGCCGGGGCTATGCGTCCCTGGATTATGAATTTACGGGCTACCGCCCTGCGGAACTCGTGAAACTGGATATCCTGATTAACGGTGAGCCTGTCGATGCGCTTTCGCTGATTACGCATCGTGATGATGCCGCTTATCAGGGCCGCGAGCTGGTGGTCAAGCTACGCAGCCTCATTCCGCGGCATCAATTTGAAGTCCCGATCCAGGCAGCCGTAGGCGCCAAAATCCTGGCTCGGGAAAATGTGAAGGCCCTGCGCAAAAATGTGACCGCAAAATGCTACGGCGGCGACATTACGCGAAAACGCAAACTGCTTGAACGTCAGAAGGAAGGCAAAAAACGCATGAAGCAGGTCGGCGCCGTCCAGGTCCCGCAGGAGGCCTTCTTTGCCGTCCTCCAGATCGATAAGACCAAGAAAAACTAAATTCCCCTGTCGTGCAGTAAATATATCGATCAAGAGTCCAAATATTTCACGAATTGCGCGAATTATATAGTTATTTTTCTGTAGTAATATTTTAATTATCTTAACTCAAGTTGTGCAATCAATTTTCCAAGGTATCGGTTCGCAAAATTGTCCAGAATCATCTAAAATATTTATCCTGAAATAACCCGTGATCCTGTCAAAAACAATCCTGTATATCCTGTGATCCTGTCTAAAAAAACCATATCCCATTAATCCAAAAACCCATCCCGGTTCCGCCTAAAGCTGTCTTTCTGCAGATCGCGAATGCGCTTGGAGAATAAGACCCATCCGTAAAAGGAAATTATCGCGATAAAGAGACCGGAACCCAGGGCGGAGACAACAGCGGTCAAATTAAAGGCCGCATGCAGCAGAATGGCTGCAAGCAAACCGGCTCCCAGTGTTACCGGACGCCGCATTTTGAATTTAGTGACCGCCGCAGCGTAACCCCAGAGAGCGGAAAAAAGAAAATGTCCCGGAATCGATAAAAAAGCCCGCAAACCGGCGACTTGATACACACGTTCATGCTCCAGTGCCGAAAACACATAGAAAAAGTTTTCAAGCGTGGCAAAACCCAATGCGATCGAACAGGCATAAATGATCCCGTCCAACGGTTCGTCAAAGTCACGGTGATGGTAAAAGAAGATCATAAAGATCAAAAATTTCACAATCTCTTCAATTACCGGTGCAGTAAGGACCGCAAGTATGAAATCCGAACCGAAGTCCAGAAACCATTCCAGAATAAGTGCCAGGAATACGCTCAAAGCACCCAGCATGAAAGCCTTGAGAATCATCGACTTGGGTTCGGGCTCATAGCGGTCGCGCCGGTATATGTAAATGATCCAGAGCAGACCCGGCAGGACCGATAAGATCAGGATTTCTACAGCGGTCTTCAGCAAAACAGACTCCTTATCTGCAGAAAAATAAGAAAAGAATTTAAAAAATTACGAGAAATAATGATTTTCTTGCACATTTATTGTCCGTATTTTAAAATCATGGCTACAAAACTCGAAAAAACACTGATTCGCTACATTGAGGAAGCCAACGAAGAATGGAAGCTGTTTAAAAAAGGGGAGAGGCTGATCGTCGGTGTTTCCGGAGGCAAGGACAGCCTTTCCTGTCTGCGCCTTCTCTCGTTCTTTGATCTGCATTTAAAGGCCGTACATATAAATCTTTTCGGGAAAGGCGTATCCGGGCTTAAGGAATACTGTTCTTTCTATGCTGATTATCAAGAGATTAAGGCAGTTCCCATCAGCAATAAGCGTATCCAGAAGAATCCCTGTTATCGCTGTTCCAGAGAACGAAGACAATTGCTTTTAGAAGCGGCGGCAGCTTTTAATTGTCACAAGATCGCACTTGGACATCATAAGGACGATGCTGCGGAAACCCTGATAATCAACATGATCTACAGCCGTGAAATCAGCACCATGATGCCGCTGCAGGTGCTTTTTAAGGGCACCTACATGATCATTCGTCCAATGTACCTTATCCCGGAACCGATGATCCTCAGCTATGCGAGGGAACAAGGGATACCCGAACTCGATGCCGGCTGTGAATTCGGAGAGGATTCCAAACGCCGACGAGTTAAAGAACTGCTAGCGCAACTTAACACGGAGTCGAAAGGCATTGACGTCATAGAGAATGTATTTTCATCCATGAAACAGATCAAGCACGGTTTTATTCCTTTTGACAAGAAAAATGCAGACCATAGCATTAAATAAAAAAGATCGCGCCTTAGAAGGCAAGTATTAGAGCGGCCATCACAATCAACTGAATATCAATTATATAGGAAAGCCACTATTTGGTTTCTGTTAAACACGGCTAAAAACAAAATAAAAATTACTGCCTATAATATATATTATGTAAACAGATTGATTTTTTGAGCGCTGCGCAGGGCGATTTTTATAAGGGTGTGCCTTTCCCCCCGGTTCGTAAGCGGATTTTTATTAGGTTCTCTTTCTTTGCAAATTATTTGATAATAAAAAAGGCAGTCCGAGAAGACTGCCTCTCCCCTGTATTTTTGTATGAATTTACTTTAAAACGAGCGTGATGATCTTCCTGGGGATCACAATGCATTTAAGGATTTGTTTACCTTCCGTATAAAAGGCGTATTTTTCATGATCTTTGAGTGCTTCCCGTATATCGGTTTCAACTGCTTCCGAAGAAATGTTGATCTTAAAACGCACCTTCCCATTGATCTGTACGGGATATTCGATCATTTCATCTTTTGCCTTTTCCGGATCATATAATGGCCAGGCCGAATAGCTTAATACATCTTTTGAACCCATACGCTGCCACAACTCTTCTCCGATATGCGGTGCAAATACAGAAAGGATCTTTATAAAATCCAGCATATGAGGACGATACAGAAATTCAGCTTTATAACAGTCGTTGATAAAGATCATCATCTGACTGATCGCCGTATTAAAGCGAACTTGTTCAATATGCTCCGTTACGGTTTTCACCATCTTATGGAAGCTTATTTCAAGCGTATTGTCGAGTTTATTGCAAATTTGCGGATTGATCTCTTCGTTTTCGTCGACATAAATGCGCCAGATACGGTTTAAAAAGCGATGAATGCCCCCCAGGCCTTCGGTAGACCAGGGTTTTGCACGATCGATCGGTCCCATGAACATTTCATACATGCGCAGCGAATCAGCACCGTATTCTTTGATCACTTCGTCGGGATTCACGACATTCCCTCGGGATTTGCTCATTTTTTCTCCGTCCGTACCGAGAATAAGTCCCTGATTCAAAAGCTTTTGAAATGGTTCATCATGAGAAACGACACCCAGATCATAAAGGACTTTATGCCAGAAGCGTGCATATAAAAGATGCAGTACGGCGTGTTCCGCCCCCCCAATATAAAAATCAACCTGACCCCAGTAACGTTCTGCAGCGGAATACACGAGAGCCTTGTCATAATCCGGGCTCATGTAGCGCAGATAATACCAGTTCGACCCTGCCCATTGCGGCATGGTATGCGTCTCACGATAATAGGTCTTCCCGTCTTTTCCCTTGAATTCCACCCAGTCGCGGATATTCGCCAGGGGGCTCTGCCCTGCCCCTGCCGGTTCGAATTTATCGACTTCCGGCAGTAAGAGCGGCAATTTTTCCTCATTTATGGCGTAAACATTGCCATCCGCATCCTTATAGAGCGGAATGGGTTCGCCCCAGTATCGCTGACGCGAAAAGAGCCAGTCACGCAGCTTGTAATTGATCGTTCTTTCTCCGCATCCCTGATCTTTCAGCCAGGTGTTCATTTTCCGAATGGCGTCATCCTTGCTTAATCCGTCCAGAAAAGCGGAATTGATATGCAGGCCGTCGCCTTCAAATGCAGATTCACGAATATTGCCGCCTTCCAGAACCGGGATAATCTCCAGTCCGAATGCTTTTGCAAACTCCCAGTCCCGCTGATCATGACCCGGAACCGCCATTATGGCGCCGGTCCCGTAACTGATCAGGACATAATCTGCGATCCAGACGGGAATTTTTTTGCCGTTTACGGGATTGAGGGCGTAAGCCCCGGTAAATACTCCCGTTTTCTCTTTGGAGAGCTCTGTGCGGTCCAGATCGCTCTTTAAAGCGGCTTTCTCACAATACTCGTCCACTGCTTTCCGCCGTTCGGGAACCGTGATCCGCTTCACGAGCGGATGCTCGGGTGCCAAAACCATGTAAGTGGCTCCAAACAGCGTGTCGGAACGCGTTGTAAAGACCTCGATGAACCTATCGTTATGTTCGTCAAGAGCAAAACAAATCTTTGCGCCTTCGCTGCGGCCGATCCAGTTGCGCTGCATTTCCTTGATGCTCTCCGGCCAATCCAGTTTATCCAGACCTTCCAGCAAGCGGTCGGCATAGGCGGTGATCTTTAACATCCACTGTTTCAGCATAATACGCTTTACCGGATAATCGCCGCGCTCGCTGCGGCCGTTCACGACCTCTTCGTTCGCCAGCACGGATTTCAGATCCTCACACCACCAGACCGGGGTCTCAGCCTCATAAACCAGGCCTTGTTTATAGAGTTGCAAAAAGATCCACTGCGTCCAGCGATAATATTCGGGATCTGTAGTGTTAACGACCCTGCTCCAGTCATAGGAAAATCCGAACATCTTCAGCTGACGGGTAAAATTCCGGATATTTTTTTCCGTCGTGATCCGCGGATGCGTCCCGGTCTGTAGCGCATAGGTCTCCGCTGGCAGTCCGAAAGCATCAAATCCGATGGGATGCAGCACATTATAGCCTTTCATTCGCCGGTAACGGGCAAGGATGTCGCTGGCCGTATAACCTTCCGGGTGACCCACATGCAGGCCGTTCCCGGAAGGATAGGGAAACATATCCAAAATGTAATATTTCGGTTTGGCGGGGTCTTCCGTACTCTTAAATATTTGCTCTTCTTCCCAGAATTTCTGCCACTTGGGCTCGATTTCGGCAAAAGGATAGCTGCGGGTTTTGGCTGCGTCGGACATAATCACTCCGTTTGATCACATTTACCCGCTAAAATAAAGAATGAAAGAATGATTTACAAGCACCATGTTTCCAATATTGCAACCGCATCTGCTTCCCAAAGTTCTTCCATATCCCGCTTTATACTGATTAATCGTTTTATCTTTGAATGCTTTCGCTTAAATTCTCTTATAAAATTACGGAGATACCCATGAAAAAATCCGCCCTTTTTCTGAGCGTTTTGCTTCTCGTTTTCAGTTCCTGCAGCACTTCCGTGCAATTCTTAAGCAAGGATCAGTCCGAGCGGATCCATCCGGATATCGAATGGAAGGTCATCCAAAGTGGCAATTGGAACGGGAAAGCGGCATCTATCAACATTCTGGATGTGGACATGAACCGATTTGACGGGGACTTTGCTCTTGCCTGGTACCGCGATTCACTGGTCAGAACATCGGAAATTGCCGAAGCCCGCCAGGGAATAGCCGCCATTAACGGTTCTTTTTTCGATATGCGGAAAGGCGGATCCGTCCTGTTTCTTCAGGAAAACGGCATTATGGTTGCCGAAACGCAGGACCGTGCAGCCTTTGTGAACGAAGGCGCTTATGCCGTGGATACCGCTGGCACGCTGATGATCCTGAAAAAAGCGGAAGACCGGGACTGGAGTTACTCCCCCGCTTTCCGTGACATTCTGGTTTCCGGCCCGCTGCTGATCCATGACGGCGAACTCTGCACTCCTGAACGTATTCCTTTCAACCTGAACCGGCATCCGCGGACCGCGATCGGCATCACGGATGAAAATCATTTTCTTCTTGTAACGGTCGACGGCCGTCATGCGGAAGCTGCAGGCATGAACATGTGGGAATTACGGGATCTGATGGAAAGTCTGGCCTGCAGATACGCGCTGAATTTTGACGGCGGCGGGTCCACGACCATGTATATTCGCGGGAAAGGGGTCGTTAACTATCCTTCTGACAACCGTAAATTTGATCATGATGGTGAACGGCGGATTTCCAACGCCATACTTGTAATACCGTAAAGATTGAATATTCTTTGGTATTTTTTGCGGGGAAAAGATTTGAGTCAAATTATTTGGGTCAATTAATTTGAGTCAATTGTTTTGAGTCAATTTATTTGACCCAATTGGACTGTAATAATCTCCGCTTATATTTTTACAAAGCCCTTGACAAACGATAACTTTTGTTTTAACTTAGACTGCCTTGAAAGAAGGCATGATATCGCGGAGTGGAGCAGTTGGTAGCTCGTTGGGCTCATAACCCAAAGGCCACAGGTTCGAATCCTGTCTCCGCTACAAAAAACAGAGCCATGCGGCTCTGTTTGCATTCAGGGAAATTAAAATGATCTAAACTTCATTTTCCGAGAACACTTCCGCTGTAAAAACAAAGAAACGGCAGTCGGGTTTCAGGTAACTGTCCACCGGCAGACCGGCTTTCAGGGAAAGATGTCGCAGGGTCGCCTTCAGATCCCAGCCTTGCTCCGGCGCGACTTGCGGCAGAAAAACAGCCTGATGCATGCCTTTTTTCATTATGATGCCGTGCTTCCCAATCTCGATATCTAGATAGGAATCCACTTTTTCCAATGGAGAGAGCAGGGATATTTCGATATCGGTCTTCTCCAGTTCTTCCGCCTGTAAAGGCGAAAAGCGGGGATCCCGGAAAGCGGCGGCATCCGCCATCTCATACAGGGCCCTGGATAGCGGACGGACTCCTTCAATGTAGCCGATGCATCCGCGCAGTTCCCCTTGCTTATGCAGAGTAACAAAAAGTCCCGGACGCGTATCGTAGACCGGATCGGCGGAAAGGAGCGGCGCTTCTTCTCCGAAGAGGCGATGCCGCAAATAAGCTCTGACGGCACAGAGCATTTCATTTTTTGTTTTTGTGGCGGTCATGTTTGTTCCTTTTAACCCAATTCCCGATGTTTTCCATCAGCTCCTCGCTGTTTTTCACAAAACGGATATCCGCCGGGATCGATTGCATGAAATATTGTCCGTAGCGTTTGACACTAAGGCGCTTATCCATAATGAGCGCTATGCCTCTGTCTTCGCGGGAACGGATCAGACGTCCGAAACCCTGTTTGAATTTTAAGATCGCTTCCGGAACACTGTATTCCATAAAGGCATTGCCGCCCTGTTTCTCGATGTCTTCGGTTATGGCCTGCACAACCGGTTCGGTGGGTACCGCGAAGGGCAGTTTGGTAATAATGAGCAGTTCCAAAGTTTCGCCCGGAATATCCACGCCTTCCCAGAAGGATTCCGTACCCAAAAGCACCGATTTTGTATCCCGGATAAAACGCTGAAGCAGCGCTGTTCTCGAAGCTGAACCCATTTGGGTGACCAGCTGAAAATTGTATTCCCGCGCAGCGGGCTCCAGAATATTCCGGATATTTTTAATGGATGCGTACGAGGTTGTCAGTACCAGCGTGCCAAGTTTGAAACGCGCAGAAAGTTCCGCTATGGTTTTCCCCACCTCTTCGTCGAAATGTTTGTTCCCCGGCTCCTGAAAATGCGTCAGGTTCCATATCTCGCATTGTTCACGGTAATCAAAGGGCGATTCGTAAACCGTGGTCTTAACCCGTTCTTCTTCAATAAGATCCATGCCGGAGCGCTTCATGAAATATTTAAAACGTCCGGCAACGCTTAAGGTGGCGGATGTCGCGATCAAGGCATATTTATTCCGGTAGATTTGTTCGTAAAGTTCCCGGTTGACATGCAGCGGTACCGCTTTGATGCTGACATAGATGCTCTCGGGATCGGTGGGGATCTCGTACCAGTATATCATTTCCTCATCATCCGGAGAAAGGCAAATGCGCAAAGCATTCTGCATTTCCTCAAAAACGGTGATCGCCAGTTCCAGTTCATCCATTTGCTCAGATATTGAGGCCTTTTCAGCCGGTTCCAGGCTGTCGACCTCTTTTTTCAGCAAATCCAGCGTGCTGTCCAGCCGGGCGGCAGACTGCAAAAGTGCTTCGGCCGTTGTCATGCCGCTGAAGGGACAGCTGTCGCTCTTATAGCGGATCTTCTGCACATAGCGCTGATCGGCATCGCGTACGTGATGGTTGATCTCTTTCAGCAGTGTTTTATAAAAAAGGGTGCTGGCCTTCAGAAGCGTTTCCACATCGTCTTCCGCCTGGCTAATGCGTTTGATGATCATATCCCGGTCTTCGTTCTTCCACTCCTTGCCCTTCCCCGCATAGCGGCTAAGACTGACCAAAGCGCCCAGGTGAATGCGGCCGGGCGTATAAAGCTTGTGCAGGATGCGTTCAATGGACCAGGGTGTAATTTCGATACCAAGATACTGATATGCGGCCTTAACCAGATTGTGTGCCTCGTCAATGATGCATACGGGATGTTCGGGCAAAATGCTGTTTCCGGCAGCGGCGTCGCTGAGCAGCAGGGAATGATTGACAATGATGATATCCGCGACATGGGCCAGTTTCCGGATCTTGCCCAGAAAGCAGCCATGATTTTCGGCGCATTTTTTGGTCGTGCAATATCCCGGTTCGCTGAAAAGCTTAGCCCAGATATACGGCACCCGCTGGATCTGAAATCCGCTGTTTTCTTCGATATCCCCGGTCAGGGTCTCCCGGAGCCAGACCAGCAGCGGCAGCAAATGCGGCCGGTCAAAAGGCAGTACGGCCTGATCCAGGTTTTTCATCAGCCACTGCCATTTGGTCAGGCAGATGTAATTCTGACGGCCTTTAAGCAGAACCACGGTAAAATCCGGATCAACAAAATCGTGAACAAAGGGTATATCTTTCAGAAAGAGCTGTTCCTGCAGGTTCTTCGTGTAGGAGGAAACCACAATAGACATGCCGTCACGACGGTTCTTTTTCATCCACTTTACAGCTGGAATAAGGTAAGCCAGCGACTTCCCCACTCCGGTACCGGCTTCTGCGATCAGGCATTCGCCCTGATTAAAAGCCTCCACAATGTCACCGGCCATTTTCATTTGTCCAAGGCGGACCTCAAAGGAAGGCAGTGTTTCCGAAAGCCGCCCGTTCACTCCGAAGATGTTGTCCACATCACCACGGCTGATCTTGCGAATGTTTCCTTCCGAATGTAAATTCCGGTTCTTAAAATCCCCCAGCTTATTGTCCGGCATAATGTGGTAAGGCCGCAATTTTTCGGGTTCGGTCCTTCCGCTCTCCACGTAATGGTTCAGAATGCGTTGATAAAGATCATAATTGTGCAGTGTGGGTAATGCTTCAATAATAAAAAAAATGTCTTTATATAGCGATATGTCATAATGCAGCATGATCTCGAGTATTTTAAAAAAGAGACGTCCGGTATTCCGGGTATCCACATCCGCCCGGTGTGCGCCCTCCGTTTCCAGCCCAAAATGCGAAGCAAGGGTCTCAAGTTTTCGATCCGGCAGATAATAAAGAAAAATGCGTGCAAGATCCAGAGTGTCGATCACGGGATTGCCCAGCGGCGTATCCATCTTGGCATTCAGATAACTTACATCGAAAGGGGCGTTGTGTGCAATGAGGGGATTGTTACCGAAAAATTCGCGGATTTCTTCTATGCGCTCGGCAAAGGCGGGCTGATCCCGCACCATTGTATCATCAATACGGGTCAGTTCCGTAATGAATTCAGGGATAGGTCTACCCGGATTGCAGAAAAAGTTACATTCGTCACGAATCTCGCCGTTAACGAATTTTACAGCGGAAAATTGAATGACCTCCTCCTGCCGGGGATCCAGACCGGTAGTTTCGACATCAAAAGCAATACAGGTATCCAGACCCAGTTTCAGCAGCAGCTCGGAATCATGCAGCGGCAAGGTGTATCCTTTCTTATTTATTCCCTTTTGAACATCATGCGGGAAAACGCCGGAATATACCATTTCGCAGAGAAAAACACAAAACTTTACTCATAAGATTAAGTTCAGCACTATTGCCGGAGATAAAAAATCAGATACCGGCAAATGCACGCATCACATCGGCAAGAAATCCCGGGTGCTGCTTGACCACCTGGCGGAACACTGCAAGAAAACTGCGTTTTCGGATATCGATCTTCAGAACTTCTTCGCCGATGCGGTTGTATTCTTCATCGCTCATCTGATAGACCAGTTCCTTGATGCGGTACTGGGATTCATGGTTTTTCCCAAAGTTCCGATAAATGCTTTTTTCATAGTGATCAAAAAAAGCCTGCATCTTTTCCGGTTTTTTACAGGCTTCGCCTGCCGCCTTGCCCGCCAATATCCCGCTTTTGATCGCATGGGTGATTCCGCCGCCGTTCAGGGGGTTTACCATATGTCCCGCATCGCCCGCGATCAGGAAATTGGGGCTGCTGAGAACTTTCAGGTTGGTAGTAACCGGAACTCCGGCAGCAATATAACGCTGAACCGCCGCATCCGGAAAAAAACGTTTCAGGAAATCCCGGAGATAGGATTCGGCGTTGCGGTTTTTCTCCGAATACTTGCCGTTGATCCCCAACCCTACATTTGCACAACGGTTCGCCTTTGGGAACACCCAGGCGTAACCGCCTGGCGCATAACAAGTTCCAACGTACAAATAAAGTGCTTTTTCGGGAATATCCACGCCCGAGACCGTCGCCTGTACGCAAGGTTCAATGTCTTTCATTTTAAGAACACTGTCAATTTCCGCCTGCCGGGCAAGGCGGCTTTCAACTCCGTCGGCGGCAATGAGCACTTTTGCATAATATTCCTGCAGCTCACCGCGTTCTTCAACCTTTACCCCGCAAATTTCACCGGCAGCATTCTTCAGCAATTCCCGAACGTTGCAGCGCATCCGGATGCAGGTCCCCTGCTCTGCGGCCCGGGCGGCCATGTCATACTCGAACAGATCCCGGTTGATGATATATCCCTCGTAGATATTGCTCTTTAATTTTACTTCTTTTCCGTTCGGCAGAACCATAATAAAGGTATTGACTTCCGAGCTGATCCAGCGGGGGTCGACATCCATATAACTGCAAAAGTCCACTTTCCCCACCGCTTCTCCGCAACGTACGGGGACTCCCATTTCACGCTTTCGTTCAAACAGCAGAACCGAAGCGCCGCTTTTGACGGCTTCCAGAGCGGCAAATATACCTGCAGGACCGCCGCCGACGACAATAATATCCCAATCACGCTTCATTTTTTAACTCCAGGGCCCCGATAGGGCAAATATTAACACAAAGACCGCATAGCGTACATGCCTGATGGTCAATGCTGAGAAGGCTTTCCGTCAGCATCAAGGCATCTGCGGGACAAACGGCAATACAGGTCCCGCATTGATCGCAATGTCCGGATAGAAGCAGCATCCTGCACTCCTTTTATTGTATAAGTTGCAGTGTAAAATAACCCAGAGCGCTGCCAAGCACGTCATAAACCAGATCTTTCCAGCTGAATATCCCCTTCCTGCCGAAAACGTCATAAAATTCTTTTCCCAGCGACAGCGAAAAGCTTAATCCCAGTGAAATATGGCCTGCATCGCTTTCGGGAAAACGGAAATTCCGGTTAAGAACATAATGGCTCTGAAGAACGATAAAATAGGATGTGCTCAGATGCATCCATTTGTCGGGAGAGAACCAGCGATCGTTCGGCTGGCGCAAGGCAAAGGGATGCTCCGATACGGGATCCCGATAAGGGGAAATTGGGCTGAATTCCTTCTTTAGTCCGCGATCATCTTCAATATTGTAGTATTTGACCGAAGACAAAGGGACCCGGGTTACCGTTGAATCGCTTGTCGCTTCGTCCGCTGCAGAAAACAGCAGACCAAAGCAGCATAATGCAAGGCATAAGAAACGTGTCATATTATCCCCGTTATACTTAAAAATACCAAAACGATAAGTACGGGCGCTACAAATTTCAGAAGAAAAAACCAGACATTTCCTGTCCGGCACAAACCCCTGTTTTCGCTGATCCCACGATAAAGTTCGTTCAGCACCGTACTTTTTTTCATTACCCAGGCGACAAAGACCGCGATCAGCAGCCCTCCCAAAGGCAATAATATATTTGCTGACAGATAATCCATAATATCAAACATAGTCCTGTCAAACAGACGGATATTGCTCCAGCTGCCAAAAGACAGTGCGGCCGGAATTCCCAGGATAAAAATAAGTGCCGATACGACGATCACAATATGGTGGCGGGAAAACCGGGTTTCATCCAAGAGAGTGGATACAAGCATTTCAAGAATGGAAATTGTGGAAGTAAGTGCGGCAATGGAAAGCAATGTAAAAAAGAGCAGCGAGAAGAGGGAGCCGCCGGGCATCATACTGAAAACGGCAGGGAGCACGTTAAATACTAATCCGGGTCCTTCTGCAGGATTAAAACCCATTCCGAACACCGAAGTAAAGATCGCCAGTCCGGCCATCAGGGCAATAAGAGTGTCCAGCACCACAATCATTGAACCGCAGAAAAGAATATTGTCATTTTTATCAAGATAACTTCCATAGGTAAGCAAAACACCCATTCCTACACTCAAGGTGAAAAAAGCGTGTCCAAGCGCAATAAGGACCGTTTTAAAGCTGATCGTCGACCAGTCCGGTTTGAACAGAAAGGCCAGCCCTTTTCCGTTGCTGTCCAGCGATATGCCCCAGATAACAAGAAAGATCAGGATTAGGAAGAATATCGGCATTAAGAGCCGGGCAATACGTTCAATACCGTTTTTGACTCCGAAGTATACCACAAGCCCGCCGGTCGCGACAAAGACAAAATGCCAGAAGAGGATCCATAGCGGATTGGAGACCAGTTTCTGAAAATGAAGGGCGGCGTCTCCGGATGAGGAAAAACCTGCGATATGTCCGCTGAGCGATTCAAAAACGTAGCCCATAGACCAGCCGGCAATGACATTGTAATAGCCCAGGATGATGAAGCCGGTTAAAAAGAACAGGGCCCCTGCAGCCATCCAAATCTTTTTATGGCGTTTAGCATAGTTCCGGAATGTGGAAATGGGGCCTTTCTGGGCATATCTTCCTAAAAGGATCTCCGCAATCAGCACCGGAAGGCCGATGAGGAGAATACAGAGCAAATAGATAATAATGAATGCCGCTCCCCCGTTCTCGCCGGTAATGTAGGGAAATTTCCAGATGTTTCCCAGCCCCACCGCCGAACCGGCTGCAGCCAGAATAAATCCCAGTTTGTTGCCCCAATGTTCACGCGTTTCTTCCATGCCCCTTCCCTTTTCTAAAAAACCACGCTTAAGCGCAAGCCCATCATTTCCGGATCCGGCTGAAGAATCAAATGTTCATCCGGAAAGGCGCTCAAATGCGCATCCACATATGCATCAATAATATTGTAGACATAAACGGCCACCGAAAACCAGGTTACCCGCTTTGCAATCGTCAGCGATTGCTGGGCTTCCTTGCTGACGGCTCCGTAAAGATCTCTATACTGTGCATATTGAATATAATAAAATGCCGCCGTTCCCGCCAGCGCCCCGTTTGTCCCCAGAAAAATCAGGCTCTTGCCCCACTTTCCGTTATACATTTGTCCGGCACCCGGGAGCAGCAGCGACAGTCCGGTTGCCAACGCCGGACTTTTTGCTTTTCCGCCTTGAAAATACAAGGTATCGGGTTCAGCGGATAAACCCTGCAAAAGCATAAGTATCAGTACAATTCTTAAGCAATATCGATTCATATCTTGGCAGCAACAGCTTCAATTTCGATATCGGCATCCTTGGGCAGACGTGCAACCTGCACTGCGGAACGCGCAGGCGGGTTTTGTGCAAAAATCCCCGCAAAAACGGCATTTACGTCCGCAAAGTTTTCCAGATCTTTCAAAAACACCGTGAGTTTCAGAATGCTGTCCCGGTTTCCTCCGCCGGCTTCCACAACCGCGATCACGTTTTCCAGTGCCGCCCGGGTCGCCCTGACGATGTCGTCGCGGATCAGTGCGCCGCTAATCATGTCAACCGGCAGCTGCCCGGATGTGAAGATCAGTCCGTCCGCGGAAGTTCCCTGCGAATAAGCTCCAATCGGCGCCGGTGCTTTTGGACTTGACACTATCGTTTTCATATGTTTACTCCCTTTTGTGAAAGATCGGTAAAAAATGCGCATTTTTTCATGAAATTCAAAACTGTATTTCATAAAAAAGCATCCGGAATAAATCTTGTAAACGCCGTCGATTCCGCATAAATTTGTTGCGTTAACGTTATTTGTCGAGGTATCCAATGAAAAACGATTACGTCTGTCCCTTTTGCAAAGGGCATCTGAAGGTAAAGAACAGCGTTATTCTTTCCGCGCGCAAAACAAACGGTGAACGCGGATTGCTCCTTTTAAGTCCTGAAATCGGTAATTATACCGTTCGGAAACACCGCACTTTCAGTCTTGTTGACGGGGAACGTACAGACCTCTACTGCCCGATCTGTCATGCCAACCTGATGGCTCAGAACTACAACGACAACCTTGCCCGTCTCCTGCGTATCGATGAATTCGGTGAGGAAAGCGTCATCCTGATCTCTGAGATCGTAGGGGAACGTTGCACCTACGTGATCCATGGGAAAAAGGTCCAGAAGTATGGCGACGACGCTACGAACTACTTTGGTGCCGGAACGGAATTTTAGTCCAATTAGAAGTAAGAATAGTGAAGCCCCTCCCCTTTTATTCCTTTTTACCGGGCAGGCAAGCTTAAGCTAAGCCCTTTTCAGCCAGTTGCTGCCGTACTTTTTTCATCAGACCACCGGCGCTGATCATCGCTTTCACAAATTCCGGAAAGGGTTTAAAGGGATAGCGTTTGCCGGATCTCAATTCAATGATCTCCGCGCTTTTAAGGTCGATCTCAATTTCGGAACTGTCATCGATCATTTCACTGATCCCGGGACACTCAATTGCTAAGAAACCGTTATTAATGCAGTTACGGTAAAATATCCTTGCAAAGGAATCCGCGACCACTGCACGAATTCCGGCTCCGCGCAATGCCCAGACGGCATGTTCGCGCGAAGATCCGCAGCCAAAATTTTCACCGGCAATGATAAGGTCACCCTCACTGACTTTTTTTACAAATTTCGGGTCGATGTCTTCCATGGCATGCGCCGCAAGATCTTCTTCCCGGTCCATGTTCAGATAGCGGGCAGGAATGATCTCGTCGGTATTGATATCGTTTCGTGGGTATACGTGAGCTTTCATGATTTTTCCTCCAGGCAGGTCCTCGGATCACAAATATATCCGCAGATCGCCGAAGCTGCTGCGGTTGCCGGGCTGGCCAGATAGACTTCGGAATCCGGGCTCCCCATGCGGCCGACAAAATTACGGTTCGTCGTGGAAACACAGCGCTCGCCTGCTGCAAGGATTCCCATATGGCCTCCCAGACATGCGCCGCAGGTGGGTGTGGATACGGCAGCTCCCGCTTCCGTAAAGATATCTAAAAGTCCTTCACGGTTCGCCTGTTTCCATATTTCCGTTGAAGCCGGTACAACAATGCAACGCGTTCCAGATGCGACCTTCTTCCCTTTCAGGATCTGTGCCGCAATGCGGAGATCGCTGATATGTCCGTTGGTGCAGCTGCCAATATAGGCCTGATCCACCGGTATTTTTTCCTTGATTTCAGATACCGGCCTGACATTGGAAGGCAAATGGGGAAAAGCAAGCAGCGGTTCAAGACTGCCGGTATCAATTTCATAAGTTTTTTCGTAAACGGCATCCGGATCGCTTTCCACCTGAGAATAATTTTCAATTCCGCGTTCCTGAAGATATTTCGCGGTAACCTGATCTGCCGCGATAATGCCGGATTTGGCTCCCGCTTCGATCGCCATATTGCACAATGTCATGCGTTCTTCCATTCCCATATTCTCAACGGTGTCACCGCGGAATTCCATGGCGCGGTACAGGGCTCCGTCGACGCCGATACGGCGGATGATCTCCAGGATAAGGTCCTTGGCATAGACGCCCTTCGGCAGTTTCCCTCTTATGCGGAACAGCAGTGAAGACGGGACTTTGAACCAAAGTTCTCCGGTCGCCAGCGCGGCTGCAAGATCCGTGCTGCCGATTCCCGTTGAAAATGCAGCAAAAGCACCGTGTGTACAGGTATGGCTGTCCGCACCGACTATTGTCATTCCCGGAAGCACATATCCCTGCTCCGGGAGCAAGGCATGGCAAACCCCGTGTCTGCCCAATTCATAAAAGGCATCAATACCGTTTTCACGCGCCCACAAACGGATCTTGCGGATCATTTCAGCGGACTTGATATCCTTGTTGGGAACAAAATGGTCCGGCATGATCACGATTTTTCGGGGATCAAAAACCTTTTGGATCCCTTGCTTTTTCAGCATATCAATTGCCGGTGTCGTCGTTACGTCATGGCACATGATCAGATCCAGGCCTGCATTTATCAGCATGCCGGGACTGACCTTTTCATGGGCGGAGTGCCGGGCAAGAATTTTTTCCGTTATGGTCATTCCCATTCCGTCGTTCCTTTTACTTTTTTATGTCGGAATAATTCATTACGCGGTTCAGGCCGCTGATAATGGCCATGGCTCCGGCCCTGATCACGTCTTCATGCACGGCACGGCCGGAAAAAATGCGGCCCTGCGCATCTTTCAGCTTAATGGAAACATCCGCCAATGCGTCTGTACCGCCCGTTATGGCTTTTAGATTGTATTCCAGCAGCTGTACGCTGGGGTCGATAATACTCCAGACAGCCTTACTCAGAGCATCGATGGGACCATCTCCTACACCGGCGCCGATCTTTTCCTGTCCGTTGATGCACAATTTTACCGAAGCGGTGGGCGTCATCCCGCTGCCGGTGGTTACGGCAAAGCCTTCCAGCCTGATGTGCTGCTCTTTGTCCGGCAATTCCCCGAGAATGTCCATCGCAATGGCAAGTACGTCATCGCGTTCGACTGACTTGTTTTTATCTGCCAAAGCCTTGACCTTTTCCACAACCCTTTCGCTCTGCCGGGTATTGAGAATATAGCCCTCGTCTTCCAGCAAGGCCAGGATCGCGTGTTTCCCGCTGTGTTTGCCGATCACGATATTGTCGCCGGACCAGCCCACGTCCTCTGCGCTCATGATCTCGTAGGTGGCTTTGCTCTGCAAAACACCGTGCTGATGAATACCGGCTTCATGCGCAAAGGCATTTTGTCCCACGATGGCTTTGTTCCTTGCGATCTCCAATCCGGTAAGCCGTGAAACCAGACGACTGGTCTTATACAATTCGCGGGTAATGATGCCGGTTTCCACACCGAAATAATCGCTGCGTGTTTTAAGGTTCATTACAATTTCTTCGAGCGAGGCGTTCCCGGCGCGTTCGCCGATGCCGTTAATGCAGCATTCAATCTGCGTTGCGCCGGCTTTGACGGCCGCAAGGGAATTCGCCACGGCGTTCCCCAGATCGTTATGACAATGCACGCTGACCACGACGTTCCGGACTTCCGGCACTTTTTCAAAAAGCGTGTGGATACGCTTCCCGAACTCCTCGGGTTCGGTATATCCCACCGTATCCGGAATATTAATGGTCGTTGCGCCGGCTTCAATGACGGCGCGAACCACATCGCACATGTATTCCAGGCTGGTGCGGCCGGCATCTTCAGGTGAAAATTCCACATCGTCGCAATAGGATCTTGCGCGTTTGACCGCCCGGACGGCGGAGGCAATGACCTCTTCCTTGGACTTTCGCAGTTTCTCGTCCCGATGAATGTCCGAAGTGGCAATAAAAGTATGGATTCGCGGTCTTTTAGCGTATTTGACAGCTTCCCAGCAACAGTCGATATCCTTGTCCATTGCCCGGGCCAGACCGCAGATCACCGGCCCTTCGATCTGCCGGGCGATCTGGCGAACCGCTTCGAAATCACCCGGTGAGGCAATGGGGAATCCCGCTTCAATAATGTCTGCGCCCAGTTTATTTAGCTGTTCAGCGATAAGAATTTTTTCCTTGATAGTGAGCGATGCGCCGGGACTTTGTTCGCCGTCCCGCAGTGTAGTATCAAAGATAAGTATGCGTTGCATGATGCCAATCCTTTCGCTGTTATGTGTTGTTATGTTTCAAAACCCATTTTTTGACGCAGATCTGCGCCGATCTTTTCAATAAGATGTGCTTCGTCCTTTTCTTTTATCGCTTTGTAAAGCGGCCTGCCCTTCTCGTTTTCCTTGATCCATTCCGCTGCAAAATTTCCCTTCCGTATCTCGGTCAGGACCTTCTTCATTTCCTCTCGTACCCCCAATCCGATAATGCGGCGTCCGCGGGTCAGGTCACCGTATTCGGCCGTGTCCGATATCGCGTTTCGCATTCCCGCAATTCCTCTTTCATAGATCAGATCGGCAATAAGTTTTACTTCATGCAGGCATTCGAAATAGGCGATCTCGGGCTGGAAGCCCGCTTCCACCAGGGTATCGAAACCTGCGCGTACCAATTCGCTAAGCCCTCCGCAAAGGACGGCCTGTTCGCCAAACAGATCGGCTTCGGTCTCCGCAGCAAAGCTTGTTTCAATAATGCCCAGGCGTCCGCATCCGATAGCGCAGGCATGCGCCAGAGCTAGTTTGCCTGCACTGCCGCTGATGTCCTGATACACGGCGATCAGTCCGGGAACTCCCCGCCCCGCGATAAATTGAGCCCGCACCTGTTTACCGACCCCTTTGGGAGCAACCATGTACACGTCGATATCGGGAGGAGCAAGGATCTGTCGGTAGTGGATATTAAATCCGTGCGAAAATACCAGTGCTTTCCCGGCCTTCATTTCTGCGGCAATCTCCGTTCTATAGACGGCGGGCTGTATTCCGTCAGGCAAAAGTATGTGCACAATGTCCGCCTGCTTTGCGGCATCGGCAGCCTTCAAAGGCTTAAAACCGTCTTGAATTGCCCTGTTGTAATTCGCCGTTCCGAAAAGTTCCGAAACGATGACGGAATAACCGTTTTCCCGAAGGTTTTGCGCCTGTGCATGCCCCTGATTTCCGTAACCGATCACGGCGATCTTCTTTTCCCGAAGCAGTTCCGTATCTGCATCTGCATCGTAATACATTTTAACGGACATTCCTAAACTCCTGTTATACAGTGTATTGCAAAATTGTCAATTAGTTGAATATACAAAACATTTTCCCTTATCGCCAACAGATAGTATTGATTTTGAATATTTTTTGTTTAATTTGGCAAGAAACAAATTATTCTATGTCATTTTACGCTGTTTAAATTATTATTATGAATGAATTAAATATTTTTATCGATAAATCTTTTATATCCGTTTTTGCGGAGCAGGCAGGCCGGACATTTGCCGCAGCCGTAACCCCAGGGATGCCTTGTCCCGCGTTCGCCCAGATAGCAGGTATGAGAGAATTCCACAACTTTCTCCAGAACCCCGAGTTCCTGGCTCAAAGCCCAGATACCGGACTTATCAAGTTTCTGCAGGGGTGCATGGATGTGTATCGGATAATCCAGCCCCTTGCTCAGGCTTTCCTGCATAGCAGCAATAAAATCACTGCGGCAATCCGGATACCCGGAATAATCCGCGTCGTTAACGCCCGTCACCAGATCATGGATGCCGCGCTTGTAAGCCAGGGAGCCTGCAAGACCGAGAAACACGATGTTCCGCCCCGGGACAAAGGTATTTGGCAGGTCGTTAGCCCCTGTTTCAATTCTGCGTTCCTCAATCATGGCGCTCCCGCCGATTTGCCGGAAAGCAGGAACCTGCAATTCGTGCAAGTGCACCTTTTCCATTTCCGCCAGTTTCCGCGCGCTTTCATATTCGATCCGGTGGCGTTGTTCGTAATGAAAAAACACCGCCTCTACGGAAGAAAATTGAGACTTTGCCCAATACAGGCAGGTTGTAGAATCCTGCCCGCCGGAAAAAAGCAGCAGCGCCGTGGCTCCGATCATTGTTTATTTGACTCCGATGACCTTATGGATCTGAAGGCTCAGACGCCATTCCGGATGTTTCAGCACATAGCGAAAACAGTACTGTGCGACATTCGTATCAAAAAATTCTGCGGAACGGGTGCCTATGGGAAGGTTGTGGGTAGGATTCTTTGGGGAAATAAAGTAATGTTCAGCCTGAATACCGTATTTTTCGGGTATTTCGTCCTGACCAAGCAGGACTTTCAGTTCCTGACATTCATTGATCTTTACTTTATTGTTCTTGGGTGAAACCGTGATCCAGTCAAACAAGGCGTGCTTTGGTAAAAACATGCCGTTGGTTTCCACGGTAATGTAATAACCTTCATTTTTCAGGATTTCCGCCAGTTCGGTGGTATCACACATCAGCGGTTCACCGCCGGTGATCACGACAAATTTACAGGGATAATCGCGAATATTCGCCAGGATCTCGGGGGCGGACATTTCCACTCCGGTCAAGAATTCGGTGTCGCAGAAATCACAGCGAAGATTGCAGTCGCAAAAACGGATAAAAACCGCCGCTTTTCCAGCATGAAAGCCTTCCGCCTGAATGCTGTAAAAGATCTCGTTTATTTTGTATAGACTGCCTTGCTGTCCGCTGTTTCCCATATAATAACCTGTTTTATTGTTAAGCCGGCATCCCTGAGACGATCGTAGGTCCAGCGGCAGAGATTTTCCGTCGTTACCTCGTAAGGGAAGATCACATGTTGCAGTTCTTTTGGAAAGGTATCCATTAAAAGGCGGTCCTTTTCATAGATCACCGTGGCATGGTCAAGAACATCGATAACATGTTCATGCACAATGCGTTTCATTTCGTTAAAATCGATCAGCATGCCGTGCTCGTCCGGCTCCCCTTCCAGGGTGACCTCCAAACGGTAGGTGTGGCCGTGCAAATTACGGCACTTGCCCGAATGAAAGCTCAGACGGTGCGCCATATCAAAGTGAAATGTCTTGCTCAGTTCCATCTGCATCCTGTTTTTACCGACCGAAGATAGGATATTTTTTGTCCATACTCAACACAATTTCGTACGATGCAAGCCTTTGTAAAACAGACTTCTTTTGAAGGGTTTTTTAGTTTGTTCAATTGATGCGCTTTTGGATGTATCATTCCCCGATATTGCTGGTATCTTGCGGCGCTCCCGCTGTTCCGGGGTATGCAAAACGAACCTGTACGGTGTCCAGAGCGTCCCCCATATCGTAGACGGAATCAATGTAATCCAACAGTTTGTTCGGATCGGATGAAGCATTGGACATCAGATAGAGCATGATCATTTTATAAGCGGTGGAGCTGTGCCTGTAAAGATCCTGTTTAATCTTGGCATCGCCGGACAGCATTTGATTTTTGTAATTGTTCAGGGAATAATTCATAATATCCATCATGTTGCGTTCAATAAGGTTCAGGTCCCGGATCATATACTGCAGTTCCCTCGAAAGATGTTTCTGATTGATGATCAGGGAATCCAGCGTTGTTTTGACGCGGGAAAGATCAAAAATCGAATAATCGGCGTCTTTAAAGCGGGTCTGCAGGCGCTGCAGCGTATCGACATCCGCAATAATGCTGTCGATAAAAACGGATTGTTCAGCAATTTGCTCTTCCAGTTCGGCAATTTCGTAACTTTTTTGATACAACTCGTTCATCATGTCCAGAAAGAGGCTTTGATGCTCAAGCTGCATGGCGCTGAAAATCGAATCCTGCTGCAAAACACGCTGTTCCCGTTCTTGCTGCATCAGGATCAACAGGGTGCTGTCCGTCCTTGCGCTTTGTTGATAGAGTCGCTGATTTTCAAGCTGAACCCAGGATTTGGTCGCGCAGCCGGTGGCGAGCAGCAATATAAAAAGCGGGATCAGAACTGTCTTCTTCATAGCGATAACATACGCATTAATGCGCTTTTTGCATAATGTTTAATTTCCGGATTGACCCGGATACGCTGAGTGCTGCCGCCATCACGGATGCCTTGCAATGTCTTTTGCAGTTTTTCCGGCGTGATCCGGTACATGGTCGTGCATTGAACACCTTTCCCGGAAAGGGAGAGTACTGTTTTATCCGGAAAACGTTTCTTTAGGCGCCTCACCAGATGTTCTTCGGTACCGACGCCCCAGATACTGCCGGCCGGTGCCGAGCTGACCTGCTGAATGATTGCACTCGTACTTCCAAAATCATCGGATGCCTGAACAACGGCTTCGCTGCATTCTCCATGAACAATGATACGGATCCCGGGGTATTCTTTACGGAGACGATAGACATCCTCCACCCGGAATTGCCGGTGCACGCTGCAGTAACCATCCCATAAAAAGACCCGAATATCTTTCATCTGGCGGCGATCCGGAAGCCGGTCCAGCAGCCAGAGCTGTTTTTTGTTCATGCCTTTATGCAGTGCCGTGTTGGCACCAAGATAGCGGTCCGGCAGAAAAAGGATCTTTGAACCCAGCTCCATGGCACGATCGAACACAGGTCCGGCATTGGAGCTGGTGCAGACCAGACCTCCGCGTTCTCCCACAAAGGCTTTGATGTCTGCAGATGAATTGATATAAGTAACAGGAATGATCGTTTCATCCGAAACTGCGGTCAGTTTCCCCCAGGTTTCCTCAACCTGCCGACGTCCGGCCATGTCTGCCATGGCGCAACCCGCTTCAAGATCGGGAATATAGACCGCCTGATCTTCTTCCGTCAGGATATCCGCACATTCTGCCATAAAATATACGCCGCAGAACACGATATGCTTTTTCTGCATTTCTGCGGCTTTGCGGCTCAGGATCAGGGAATCCCCGGTAATATCCGCAAATTGCAGAACGTCGTCCCGCTGATAATGGTGACCCAGTATGACCAGTTCGGAACTGAGCTCCTTTTTAAGGACTTTTATCGCAGAAAGCAGTTCCGGAGAGCTTGTGCTCTCCCGGAATGTCTCAACGCCTTTTTCACCCGACATCCTATTAATAATCTATTCCTTCCACGGCTTTTTCGTTCCTTTGAAACGGATGTTTTATCTCCTGCATTTCAGTAACCAGGTCCGCCGCATCGATCAAGGCTTGAGTAGCGCCTCTGCCCGTGAGGATCAAATGCAAATCCGCGGGGAGGGAATGAATCAGCGCCAGGATCTGATCTTCGGAAATCAGACGCACCATCAGCGCTGTCAGGATCTCGTCCAGGATCAGAAGTTCGTAATGTCCCGAACGCATCTTCTTTTCTGCAAGCTCCAGCGCTTCAGCGGCGGCCTGACGGTGATCACTTTCATCATGCCGGTCTCCGGGCAGTTTGTAAAAGCCGATGCCTTCCTGGTACATATCAACAAAATCCTTCAAAAAATGCTTGACCGCATGGTGTTCTCCGTACTGGGAACCGTCTTTGATAAACTGGATGATGCAGGTTTTTTTCAGATATCCGGCCGTACGCAGCATGGTACCCAGAGCTGCACTGGTCTTCCCTTTTCCATTTCCGGTGTATATGATGATCACTGGATTTTCCCTTCTGTTACCAATCTTGCAAAATGGGCAAAGGAGCGGTCGTAGGTCGCTTCCGCTGCTTTTGGGAAAAAGCAGGCCGGCAGTTCCCGCGCACGGCGATGATAGGCGATACATTCACAGCAGATGCCTTTTTTGGAGCAGGGATAACTGCAGTTGCATTGCTGCAGATTGTTTTCCTTTTTACAATTCATTCTTATTCTTAACCCCTCAGATCATATTCTTTAATTTTGCGGTATAAGGTGCGTTCGCTCATGCCAAGCGCCTGGGCGCTTTTCCGTTTGGAGCCGTAATACTTTGCCAGGGTACGCGCGATGGTCTCTTTTTCGATATCCTGCATTGTGCGGTCTTCCGCAGCTGTATCCACATCGATGTCGTGTGCCTCCGAACTCTGGATATAACGCGAAATATCTTTCATTTTGTTCATGGTCACAACATCGCTGATATCAATCTGCGACAGTTTCTCCTTGATCTCCTCCATATCCTGACGCAGCAGAAAAAGCTGCCGGAGGATCAGCTCACGCTCGACCTGTTCCGTATCCTTGTTAACCCGGACCGGGAAGCGCGTATCGTAATGTCCTTCTCCGTAAACCGGTCCAAGATGCAATGAAACGGTTTCAGGGCTGATCATTTTCCCTTTTTCAAGAATAAAAACAGATTCAATGAAATTCTTCAGTTCACGGACATTCCCTTCCCAGGGCGCCCGGATCAGCATCTCCATCGCTTGCGGTGTGACAGGTTTGTAGGAAGCATGGTGCTCGTCCGCATAACGCATCATAAAGAATTCCGCCAGCATCGGGATATCCTCTCTGCGTTCCCGCAATGCGGGAATGCGGATCATGATGGTCTTTAAACGGTAATACAGGTCCTTTCTAAAACGTCCGGATTTGACTTCCTCGCTCAGATCGCGATTTGTTGCAGCGATCACCCGTACGTCAACTTTGCGGCTGCTGCTCTCGCCTACCCGCGTTATCTCGCCCTGTTCGAGCACTCGCAATAATTTTACCTGAGTTTCGGGTGGCAACTCGCCGATCTCATCCAGCAAAATCGTTCCCTTGTCGGCAGTTTCGAAAAAACCTTTGCGGTCTTCGACAGCGCCGGTGAAAGATCCTTTTTTGTGCCCGAACAATTCCGATTCGATAGTACCCGCCGGTATGGCCCCGCAGTTTACGATGACATAAGGAGCATGCCTCCGCAACGACAAGTCATGCAATGCCCTGGCTACCAGCTCTTTGCCCACACCGCTTTCCCCAAGAATAAGGATGCTGATATTGGAGGGCGCCACCTGTTCAACTGCCTGAATGAGCTGGCGGATCTCTTCGGATTTGCCAATAATGCCGTATTTTTGTTCAATGTTTCTCATAAGGGAAATTAATGCGACCGTTTCGTAATTTCAAGTCAAATTTGTCAATTTGGCATATTAACGTGACTATGTGAAGAAGCCGGTATTGTTCAGTTTCGGAAATCTGTTGTTTCTGAAAGACCGGCAATTATTTTTTCAGTTTTTTTATCAAATCCTTAGCTTCGCGGACATGGGGGATAATTTCCGATGAGTTAACGGTCTCTTCATAATAAAGCAGCGCGGTTCGCGTTAACCCCATTTCAAGGTAGACATCGCCGGTGTATTTCAGGATAATGGCCTTGTACCAGGAATACTCGATATTGTCAAGTTCATGCGCGCGATTAAAAAATTCCAGTGCGTACATATGCTCTTTTTTCAGCATTGCCTTTATCCCTTTTAAATAAAGGACCCTTGCGCGCATCCCGATGTCGTTTTCCAGGATACCGTCATCCAGAAGCCGCTGAATGTGCCGCAAATGACGGTCCCCTTCCAGATAGCGGCCTCTGAAGTAGTTGCATTCTGCGGCGATGGCGCGTACTTCCAAATTATTGGGAAAACGGGTTAAAAAGGTTTCAAGCAATTCTCCGCAGGAAAGGAAATCCATTTTGTCGTAAAGATAAACGTACATCAGGGCGATTGCCGCTTCCCATTTTGTAAATTTTCCATTCCGGTAGGCCTTTTCAAGATCCTCTATGCCATCGCCCATCGTTTCGGACATCATGTTCTCAAGGCCGATATTCCGCCCGAAGACAGAGAGATAATACTGAAATGATCCCGTGCCGAAGAACATATCAGAGAAAGGCTCATTGCTGTAGCGGTCGATCACGATTTTCTTTTCCAGGATCCTGGGTCCGTCTTTAATGATCTGAAAATAATCCATTTTATTGAGATAAATTCGCATTTTTCCCGCAAGCAGCACGATATAATAGAATTGGACATCCACATCTTCGGGATGCCGGTTCAAATATTTTTCGTAAATTGGGCGGTAGAGGGCGATCACGGAATCCGCACGCTCCATAATACCTTCATATCTGGCATTTACCAGGTCCATGCGGATATTTGCATAGGAAAGAAAGGACATACAGGGAAAGGCATCATCGAGGGTGTTGATCCGTTTGTCCAGATATTCGCGGGTTTCCGCAAAACGATAATTGTAAAAGAGCTCGAAAACCTCGGAATAAGGTTCATTTTCCGCATGAAGAAAGACAGCGGACAGAAAGAAAGCACCCAGAATATAAAGACCATATTTTTTCATTTTTGGATAACGATCTTGCTGGGGACAACCCAGGCAAATTTAAAACCCCGGGCCTGCATGATCTCCTGGAATCGCATCGCCTCCTCCTGTTTGGCAAAGTTGCCGATACGCACCTTATAGTTGGGCGGTTCAAAATCGACATAGACCGGGAGCTCGTAATTCTTATCGGCCTGAGCTTTCACACGCATGGCCTCATCGCGGTCCTGGGTCGAGATCAGCTGAATGCGGTAGCCCGATGTTTCTATGTATTCCCGCTCCGTCAGCAGCGTATTAATCGGGAAAACCGTCTCATCACTATGTAACAGGATTTTGAATTCCTTAATGCGGTAAGCGGTGCGCACATCGGAAGGATCCAGAAATTCCTGCTGAAAGGCTTGCGCATTGAGCGAGGAGCTCAGTAAAATCCATGCGATGTACAGAACAAACTTTTTCATTCTTCTATTTTACCCAAATATTTGGTACTAATCCAGCCTATTTTATCATCAAAATAACTGATCTTTGCCCACTTGTCCTCAATTTCTTTTCCAATGCGGACTTTGGAACCTTCATGCAAGGTAAACAACAAGGTCGCATTCCTGTCGGGTTCCGAGAAAATATCGGCGCTTTCGGCAAGAATAACGGCATGTTTTGCATTCCGTCTTTCCAGCAGTACATCGGCAGTAACGATCGTCAGAAGAAGGATCATCAGGGAAAGTGCTATCACGATTGCCATTACGGGTTTTCTGTTTGCATGGCCACGGAGATGCCTTTTGAGACGGTAGAGAGCAGGGACCATTACCAGTATTGCCAGAAGGTAGGCAATCAGCCGGATCATCCGGTCCAGAGGCAGACGTTTTTGCATTTCCCCGTACCAGCGGAAAAGCGGAAACATTTCCGGCAGAACCACCTTGTCGATCAATTGTTCGCGGACGATGTTCAAATTATAGCGTATATCAGGATGGGCCGGGGCAAGAAGTGCCGCTTTTTCCCAATACTGAATGGCGGGCCCCGTCTCTCCAAGCCGGTAGTAGGAATTTCCGATATTATAATACAGTTCCCAACTCACGGTCCCGCTTTCTGCAAGATCGCGGAACTGTGCAAGTGCGCTTTGGTAATCTTCCGCAGCATAGGCGGACACGGCCTGTTTAAAAAGCGGGTCGCGTCCGGGATTGTCACTCTTTGCCAGGATCAGCAAGGGCAGAAGCGCAATGATCAGAATGCGTTTTATCATACTCCTTCCATTTCCTCAATAATGGCGATCACCTTATCCTTAAGCACTTCAAGTTGATTCCGGGACAAGAGCCCCGGAGCGTATTTATAGGTTTCAATCGTTTTCATCACATCCGCAATACCGGGATGGGCGTTCTGGCTTAATTGTTTGTCATTCATATAGTTAAGTATTCCCTGCTCAATACCGTACAAGAGCAGATCGGCCCGGGATTCCACAGTGACTTTCCGGAAATGCTGCATTGCGTTTTTCAGTGCGTTCTTTTTCCGGATCCGCTGCATGTTCCGTTCACGCAGGGAAAACATATGCTCCATCAGTACAAAGGCCAGGAGAAAGATCAGTACAAAAACATAGGGGATGCGATTGCGCGGATCACGTACGGGATTATAGGAAAGGGAAACGCATCTTTCTTCATCCATCTGGATAAAGCGGATATCTTTGGCAAGCAAACGAACTTCTTCCGGAGTCAGGGCGGAATTGTAATCCCCTTCAAGTTCGTTGTGTGCGAGAACGCGGATCTCTTTGACCGGCATTGAAATGGTTCTGTACTCTTTATTCCTCAGGGAAAAATAGGTAAAGCGGACATCCTCCGGCCGATAATGGCCGGCTCTTGAGGGGATTAGAACATACTCCCAAGTCCGTTGCCCGCGATAATCCTGATCCTGCAGCTGATAGCTGTTTTTTACCCGCGGTTCAAAGACTTCGATATTTGCGGGGAATGCCTGTTCGGGAAAAGTGAAGTGGGGCATATTTCCATGCCCGATCAGATCAATGCGCAAGGTACTTGCCTGATTTTCCCGGATCAGGCTGCTGTCCAGTGAAATGTGCATGGCAAAATCCCCGATGGCACCGGTAAAATGCGGACCCGCTCCGCCCGGCAGCGGGAATACGGTAATGGTGTCCGGGGCTGAATACAGGTTAACATCGTTCGTGGAACTCCCGAAAAAGGGGTCATCAAAAATGGATTTGAAACGCTCCTGACGTTTCAGTGAAATTCGGAAAGCCTTTGCCGGAATGATAAATTCACCTGTTTGGGTTGCCGTGAGCGTCAGCGAAGCAATCTCCGCAATAATGTATTCTTTGCCGCCGAGGATCTGTTTGGAAGATGCCGGCAGGTCGTGCATTTTGAATCGGTCGACAATAAAGCCCTCCATGCTTTGCAGGGGTGCGCTGGTGTAATTTACCACGCGTTCACTGGTATAGAGATAATAGCTAAGCGTAAAGGTTTCCCCCTGATACATAGAATCCTTGGGCAACTGCAGTTTAATAAAGCTTGAAGGAAGGGCGGTCGCGCTGTCCGAAGTTTCGCTGATCCCGGATTTGCCGACCTGCAAAGTAAAAGGTTCGGTCCGGAATATTTCTCCTTTGATATCAAATTCATATCCGGGAATACGGATCCGTCCCGTTCTTTTTGCCAGAACCTCATAAGAAAGGCTGCTGCTGCTGTTCATTTTGCCGTTGACCCAGCTATAATTGCTGGAACTGTAGGGTCCACCGACAATCTGCAGATCATCGTGCAGATCAAAATTAATGTTGCGGGGTGCGTTTTTGATATTTTCAAAAGTAAAGGTAAGGCGGATTTCTTCATTCTGGCTGAATTGCGTTTTACTGGCCGTAAGTGTCACATGCTGAGACCAGAGCAAGGGGGTCAGAAGAAGAAAGAAAATTACCGTTTTAACGAAACAACGATGCTTTACCATTCTTTACTGCGTTTGATCCGTTTGTTATTGCTTCTGTTCAGGATCAGCTTTTTCATCGACTCCATTTCCTTATCCTTCATTGCGTTCAGAATGTTCCGGATCTGTTCATCCGAAAGATCCATTGCCTCGAGGTCCTCTTCACGCAATTGGGAGGAAGCTGTTTGTTGTTCCTCCGGATCCTTGTCTGAAAGGCCGTCGTTCCGGTTCTGTGTTGAATCGCGTCCGCTTTCCGGATCGGATTGTCCATTCCGGGGTGAATCCTGCTCTTCCCCCGCCTGTTCTCCCCCGCTCTGTTCCTGATCTTCCTGTTCCTTCCGCATCAGCATGCGAAGCTGTTCATACATCACCTTGCTGTTCATATCCCGGGGGTCTTCGATCATGCTTTTTTTGAAATGTTCCATAGCGGCCTGGGCGTCGTTGCCCTGCAGGGCAAGCTGTCCGAGATTATAATGTGCCGCCGCACGTAAATCAGGATCTTGGGCGCTCAGACTCCGGCGCAGAAGCGGAGCGGCTTCGTCAGGTTTTTTCATGCCCAGGACCGTGGTTCCGGCATTATAGAGAAGTTTTTCGTTTTCCGGGTCATTTTTCAAACGCTGCCGGTAAAAGTCCAGAGCTTTCTTGAGATCACCCTTGTTAAAGGCCGTTATGCCGGGATCCCGTGCAAAAAGCAGTGCGCTTGTGAACAAGCACAGAACAAAGCAGTATTTTATCATTTTTCCGAACTTCCTGTACATACACTACAAATAAAGCCTTTGCGCTCCGTCTTGTTCCGTTCAATCAGTTGTTCAATGAACTTTTTTTACGGCCGTCTTTTGGCGTATTCTGCCGGATATCCTGATCATTTTCGAAGAAATCCAGAATAGCTTTCATCAACATATCGCGGTATTCACGCTCTTCGATACATTCAAAAGGGAAACCCATAATAACGGTATTGTATTCCTCGCCGTTATAGGCAACCGCTGCGCTGACGTTGTTTTCCGCGTAGCGCATGACGGTCTGCGCGCCGCTATTCTTGGCTGCTTCGATGCCGTCGGGATTCTCGGCTCCGTAGATCTTGGGATGAAATTCAGTCACAAAATTAAAATCCAGATCTTTACCGAAAAGTAAGGCATTCTGTGTATAGACTGCGCCGCCGCGAGTGGCGTAATCGGTTCGCCAGGCATATTTAAGAATGTTTTCGGCAAATTCCCGCCGTTCGGGATCGTCCTTCAGATCAGTCCCGATGTAGGCACCGCTTAAAAAGACGTTCCCTCCCTGCAGACAAAAATTCCGAACGGCTTGAGCAAATTCGACCGGAAAAACGCGGAAGCGGGGTTCGGCGACCGGTTTGGGCCAGGGAGTTGCCTTTTGCTCCCCGTATACGATATCCAGGCTGCGATAATCCTCCAGATCGACCAGGCCTGCTGAAACTGCTTCATCGGAAGCCGAATCAAAGGAATATCCCGCCGCCCGTATGGAAAGTCCGTGTATATAGGGATAATCCCGGGTGTTCCCGACGATGATCTCACTTTCCCTGTCACCGTAGCTGGCTCCGTTCCCCGGGGAATCGTCATCCAGCCATTTGGAATTTGCGTCAAAATCGTATTGGCTTCCCGTATAGCTCAGGTCGTATTTATCCGGAACACTTTTCCCCCAGTGATCCATAAAACCGAGGTATTGTTCGGTTTCCAG
Organism: Fidelibacterota bacterium; assembly: GCA_028699915.1. GTDB lineage: Bacteria > Fidelibacterota > Fidelibacteria > Fidelibacterales > Fidelibacteraceae > M50B103. Next base: position 31,976 of record JAQVTR010000002.1, read on the forward strand.
CACTTCCGGTCCGGAAACGCGGTCAAAACCGTTGATGATAAGGATTTTCGGGCTGTCCGGCACATGGCAGACCGAGACGATCTCCGAAGGAAAGCTTTCTCCGCCGTCATTCACGGCGGTAATTTTAAAACTGTAGATCACGTTGTCAGCGATGCCGGGAATCAGGCACTGTTGCCCGTCCAGCAAGACACCGTCGTCCCAACCGCCGTTGTCCCTTCGGGAATAAACGACATATTTTTGCGGCATGGCGCTGGGTTCGAGCGGATCGAGCACCGGCTGCCATTTGATGCGAATAACCTTTCCGTGCAGGATCTCAGCCGTAACATGATCCGGAGGCAGGGGTTGTACCACAAATTCCTGTTGATTCTGAACCGCCAGAAAGCGCAGCATTCCCTTGTATATGGAACGACCCACGTCAAAACGGAACTGGGGGTCGTTGCCAAATTTCATATCCAGAAAATTATGGTGAGAATGAAGTTCCAGAAGAACTGCCGGGACATTGGGTCTCCAGGCTTCACTGTAGCCGGAATCCCACATACCGCGGTGATTCCATGCAGGATCGTATTTACTGCGGATATCATCCACGATTTGGGTCTGAATAATGTCCGCCAGATCCCGGTTCACGTAGCGGGACTGTCCGTCAGGGAAAACAAGCTCTTCTTCCTTTTCGGGATCTTTCCAGTCCGTTTTTCCGCCGCGCCTGCTGTAGATCAGGAGCGTACCGACCACGGTATCGTTTCGTGTGGTGCCTGCATCGGTATGAAATGCAAAAGAAAGGTCCAGGGGAATCCCCAATCCGGGAGTATCCCGTTCATCGTTCGGACCGTAAGGGGCGCCTTTTAAATAATTTACCCATTCACCGCGGCATTTATAGTCATCATTGTAGTCCACCGTATCCCGATGAATATTGTAAACCGATTCGGGCATGCCGGCATACTGCAAATAGTAGCGGGATGCTTCCACCCAGCGCGGCTTTCCGCTGGTTTTTCCGCCACGTTCGATATTTCCCATACCACCGCCGAAGCGAACGGCATCGGTGCTGATAAACTTGTTCTGACTCAGTCGGTTGGCCCGGACAATGACTTTTCCTTCACGACCGGCATTAAATTGGAACTTGCCCAGGTAGATCCAGGTTTCGCCCCCTATCTGCTGATTAACAAGAAAATCGGTCTTGCCGCCGGCATGGTATACCGTATAGCGCGCATTGTCAATATTGCTGGGATTATGATGGTAGGAAATATAAACGCTGTACTCGCCGCTTTTAGGTATGTCCGGGATATATTCCACATAGGCGTTGTGATCATTGGCCAGGCGGCGCCGGGCACTACCCATCATAAAGGGGTTCTCACCGGACTGATAGGGGTTGTCGGAGGGTCCCCAACCGTAGCCGCATGGTTCCCATTGGCCGTTTTCAATATAGCCTTCCCCGCCGATATCGTTATCGACAATAACCTCGTTTGTGTTAAGATCCCGTTCCCGGGGAAGAAAAACATTGGCCCCGGCATTTTCCAGCATCGGGACCAGATACTGAAGCACGTAAGAAGTGGGAAAAATATCCTCCACGACCTGAAAGTTCCTGGCGCGTTGCCATTCCCAGCGATCGAGGGAATTTTCATAATACCATCCATGACTGTTCCAAAGCGCAATATGCCTGCCGTAGAGACCCCGTGACGGCGTATAGGGCTTGCTGTTGTTCCTGACCAGCGGTTCGGTTTTGGAAATATTAACCGGGAACTTTGTCCTGTCCCGCATTTCGGGATTCGGTATATAATAATTGGGAATCAATTTTTCGACCGGAACGCCGGTGCTGAAAAAACGGATTTCATAATTCCGGTAAGAAGCGCCGAGTTCTTCACGCAAAGCTCGGTACATGCTTTCAAGGCTTGATTCCCGCAGCGGGCGATACGCAAAACGGTTGTTGAAATAGATATCCAGGCTGCGTTTTTTACGGTCAAGGACCAGCGTATCGATGCGTGTGTAGGGGTCCATTTCCACGCCTGGGATTTTTTGGTCCTTGCTCAGGTCCATGAACTGCATGGTTGCCGCATATACTTCCTGAACGCGTTTTCCCTGTTCCAAAAATGCCGGAGGGATCGTCTTTTTGACCGTCTGGGAAGGTCCGCTGCAGGAGAAGAACACCGCAGCGGTCAAAAAGAGGATCATTCTTATTGTAGCGCGTTTCATCAACAAATTTCCCTTTCTCTGACTCTCATTTTTTTCTGCATTTTTCAACAAAATACCGGAATAACATTAATTTATGCTCTTTATCCGCTATTCGCTCGGGGTGCCACTGCACGCTGAGTACAAAGCGCTCGCCCGGACGTTCCATCGCTTCGATCACACCGTCCTTTGACTTTGCTGCGATCAAAAGTCCGGAGGGAAAAGCATCGCTCCGGACCGCCTGATGGTGGTACGAATTTACAACCAAATGCTTCGTATTAAAAATGCTTTTTAACCATTTTCCGCCACAGATCTCCACCGGATGCTCGGTTTCGCGATGAAATCCGTGGGTTTCCGCCTCATCCAAATGCTGGATCAGTTTTCCGCCCGATGCCAGTGCAAGCAGCTGATGGCCGGCGCAAATGCCCAATACGGGAATATCCCTTTCTTCCAGCAGCATTTTCATCAGCATCATATCGGTTTCGGCACGACGCATATCCATGTATCCCGATTCCGGATGCGGCTTTTCCCCTGACCATGCTGCGGGATAATCGTCGCCGCCGGTAAAAAGAACGCCATCAAGCTCATCCAGATAGGTGTTCAGCACAGCCGCATCCGGCAGGCAGGGGAAGATCAGCGGGATTGCGCCCGCCTCATAAACGGCGTGAACATAATTGAGCGGCACCTTGTACCAGCCGCTGCCGTTCTTCTGAAAGCTTGCGTTAATCCCGATAAAGGGGCGTTTGATCTCGTTCATGGGAATCCCGGGTTGCGGAACTGAATGTCCGGATTAAGATCTATGAATGCGCCTTCTGCTGTCGGAACATTCATATTCCTGATGATTGTCAATTGTACGCTTTAGGTTTTCCTTTCCTGCTTTTTTGCAGCCGGGAACAAGATATTGTTCAAAATAAGACGGTAGCCCGGGCTGTTCTTGTGCAGGTCCAGATTAGTGGGAGGATCGCCGACATAGTGGCGGTAGTCTTCGGGGTCATGACCGCCGTAATAGGTGAAGGTGCCCTTACCCGCATTGCCGTGGATATATTTTACGCGTTCGCTGTTCCGGGTTTCTCCCATGATCAGAACGTGTTTTTTGATCCGCTTGCGGTTGAAATAGGTGGTTTGTCCCATAAAACCCCGGATCAGAGATTCGTGGTTCTGGGTCAGCATCGCCGGAATGGGATCAAATTTGGCGGAGAATTCAAAAAGACTGAAATAATCCGTGGCGGGATCCAGCTGCAGGGGAGCAAAACCGGGAGGAATGTCAATATCCGAAAATTCGTAAAGCTGGGGATCCGGATACAGATTGTAATCCGTAAAAGCAAAGCCAAGACCATAATCGAGTTTCTCCCGGTAATCCGGATCGATGGGATCGTGGTCAAAGACCGCATGGCAGATATCGGTGCCGGCAGCCGCTAATGCAATGTCATAGGTATCCGTTGCTGCGCACATGGCAAACATAAAACCGCCGGAAAGGACATATTCGCGGATTTTTTGGGCAACCGCCAACTTTAATTGCGAGACTTTTTTATATCCCAGCTGTTTTGCCAGGTTTTCCTGCGTGATCTGTTCCTGAATATACCAGGGTGCATTGCGGTAGTTGGCGTAAAATTTCCCGTACTGACCGGTAAAATCCTCATGATGCAAATGCAGCCAGTCGTATTTTTCCAGTTCGGAGCCAAGGATATCCGCGTCGTAGACCTTAGCATAGGGGATCTCCGCATAAGTCAGGGCAAGGGTAACCGCGTCATCCCAGGGGAGCGTATTGGGCGGCGTGTAAACGGCGATCTCCGGCGCTTTTTCAAGCAGGATCACCGCCATGTTGTTTTCCTCGATCTGCGCCATAATCCCGGCATAAGAGCTGCTGCCGACCTTTTCGTAGCTAACGCCGCGCAAGAGGCATTCCTTTTCGAGTTTATCCAGATCGGGAAAAGAAAAAGCGCCGCCGCGGTAATTTAACAGCCATTCGACGTTAACCCCGTTCTGCAGGGCAAGATATGCGATCCCGTATGCTTTCAGATGATTGTTCTGGGCATGGTCCATCGGGATCAGGATCGCAGCGGAAATCCGCAATGTGATACTGAATAAGACTACAATTCGCGGCATGTATGTCCATAATCCAAACATTGTGCTAATTTGGATAAATTTATTTAATAAAGCAAATTTTTTACCTATTATATGGCTATGAGAACAAGCTATAAATACTTCATTACGCTGCTTATTTTTCTGCTGACTTCCTGCGATATGCAACCCGGCGCCGATATTTGCGTCAGTCTGCCGCCGCAAGCTTATCTTGTCAGACGCATTGCCGGTGAAGCAATTCCCGTCAGCATTATGATCCCGCCGGGCTCCGCTCCGCCGACCTACTCCCCCACACCCTCGCAAATCCGCGATCTGCAGCAGTGCCGGCTTTATATTAAAAACGGACACCCGGACTTCCATTTCGAGAAGAAGCACATCGATCCCTATCTCATGGAACATCCGGAAATTCATATTGTAGACATGGCGGATTCCATGGATATTATTCCCGGTGACGCCCATATCTGGCTGTCCCCCAGCATTATGCGAACAGCTGCCGGAAGGATATACCGGGAACTGAACGCGATCTGGCCGGAACGCAATGACTATTTTTATGCCAATTATCAGAATCTGATCCGTGACATTGACAGTTTAGACCGGGAGCTTCAGAGCATATTCCGGGATCACCGGGGAGTGGAATTTTTAACCATGCATCCTTCATGGACTTATTTTGCACGGGATTACGGGATCCGTCAGATCAGTATTCGTGAAGAGAACAAGGCACCTTCCGCCCGGCAGCTCAGCGCCCTGATCGACCATGCCAAAAACTCCGGTATCCGGATTATTTTCATACAGAAAGAATTCGCTTTTGAACAGACGGATGTGCTGGCACGCGAAATCAATGCACAGGTCGTAGCGCTGGATCCCCTGAATGAATCGTGGCTGAACAATCTGCGTCTGACCGGACGTATATTTTTACGGACTTTCAATGACCCCTAAACGGCCTGTCTTTTTTCTTTATTTTTTGTACCTGATCAATGTATTTCTCTTCGGCAGTTCCTGGATGTTCAATAAAATAGTCCTGAACGAAGGCGCCGGACCTGTCTGGTCAGCGGCCCTGCGTCAGGGTGTTGCGGCTCTGGTATTTTTGATCGTGTACTTAATTCGCAAACCCTTGATAAGACCAAATCGAAAGGAACTCATCCTTATTCTTCTTTATGGGATCTGCATGCTGGCGCTGGCACATGTGTTCTCCTTTATGGGACAGCAGTATCTCTATTCAGGACTTGCCAGCATTATTTTTAGCATCTTCCCCATTCTCATCCTCCTGATCTCCGGAGTTCTAATGCCCCGCCGGGAGCCGCTTACCCTAATGAAGATACTGGGCAGCATTATCGGCTTTTCCGGTATCATCCTCATATTTTACAGCCGGGATATCGCCCTTTCGGACAGCACTTCCTGGAAAGGGATCCTGCTTGTGCTGCTTGCGGTTTTTGTAAATGCGGTCCCCAATGTGCTCATTAAACGCGACGGAAAAAATATCGATCCCCTCATCCTGAATGTCGGCGGGATGCTCGCAGCGGTTCTTTTTTTATTCCCCTTTGCATTATTGACGGAAGGCCTCCCCCGTTTCCCTCTGACCCCGGTCCTGATCCTGGCGGAATTGTACCTTGGTATTTTTTGCAGCGCACTGGCTTTCTTTTTGTATTTCTACCTCCTGCGGAAGATCTCCGTTTTTAAGATGTCCCTCTCCGCCTACCTTACGCCGCTTGTTGCGGTTTTTTTGGGCTATGTTTTTTTTGCTGAAAAATTATCCGTAAATCATTATATTGGAATGATATTAATTATGACAGGCATTTTTATAACCGGGATCAGGCATGCAAGAAAACCTCGTACGAAAACGCTACAAGAACGCCATTTTGGATCTTGAAATCGCCGTTTATGCCGGAAGACTGATCGCAATCGCGTTTTTCGGTCTGCAGAAAGACCTTATTCCCCGTCTCCTCCGGTGTGGATACGAAGATTACGGTGAGGGCGATCCGGACTCGCTGTCCGCTCAGCTCAACACCTATCTCAACGGAGAAGATCCGCGCTTCAGCGTTGCGCTCCGTCTTTACGGCACGCCGTTTCAAATTGCCGTCTGGAAAGGTTGCATGCGTATTCCTTTCGGACAAACGCGTTCTTACCGGGAACTGGCCCGGATGGCGGGGTATCCCCGTGCGTTCAGGGCTGTCGGCTCAGCCATGGCAAAAAATCCGCTGCCGCTGATTATTCCCTGTCATCGTGTAATTCGTTCCGACGGCCAAACCGGAGGCTTCGCCGGCGGATCCGCGTTAAAAACCGCATTATTAAATCATGAGAAAGGGTTGAAATGAAACGCATGATCTTTATTCCGCTTCTATTCCTGTTTTTTGCAGTTTCCTGCAAGCTGGGGGAAGAAGCCGCTCCGGATTCATGGATCCGCATAAATCAGCTGGGATATAAGCCGGGCAGCAGCAAAACTGTCGTATTTTGCACCTTGAACGAAGACACGCGTCCGGAATTTTTCCGGGTGATCGATGCCGTCACGCATGCGCTGGTTCTCGAAAGTGACGCCATTGATTCCTGCGGTCCTTACGGCCCTTTTGCAGGAACCTACCGTTTTGATCTTAATGCTTTTAATACGCCCGGGAAATATTACATCCGTTCAGAAAATGTGGAATCTCCGGCTTTCCGCATTGCGGACAATGTTTACGACGGAACGGCAGATTTTCTTCTGCGCTACATGCGGCAGCAACGCTGCAATTTTAATCCCTATCTCAACGATTCCTGCCACACTAACGACGGATTTATCGTATACGAACCGGGGAAAGAGGGCGAGCGTATCAATGTTACCGGGGGCTGGCACGATGCAACGGATTATCTTCAGTATACCGCGACATCCGCCAATGCCGTTTTTCAGATGCTTTTGGCATACCGGGAATATCCCGCTTCTTTCCGTGATGCCTACGATGCAGCCGGACTCCCTGGCGCCAACGGCATTCCGGATGTGATTGACGAAGCCAAATGGGGTATGGACTGGCTTTCCCGTATGAATCCCTCCCCGGACCGCTTTTTCAACCAGATCGCCGATGACCGCGATCATTCCGGTTTTCGTCTTCCGACGGAAGATTCCGTCCGTTACCATCCCGAGTGGGAAGGCCGCCCGGTCTACTTTTGCACGGGAGAGATCCAGGGGCTGATGAATCACAAGAACCGGACAAGCGGAGTTGCGTCCACCGCAGGAAAGTTTGCATCGGCGTTTGCTATCGGCGCCCAAGTTCTGCCGGAATTCTATCCGCGCTACGCCGAAGCCCTGGAATTGCGTGCACAACTGGCCTATGCCTACGGCAAACAGTATCCCGGAGCCTGCCAAACTGCGCCCTGCGTTGCACCGTATTTCTACGAAGAGGATAACTGGGCGGATGATATGATGCTGGCAGCCGCAGAACTCTACCGGCTGAACGGAAAAAAATATTTCAGGACAGAAGTGATGAAATTCGCCGAAATGGAGCCGGTATCGCCCTGGATGGGTGCCGATACGGCCCGGCATTACCAATGGTATCCTTTCTTTAATGCGGGCCATTATGAAGCGGCTTCCGTTGAGACCTTTGAGGAACGTGAAAAGCTGATCGCCTTGTACGGAGAAGGACTGGAACGTATCCGTCTTCGCGGAGCCGGAAATGCTTTCCGCAACGGAATTCCCTTTATCTGGTGCTCCAATAATTTTGTCACGGCAGCACTATCCCAATCCCTGCTGTACCGAAAGCTAAGCAATGATGCGCGTTTCGATGAAATGGAAGCAGCTTTGCGCGACTGGCTTTTTGGATGCAATCCCTGGGGAAGCAGTATGATCGTGGGCTTGCCGGCTAACGGCGATACTCCGATAGACCCGCACAGTTCTCTGACCTATCTGTACGATATGAAGATCGACGGCGGATTGGTGGATGGTCCGGTTTACGGCTCGATCTTCAATAACCTGCAAGGTCTGCGTTTGCTGAATGAAGATGAATATGCGGATTTCCAGTCCGATCTGGTGGTCTATCACGATGATGCCGGCGACTATTCCACAAACGAGCCGACCATGGACGGTACCGCCTGCCTTGTTCTCTATCTGGCTTCGCTGGAAAGTCCGAAAAACAATGCCTTTGCTCTCAGCGATGCCTACGGTGCCGTCGTTCGCGGCAATCCGCAGGAAAAGCGCATCGCCCTTCTCTTTTCGGCTCACGATAAGGCAGAAGGCGGCATGTTCATTGCCGACAGTCTGAAAGCACTGGATGTCCGGGCATCCTTCTTCTTTACCGGCGATTTTTACCGAAACCCCTTATTCAAATCCCTGATCAAACGCCTGATCGGCGACGGACATTACCTGGGCGCGCATTCGGATAAGCATCTGCCGTATAATGAATGGGACAGTAAGCGCACGCTAAAGGTAAGCGAGGAAACCTTTAAAGAGGACCTCCGTGCAAATTATGCGGCCATGGAGAATTGGGACATTCATAAGGAATCCGCCCGCTACTTTCTGGCTCCCTATGAATGGTATGACAAAAATATCGCACTCTGGACCTATCATGAAGGTTTGAAACTGATAAACTTCACACCCGGAACTTTGACGCAAGCGGATTATACCACTCCCGGTATGGGCAGCAAATACTATGATAATGCCGCGATCTATCAATCCGTGATGTTCTTTGAAGACCGTAACACCCTGAACGGCTTTATCATGCTAATCCATCCGGGAACCGAAACGGAACGCGACGAAAAATTTTACCATGAACTGCCCCGGCTGATCCGGGAGTTGAAGGCAAAGGGCTATTCCTTTGTCCGCATTGACTCAATGCTGGACCTGCCGCACGAAAAGCCGTTTTAATCGATAAAAACAAAGCGCCGCTTCCGGTATTAAAGGGAACGACGGAAACGCTGCTGCTTGAGCGACGTTTTTTCTGTCCTTTTCCCTTGCTCCAATTCGCAATGAAGAAGAATATTTCGAGGATCCCCAAGGTGCCGGGAGCCCGGATGCGCAGAATAAAATCCTTTTGAATCCGATCAAATAAAACGTAATTTTAAAGATAAATGAGAATTTAATATTGAAAAGTATGATGGAAACACGCAAACCAGAATGGCTGAAGATCAATCTGCCCGGCGGCACACAATGCCAAACCGTGAAATCGGTCCTGCAGCGTTACCATTTGTGTACGGTTTGTGATGAAGCTCACTGCCCCAACAAAGAAGAATGCTGGTCACGGAAAACCGCCACTTTCATGATTCTCGGCGATAGCTGTACCCGTAATTGCCGTTTTTGTGCGGTACACAGTGGAATAACGCTTCCGCCGGATCCGAAAGAACCTGCCGGAATTGCAGAAGCCATCGCCCTCCTGGATCTGGATTACGCCGTGATAACTTGTGTTACCCGGGACGATCTTCCCGACGGCGGTGCGGCGCACTGGGCGGCATGCATCCGGGAAGTCCGTAAGCGCAATCCCGCTTGCCGCATTGAGATACTGATTTCTGATCTGCAGGGAAATTTAAAGGATCTTGACACGATCCTGGACGCTGCTCCGGATGTGATCGGGCACAACCTGGAAACCGTGCCCCGTCTCTACCCACAGGTACGCCCGCAGGCGGATTACCTGCGCTCCCTGGAAATACTCCGGCATGCGTCAGAACAGGGTTTTATAAGCAAAACCGGTATTATGCTGGGACTGGGCGAAAACGCTCCGGAAGTGGAGGCGCTGATCCGGGACAGTATTGAACAGTGCGTATCCGTATTTACTATCGGCCAATATTTGCAGCCTTCTCGAAAACATTTGCCCATCCGCGAATATGTCAGCCCGGAAACCTTTGCCCTTTACCGGGAATATGCAATGCAGGCAGGTATGCGCTATGTGCTGTCAGGACCCCTGGTACGCTCTTCCTATCAAGCGAAAGATGCCTTTCAGTATTTACATGCCGGGAACGGCAAAGGCAATAAAAAATAAAAGGGAAAACAATGAAATACCTTTTGGCTCCATCCCTCCTTTCAGCGAACTTCATGCAGCTCGGTGAAGAAGTCCGCATGCTGGAAAAAGCCTCGGCCGATCTGCTGCACTGCGATGTCATGGACGGGCATTTTGTGCCGAACCTGACATTCGGCCCTCCGATCATCCGGCAATTGAAAGATCATTCCGCACTGCCCCTGGACGTACATCTGATGATCAGCAACCCCGAAGCGATGCTGGACCCGTACCTGGATGCCGGAGCGGACTGGCTTTCTTTTCAGTATGAAGCCGCCGTTCACCATCAGCGAGCATTGAACCATATCCGCAAAAAGGGCGCAAAAGCGGGGATCGTGCTCAATCCGGGCACAAATGTGGATCTCATTCGCGATCTGCTGCCGGATTGCGATTACGTTCTGCTTATGTCCGTCAATCCGGGATTCGGCGGCCAGCACTACATTCCGCAAGTCGACCGCAAGATCCGCCGGCTGACGGAAATACGGACAGAAATGGGATTGAACGGACTTAATATTGAGGTCGACGGCGGGGTCGGACTGCAGAATCTCAGCCGGCTTCGGGCAATGGGTGTCAATATCTTCGTTGCCGGTTCTGCGATCTTCAACAGCCCCGACCCAAAAAAAACGATCGGACAAATGCAGCAAATCATCAAGAATAAAGAGGAATGACCATGCCTAAAACACTCAGCATACATGCCGATCTTCTTTATGACGGCAATCGGCGCCTGGAAAACAAGACGCTGATCATCGAAAAAAACATGATTGTGGATATTCACGATCAAAAAGGGAAAGCCGATTACAGCGGTATTGTGACTCCGGCTTTTATTGACGGACACAGCCACATCGGGATGCACCGGGAGGGCGAACCGTCGGAAGAGGGAGAGACCAACGACGTGGTAGCGCAGCTACTCATTTCCAACGACCCGCTGAACAGTATCTATTTTGATGACCGCGCTTTCAGCGAGGCGGTTGATTTCGGTCAACTCTACTCCTGCGTCGTCCCCGGAAGCGGGAATCTGATCGGCGGGAAAGCCAAGGTAATCCGGAATTTTTCTCCTAACCGCAGAGATGCGCTCGTCAAGGATTACGGCTATAAAATGGCGCTGGGCTATAATCCGCGTTCGACAACCGACTGGAAGGGAGAGCGTCCCAATACGCGCATGGGCGTCTACGGCCTTCTGGAACGGAAATTCGACGAGATCCTGCTAAAAAAGGAAAAAGCGGAATTCCGACGTGAAAAAGCAATACGCGAAGCGGATAAGCAGCTCAAAGAAGCAAAGATCTCAGCTCAGGAAAAAACCGAACTGCTGAAAGATGCGGAACGTGAATATCAACTGAGTTTCAGCACCGAAGAAAAAGATTACCTGGAATTGCTAAGCGGAAATAAAACCGCTAAAGTCCATGTCCACAAGGAAGACGATGTTCTGTACCTGATCTACCTGAAAGAAAAATACGGACTCCGGATTAGCGCTGAACATCTGGGCGATGTCTGGCACAAGGATATTTTTAAAGAGCTTGTGAAACACGGTATTCCCATCATGTACGGTCCCCTGGCCTCTCTTGGATACAAGGTTGAGCTGAAACACGGCTTTTATCAGAACGCCCGGCTCCTGATGGAGACCACGACTGATTTTGGGCTGATGTCCGATCACCCCGTTATTCTGACAACCAGCCTGCGTGATACGCTGAAATATTTTTTGATCTTCGGCATGTCCGAACTTGATGCACTGGCCCTGATCACACGGAACAATGCCCGCATACTTGGCATTGCTGAACATCTGGGCACGCTTGAACCCGGAAAATGGGCGAGTTTGCTTGTCTGGGACCGGGATCCCCTGCATCTGGCCGCTTTCCCCCGACTGGTGATCGGCGAAGGTGAAATACTGCGAAAACGGAAATGATCATGCAAAAAGGCAACAAAAAAATACAGGACTGGTTTGAAAAGGAACTCCGGATCAATCCCCTGCCGGTGCTGGAACACGGGTATCATCCGCCGGTACGTTATGAGATTCTAAAAAGCTTCTACCAGTTGGAGCACGACGATCCGCGCCTTTTGCAGGCGGAACAGGATGTGCGCCAGGCAACACGTCGCGTGACCTTGCTGCTGACCCTGGAACGCATCATTTTTCACATCGATAAATTTGAAGAAGAACGTGAAGAGGAAAAACTGGTCAAACTGGCTTCCATTGTCCGTGAACTGCGTTTCTACCATTGCAGCCGGAACATGACCGCGATCCGAAAAGCCCTGGCTCTGCTGGTACGTTATCAGCGGGAAGACGGTTCCTTTCCGGTTTCATTAGCGGCAAATGTGTTTATTATCGAAGCAATCCTGAGCTACGGGATTGTAAACAATCCTTATATGGAAAAGGCCCTGCGCTGGCTCCTGACCTTGCAGAATTCGGATAAAGGCTGGGGCAATACCGAGGAAGGACAATCGGATATCTGGTTGACATGCAGCATCTTGCATGCATTCAGCTATAACGTGAAATATACCCGGAACACCAAGATCCGTAAAGGCGCGGACTTTATTCTTTCTCATCTGTATGAAAGCAACAAAGGCGGAGTGATCGAGAGCAAGGAAGCCTGGGAGGTCCTTGCCGATTCCTATTTTCTCAAGGAATCTTTTACCGGCGGTATCCTTGCGGTTCTGGAAATGCTGGCAAGACTCAATTTCAACAGCGCCGATCCCCGTATCCGGGAAATGCTGAACTGGTTGAAAGACCGTCAGCTGCGAAGCGGACTGTGGCCTTCGCAGACCTACGACCTGATGAACCGCAAAGCGGACGAACGCGTCAGCCTGCGTGTTGTTCGCGTTTTCAAACTGTTCTTAATTATGCCCAAACAGGGTTCCGCTACCATAAAAACCTTCCGCATTCGCCAGGAAGGTCGGACATCGGCAAAAAAACCGGCCTTTATCACCGATCCCCTGAATCACCCCAAACCCGAAGAAACCGAGAGGAATTATGAATAAGTTCGAAGCTGTCGATATGGACAAAAAAACGCTGAATGAATTCAATGAGCCCCGTGAAGTGCCGCTGATGCCGCTGCGCAATACGGTCCTTTTCCCAAAACAAATGATCCCTTTGTACATCGGGCGCATTCATTCCCTGCGTCTGATGAACGATATTCTGAAAGAAGACAAACTCTTTGTGGTCGTTACGCAAAAAGATATCAATGTTGAAAATCCGGGCGAGGAAGATCTCTATAAATACGGCACGCTGACCAAGGTCATTAAGATCATTCAGATGCCGGACACCAGCCGTTCGGTCATGGTCCAGGGCATTGCGCGGGTCAGGATCCACAGCATTACCCGTCAGGAACCCTATTATCACGCCATCGTCGAGCGCGTTCAGGAGATCTACGAAGACAACATCGAATCTCTGGCAATCCGTGAAAAGCTCAAAGAATACTTCACCGAACTGGTAGCTTTGTCCGATTACCTTTCCCGGGATAACATCCGGATCATGATGAATACCGAAGATAACGGCAATCTTGCCGATGTCGTCATTTCCATGCTGAACATTCCCCTTGAGGAAAAACAGTATATTCTGGAACAGGCAGATATCAATAAACGCCTGAATGAGATATCGGTCATCCTGCACCGCGAAATCCAGAAAGCCAAGATCGGTGAAAAGATCATGAGCGATGTTAAGGATTCCATTAATAAGAACCAGCGTGAATATTATCTGCGCGAACAGATGAAAGCCATCCGCAAGGAACTGGGCGAAGAAGAGGACGAACGCATTGCGGATCTGAAAAAGAAACTGGACGAAGCGGGTCTTCCCGATGATGCCCGCGAAGCTGCGGACCGCGAAATGGAACGTCTTGCCCGTACATCAAAACAATCGCCGGAGTATAATGTCAGTCTGAATTATATTGAACTCCTGGCTGAACTCCCCTGGTCTCATTCTACCGATGACGAGATTGTACTGGAGAGCGCCGCCCGGATCCTGGATGAGGATCATTACGGCCTGGACAAGGTTAAAAAACGGATCCTCGAGTACCTGGCCGTCCGCAAACTGAAACTGGAAAAGGATGCGCAGTCGGCGGTCAAAGGCCCCATTCTCTGTTTTGTCGGACCTCCGGGAACCGGCAAGACCTCCGTTGCAAAATCCATTGCCCGTGCCATGGGCCGCCGGGTACACCGCATGTCCCTGGGCGGCGTGCGGGACGAGGCCGAGATCCGGGGGCATCGCCGCACCTATATCGGCGCCATGCCGGGACGCATCATTCAAGGCATTAAAAGGGCCGGCTCCAACAATCCGATTTTTATTTTGGACGAGATCGATAAACTGGGTGCGGATTACAAGGGCGACCCCTCCTCCGCCCTCTTGGAGGTACTGGATCCGGAACAAAACTACAGTTTTTCGGATCATTACCTGGAAACATCTTTTGACCTGAGCAAAGTGATGTTCATTGCAACGGCAAACTGGCCGGAGACCATTCCCCAGCCCTTGCGCGATCGAATGGAACTTATCGAGTTTTCGGGCTATACAATGCCGGAAAAAATGCATATCGCACGTAAATTTCTGATTCCTAAGCAGCTTGTGGAACACGGGCTCAGTGAAAAGGATATTCTGTTTGCCGAAGACGGGGTCTACATGCTTATTCAGAATTACACTCGCGAGGCCGGCGTCCGTCAGCTGGAACGCGAGATTGCCAATATTTGCCGGAAAGTGGCAAAGGAAAAGGTTGAAAACGGCCGTTTCCGTAAGCGCAGCATTAGCGAAAAGATTGTCGAGAACTATCTTGGAAAACAGAAATTCTTCAGTGACCGTTCCGAACGCATGAAACGCGCCGGTATTGCCATCGGCCTTGCTTGGACCCAGGTAGGCGGTGATATTCTCTTTATCGAAGCCACTAAAATGCCCGGTGAAGGGAAATTACAGCTAACGGGTCAGCTGGGCGATGTAATGAAGGAATCCGCACAGGCGGTGTTGAGCTATATCCGCGCCAACGCCACTGAACTGGGCATTCAGGAACGCTTTGACAAAGCGTACGACATCCACATTCATATTCCTGCGGGTGCCGTTCCCAAGGATGGTCCGTCCGCGGGCGTTACCCTGCTTTCCGCTGTCGTCAGCGTGCTGACCGGCCGCAAAGTGAAGGATGATCTTGCCATGACCGGTGAAATCACCTTGCGTGGCTCGGTCCTGCCGGTCGGCGGTATCAAGGAAAAGGTGATTGCGGCCCATCGTGCGGGTCTGCACACTATTATTCTTCCCGACCGCAACCAAAAGGATATTGACGACATTCCCGCTGAGATCCGGAATGACCTGAAGTTCAATTTTGTGAAAGATATGAGCGAGGTGCTGAATATCGCCCTTGAAGAACCGATAAAATGATCCTGAATTACAACGATGATCCAGCTCGCTGATATTTCGCTGAATTTTGGTCCGCAGATCCTCTTTGATCATATCGCATTGAGCATTGATCCTTCGAAACATCTGGGTTTGGTTGGACAAAACGGTTCGGGAAAATCCACCCTGCTGAAACTGATCGCCGGCATGCAGGAAGCCAGCGCCGGTTCTGTGGTCGTTCCGCGTAACTGGAATGTAGCCTATCTTCCTCAGGAGATCACCTACAACCGTTCGCAAAAACCGCTGCTAAACGAAGTTCTGAGCGTATTTGATCATGTCTTTGGCATTGAAAAGCAGATGCGCGTCATCGAGCATCAGCTTTCGGAGAGGAGCGATGCGGAACTGCTGCAGGAATACGATCATTTGCAGGAGCGATTTCACCGCTTGAACGGTTATCAGGCGGAAGCAAAGACTAAGGAAATTCTAAGCGGACTGGGATTTCGTGAAAAAGATCTTTCGCGAGCGGTTTCGGAATTTTCCGGCGGCTGGCAGATGCGCATTGCGCTTGCAAAGCTTTTACTGGACGAACCCGACTGCCTTTTACTGGACGAACCGACGAACCATATGGATCTGGAGACCCTGGTCTGGCTGGAAAACCTTCTGAGTCGTTTCCGGGGTGCGCTCATCATTGTTTCCCATGACCGCTATTTTTTGGATAAACTTGTCCAGGGAATTATAGAAGTAGAAAATGCAAAGGTAACCCTGTATCCCGGAAATTATACCGATTACGAAGTCCGGAAAGAAGAACGCCTGGAACATGAATTTGCCGTAATGCGCAATCAGGAACGAAAAATTGCCCATATGCAGCAGTTTATAGAACGCTTTAGGTATAAAGCCAGCAAGGCAAGACAAGTTCAAAGCCGTATAAAACAGCTGTCCAGGATTACCGTTCACGAGCCCGAGATCATGAAGCGGCACATCCGTTTCCGTTTTACCCGTGCAGAGCGCAGCGGAGATCCGGTTGCCGCTGCAACGAACCTGGCATTTTCCTATCCGGGAACTCCGGTTTTCAGCAATACCAATTTTGAGATCCGCCGCGGCGAAAAGGTTGCCCTGGTGGGTCCTAACGGTGTTGGAAAATCCACCCTTATGAAACTGATCACGGGCGAACTTACAGCAGATGAAGGCACCCTTAAAAGCGCTTACAATCTAAAAATCGCCTATTTCGCCCAGCAGCACCTGGAACAACTGGATCTCAGTAAAAGCGTCCTGGAAGAAATCTGGGGCGCCGCGCCGGAATTGCCCCGGAACGAGATCCGCGGCCTGCTGGGGCGCTTTCTTTTTTCCGGTGAAGATGTGGACAAACCGGTATTGGTACTCAGCGGCGGCGAAAAAAGCCGGCTGGTGCTGATGAAACTGCTGCTTTCCAAAGCCAACTTTCTAATACTGGATGAACCTACCAACCACCTGGACATGCAGAGCAAGGAAATACTCGCCGAAGCGCTTGACGAATTTGAGGGTTCCGTACTAATCGTTAGCCACGACCGTTTTTTTCTGGACATGCTGGTTACCAAGGTCATTTATTTCAAAGACGGGGTTGCCAGGGAATACCTGGGCAATTACTCCGAATATGAGGAAAAATTCCTCGCGCTTGTTGCCGCCGGAGATGCAGAGAAACCTTTAGAAGGCCTGAACGAACGAAAAGCGCAAAAGCGCAGGGAAGCCGAGGAACGTCAAGCCCGTTACCGTGCACTGAAAGGAGTGCGCGAAGAGCTGGAAAAGCTGGAAAAAATCATCGCAAAACTGGATGCGCGCAAGAATGAGCTGGACGCATTGTTCATCTCTCCCGATTTTAAGAACCTCTCGATCCGCGAAATGCACGAACGCTCCCGTGAACATGAAAAGATATCCTCGCAATTGAAACAGCATGAAAACAAATGGCTGGAACTGCAGGACAAGATCGAAAATACCTGAATCCCTTTTTTCGCAACGATATTATTCAAGCATTTTTATGAAATCTTTGTTATATTCCGGAGCATAAGGACAATGATAACATTATACAGGTTTATTAAACAATGTTAACAAAGGAGAACAGTATGAAAATACTGATCACAGACGGATTGAGCGCACAGGGGCAGGCAATCCTGAAAAAATCGGGGATCGAATACGATATTCATTTTTACGAACCGGATGAACTGATCAAGGCGATTGTAGACTATGACTGCGTATTGGTCCGTTCTGCG
Organism: Fidelibacterota bacterium; assembly: GCA_028699915.1. Taxonomy (GTDB): domain Bacteria; phylum Fidelibacterota; class Fidelibacteria; order Fidelibacterales; family Fidelibacteraceae; genus M50B103. Next base: position 49,708 of record JAQVTR010000002.1, read on the forward strand.
ACAAAAATACCGAAAGAAGTCATTGACGCAGGGAAAAAATTAAAGGTCATCGCCCGCGGCGGTGCCGGCATCGACAACATTGACCATGTATATGCATTGTCAAAGGGAATACCGGTCCTCAATACGCCCGCGGCAAATTCCGCTTCGGTTGCGGAACTTGCGATTGCACACATGTTCGTACTGGCCCGTTTTTTACATCAGTCGAACATCAGCATGCGTGAAGGAAAATGGGAAAAGAAAAAATATAAAGGCATTGAACTGGCCGGCAAGACGCTGGGGCTGATCGGCTGCGGCAAGATCGGACGCCTGACGGCGGAAAAGGCGCTGGGGCTGGGAATGAAAGTGGTCGGTTGCGATCCGATTGTTAAAGACCTTGGTCATAATGCGCAGATCCATGATTTTGAAGAAGTCCTCCGGGAATCGGATTTCATTTCGCTGCATGTTCCCAAAATGAAGGAAGCACTGATCGGAAAAAAAGAGATCGCTATGATGAAGGACGGCGTGTACATCATCAACTGTTCCCGCGGCGGCGTTGTGGACGAAAATGCGCTGTTGGAAGCCCTGAACAGCGGAAAAGTCGCCGGGGCCGGTCTGGACGTTTTTGTCAACGAACCGACCGACAACATGGCGCTCATCAGCCATCCCAATGTTTCGGTCACCCCGCATGTCGGAGCTTCGACCAATGAAGCACAGGATCGCGTTGGTGTGGAGATCGCCGAGAAGATCGTAGCGGCATTAAAGTAAAATCGCCCGACTCAAGCTTGTACAGCATAAATCGACAATTTGTTTGCATATAATGCGTAAAAACGCCATTTATTGTCGGGATACTTGAGCCAAGTTATTCATTAAAACCAACATCATATCCAATTGATAATCAATTATATGCGATATTTAATTAAAATTATTTTGTGATGAGTGTCACAGAAATCTGATAAAACAACTTAAGTCAAGTTATTGTTTTAATCGCGGGATTGATGTATTTTATCAATATATAATATAGTGGAGGTCCTATGGTCAGAATTAAAGCTTTCAACGGAATTCGCCCGAATAACGCACTCGCGTCCCGCATCGCCTCTCCCCCCTACGATGTTTTGGATTCGGATGAAGCCCGCCTGCTGGTCCGTAATAATCCCCACAGCTTCCTGCATGTGGTAAAATCGGAAGTGGATCTCCCGCCCGATGTGGATCTCTACGATCCCCGGGTTTACCGGAAAGCACGCGAAAATTTCGCTTTCTTCCGTGAAAATTACATGCAGCAGGATAAACAGCCCTCCATGTATGTCTACAGGCAGGTTATGGACGGCCGCTCCCAAACCGGCCTGATCGCCTGTCAGCATATCGATGATTATCTGGAAGGCCGGGTCAAGATCCACGAGCTTACGCGGGAGGACAAGGAGCAGGACCGTATCACGCATATTGATACCGTCAACGCAAATACGGGTCCGGTTTTTTACACTTATCCCCAGGATCGCCTGATCGACGCGCTGATCGCGCAAGCATTGATCCCGGAGCCGGAATATGATTTTACGGCGGATGACGGCATACGCCATACCCTCTGGCATATCGGCGAAAAAAAGGTCTGCGACAGCCTGATTGAAGCCTTTGCACGCATCCCCTGTGTCTACGTCGCAGACGGCCATCACCGCTCCAAAGCCTCGGCAATGGTAGGGAAACTCCGCCGGGAAAAGAATCCGGCTCATCAAGGAAACGAAGAATACAACTGGTTCATGGCGGTCTTTTTTCCGGAGAATCAGCTCTATCTGATGGATTACAACCGCGTGGTCAAAGATCTTAACGGTCTGGACACAACGACCTTTCTGCGCCGCATCGGCGATGTGTGCAAGATTGAAAAAAAATGCTGCGCATGGTCATCTAAACCGAGCGCCGAACATGAAATGGCAATGTATCTTGACCGTCAGTGGTACCGGCTTCAATTTCGCGAAATTCCCGAAAATCCCGATCCGGCGGAAAACATCGACTCCGCACTGCTTACGAGCCGGATACTGAAACCGTTTCTTGGAATTGAAAATCTCCGCAAGGACAAACGTATTGACTTTGTCGGCGGGAAACACGGACTTCAGGAACTGCAGCGCCGGGTAGACAGCGGAGAAATGGCTCTGGCATTTGCTCTTTATCCCATTAGCATGCGGCAGCTGATGCATATTGCGGACTCCAATGCACTGATGCCGCCTAAGACCACCTGGTTTGAACCTAAACTTCGCAGCGGACTGCTTATACACACCCTGGACGAATGATGCAGCATCACAGTTTAATCAAATTTGAAGCCCGTTTGAAGAAGACGCTCGACGAGATCGATCATATCCTCGAAAACCGCTACGGTGAACGCTATGATCTGCATCCTGCGCGGCGCGGTCATGGTACGACATCCAACCGTTCCCATGACGGACTTTTTGATATCCGCGGCGAATTCACTCTGGGTTTGGGCAGCAAAAAAGGACGCGGCTATATTGTCGATATCGATATGAAGACTCTGGAAAAAATTCCTCCAGAGATCATCGAAGAGATCGAAGAAGCGGCAATTGCGGAATTGAGAATACGGCTTCCCAAGGTGTTTCCCGCCCGCCGCCTGGATGTCGAACGCGACGGCAATATGATCAAGATCATCGGCGATTTGTCTTTAGGAAGTACAAGATAATATTTCCAGGTTTTTTATCCTGCAAACTATCCGGAAGCGGCTTGCTGTTCTTCCGGACGATCAGTCTCAAATTCTTCGGATCCTCTATTTTTTGGCGCTTACGATAATGCCGTTGTCGTTTACGCCGATCAGGTAATGATTCCCTGGCAACAGCCTGCCGGCCAGCAACTCCTCCGCAAGGCGGTTTTCCACCTCGTGCTGGATCAGGCGCTTCAGCGGGCGCGCTCCGAAATTGGGATCGTAACCCTTTTCCGCCAAATAACAGCGTGCATCCGCATCCGCTTCTACATGAATATTCTGCAGCGCCAGACGTTCCTGCACACGGCGAAACTGAATATCAGCAATGGCTTTCAGCTGTTCGTGGCTCAGTCCCTGAAATGCAATGATCTCATCGATGCGATTGATGAATTCCGGGCGGAAATGCAGGCGAAGACGTTCCTGCAGGCGCGGATCCAGAGTGTCGAAGGAAGCCCCTCTTTCAAATAATTCCCTGCCCAGTTCCGACCCGAGATTGGATGTCATGATGATCAGGGTATTGCGGAAATCCACGGTACGGCCTTTCCCGTCCGTCAGGCGGCCATCATCCAGGATCTGCAGAAGAATGTTGAACACATCCGGATGCGCTTTTTCGATCTCGTCCAGCAGGATCACCGAATAAGGCCGGCGGCGGATACTTTCCGTGAGCTTGCCGCCTTCCTCGTAACCGATATAGCCCGGCGGCGCCCCGATCATGCGCGACACGGAATGCCGCTCCATGTACTCGGACATATCCAGGCGCACCAAGGCGTGTTCATCATCAAAGAGAAAATGCGCCAGAGCCCGGGACAATTCCGTTTTTCCGACACCGCTGGGCCCGAGGAACAAAAAGGACCCGATCGGACGATTTTCGTCTCCCAGTCCGCTGCGGCTGCGGCGAACGGCATTGGAGACCGCCTTCAGCGCCGCATCCTGACCGACCACACGCTCATGAAGATGCACTTCAAGGTTTAGCAAGCGCTCGTTTTCCGATTGCAGCATGCGCTTGACGGGAATGCCGGTCCAGCGGCTGAGCACTTCGGCGATATCCTCCTCGTCGACCTCTTCTTTCAGCAGCGGTGATTCCGTATGTAATTTTTCCAGCTTCCCTTTTTCACTTTCCAGTTTTTCCTGCATTTTAATCAGCGTACCATAGCGGATCTGCGCCACCTTTTCATAGTCGCCGCTGCGTTCGGCTTCCGCTTCTTCCGCTTTCAGCCGCTCAATGGCGCTTTTAATGTTCCGTATATCCGTGATCAGGGATTTTTCGGACATCCATTTAGCGCGGAGATCTTCAAGTTTGGTGCCGATATCCCTGAGTTCCTTTTCAAGTTCTTTCAGGCGTTGTGCAGAAGCCGCATCTTTCTCCTTCTTCAGGGCTTGCTTTTCAATCTCCAGCTGAACGCGCCGGCGTTCAAATTCGTCCACTTCCTCCGGCATGCTGTCGATCTCCACCCGCAGGCGCGATGCCGCTTCATCAACCAAATCAATGGCCTTGTCCGGCAGAAAACGGTCTGCGATATAACGGTCCGACAATCGCGCTGCTGCAACCAGGGCGGCGTCGGTGATACGCACACCGTGATGAATATCGTATTTTTCTTTAATGCCCCGCAGAATGGAGACTGTATCCTCGACCGAGGGTTCGCCGACATAGATCTTCTGGAAACGGCGTTCCAGTGCGGAATCTTTTTCTATATATTTCTGATATTCGTTCAGGGTTGTTGCGCCGACGCAATGCAAAAGTCCGCGTGCCAATGCCGGCTTAAGCATGTTTCCGGCATCAACCGCACCTTCGGCGTTGCCGGCACCTACGATCAGATGCAGTTCGTCAATAAAAAGAATGATCTGTCCGTTCGATTCCTCCACCTCTTTCAGCACCGCCTTAAAGCGGTCTTCAAATTCGCCGCGATACTTGGCACCAGCCAATATGGAAGAAATATCAAGCATTATAATTCGCTTGTTTTTAAGTGATTCCGGAACATCCGCATTCACAATGCGCTGTGCAAGTCCCTCAACAATCGCCGTCTTTCCTACTCCGGGTTCACCGATCAGGACAGGATTGTTTTTGGTACGGCGCGACAAAACCTGAATACTGCGGCGGATCTCATCGTCCCTGCCGATCACCGGATCCAGCCTGGCTTCTGCCGCCCGTTCCGTCAGATCCACTCCAAAACGTTTTAAGGCCTCATATTTGGATTCCGGATGTTCGTCTTTTACCGCTTTGCTCCCGCGGATCTTCCGCATCAGAATAAGAAAACGGTCACGGTCAAGATCGCTTCCACGCAAAATATCGCAAACAGCTCCGTTTTGCATCAGTGCCAGGAAAAGATGCTCTACGCTGACATATTCATCCTTGATCGCTGCAGCTTCTTTTTCGGCTTCGTGAAAAATACGCAAAAGATCCTGCCCCGGATAGGTCTGCGATACCGAAGCGACTTTCGGCAGTTTGCGGATCCCTTCTTCCGTTCGCCGGATCAGCTCTTCCACCGGCGTATTGCTCAATCCGATCAGACGCGGTATCAGCCCCTCCTCCTGCGTCAGCAAGGCGTAGGTCAGGTGCAGCGGCGTAATTTCCTGCTGACCGTATTCTCCGGCCAGGAACTGGCTCTGCTGAATCGCTTCGCGGCTTTTAACCGTATATTTATTGAAATCCATCGTTATCTCCTTTCACCCTTCATCCCGTTTTTAAGCATCAAATTCCATACCAAAAGTGTAAAAATGTCATTTTGACATAATACCCGGACCTCAATTGTCATATTGTCATTATGTGGCAATAAAATATTCGCTTTTTACCTCTGATCTGTCCCCGTTCCGGATAAAAAACGCTTCTGTTCCTGCCGCGTTAAGCTTATATTTAGCGAATGAATCACTTGCATCAGGACAAAACCCTTCCCTGCGCCCGCGCATTCAGCGAATACCTGAATCAATTCGAATTCCGCGCCCTGCCGGATCTTGATGCGACCCGGGACTATGCGGCAAAAATGGACATATACGCAGCGGATCTGTACATCGGAAAACTGGCGATCTATTACAGCCCCAGGAAAAAAACTTATACCCTCAGCTGTCCCGCAATCACAGTTCCGGCTTACCGGGATGTGCTGAAGGAAAAATGGCGGGATTTTCAAAACACCTTGATGCCGGAAGCCGGCCATAACGGCGTTTCCGCCTACGTAGACGGATCCTTTATGCAAGAACGCATCGGTTACGGCGCCGTTCTTGTACAAAAAAACCGTATCCTCACGGAGATCTCCGGCAGTCTTGACAGCCAATACAATGCACACCGCCAGATCGCCGGCGAACTGAAGGCGGTCCTGGAAGCGCTTGCCTGGTGTCAAAAAAACAGGATCGGGGAGCTGCATATTTACTATGATTATCAAGGCATAGAAATGTGGGCTCGAGGCAAATGGAAAGCCAAAACCGAACTGACACAAAAATATCAGCAATTCATGGTCCGCCAATCCATGATCCTTCACTTTCACAAGGTCAGTGCACACAGCGGCAACCGCTGGAACGAACATGCCGACCGCCTGGCAAAGCTGGGAGCGGAAAAAAACACCCCGCTTCAGGGATAATCCATGGCCTTTCGCGAAACAGACAAAGCACTGAAAGTACAATCCTCTTACCAGCCCGCCGGTGATCAGCCGGAGGCCATCCGCAGCCTGGTAGAAGGAATACGCCGCGGCGAGCAATATCAGACTCTTTTGGGCATCACAGGCAGCGGTAAAACCTACACGATGGCCAAGGTCATCGAAGCGGTACAAAAACCTACGCTGATCATTTCCCATAACAAAACCCTTGCGGCACAGCTTTATGGGGAATTCAAGTCCTTTTTTCCGGACAATGCCGTCGAATACTTCATTTCCTATTACGATTATTATCAGCCGGAAGCCTATATCGCGACCACCGACACCTACATTGAAAAAGATTCCGACATCAACGACGAGATCGAGAAACTGCGCTTAAAGGCGACCTCTTCACTGCTTGGCCGCAGGGATGTGATCGTGATCGCATCCGTTTCCTGCATCTTCGGACTTGGGTCGCCAGAAGATTACGAGAATCAGATCATTGTTCTGCGCAAGGGCGATACGATCAAGCGCAAGGAGCTGTTCGCAAAGCTTGTTTATATTCATTACACGCGCAACGATATCAGTTTTTCCCGATCGACCTTCCGGGTCCGCGGTGATAGCATCGAGATCTATCCAGCCTATGAGGACCAAAGCATCCGTCTGGAGTTTTGGGGGGATGAGATCGACCGTATTACCGTAACCGAGCCGCTGACGGGAAAAACGTTGAAAGAACTGGAATTTGCTGTCATTTATCCTGCCAGGCACTTTGTCACCGACAGCGAAAAGGTCAAGATCGCGATTAAAAACATTCGCATTGAATTACAGGAACGCCTGAATGAACTTCGGCAAAACGGCAAGCTGTTGGAAGCGCAACGTCTTGAACAGCGGACCCAATACGACATTGAAATGATCCAGGAGATCGGCTATTGTTCCGGAATAGAGAATTACAGCCGGCATTTGACCCTCAGGAAACCCGGGGAACGCCCCTTTACGCTAATGGATTTTTTTTCCGATGATTTTCTGACCATCATCGACGAATCCCATGCGACGATACCGCAGATCCATGCCATGTATAACGGCGACCGTTCCCGCAAACAAATATTGGTCGAATACGGTTTCCGTCTTCCCAGCGCCTTTGACAACCGTCCGCTGAAATTTCCTGAATTCGAGAAGATGCTGAAGCAGGCGATATTTGTTTCCGCAACGCCATCGGAATATGAAATCCGGCAATCGGAAGGCGTTGTTGTGGAACAAATCATCCGTCCCACCGGCTTGCTGGACCCCCGCATTGAACTTCGCCCCACCGAAGGACAGATCGACGATCTGATCCATGAAATCCGGAAGCGGGTTGAAAAGAAAGAGCGCGTTCTTGTGACGACTCTGACCAAACGGGAATCCGAGGATCTTGCTTCCTATCTGAAGAACCTGAACATCCGCGTGCGTTACCTGCATTCCGAGATCGACGCCCTGGAGCGTGTGCTTATTCTGCGCGAACTGCGCACCGGCGCTTTTGACGTCCTGGTCGGCGTGAACCTCCTAAGGGAAGGTCTGGATCTTCCGGAAGTCTCCCTGGTCGCTATTCTGGGAGCGGACAAACAAGGATTCCTGCGTTCTGAACGATCTTTATTCCAGATCGCCGGCCGCGCCTCCCGCAATATCGACGGCACCGTGCTATTTTATGCCGACAGGACCAGCGATGCCATGCAGTCCGTAATCCGGGAAACCCTGCGCAGGCGGGAGCTGCAGATTTTGCACAATAAAAAATACGGGATCGAGCCGAAAACCATTTACAAGACCGAAGCGGAAATTCGCAGCATCACCTCTATCGCGGACATGAAGACGGATTACAAAGTGAGCGGAACTGCTCACAAAAACACTGAAAAACTCAGCAAATTTGAAACTATGAACCTGATCGAGCGTCTGACGATCGAGATGCAGAACGCAGCGGAAAACCTCGAGTTCGAAAAAGCGGCGTTGCTGCGTGATGAGATCCTGGAATTGCGGAAAAATAAATCTTGATATTTTTTACCATTTTATTGCATTTGCACAAAGTTTTTTTTACATTTTTCATTGATATGGATAATAAGAAATACACCTTAAGTTAGGAGTGAATGATGAAAAAATTTTTTATGTCCCTTCTCTGGGTTTTGCTCTTTGCCGCTCTTGGAGCAATGTATTACTACCAGACCACCTTTGACAAACGTTTAGGGAACTCCGATGCCCGCTCAAAGTCCATCGAAGACCGCTATCAGACATATACCGATAAGCAGCATGATTTTGATGTTCTGCTGATCGGACACCGCAAACACATCAATCAGAACAGCCAGAATCTTTCTGATTTGCAGAATGAGCTCAAACAATTTAAAAATCAGCACTCCAACGATTTGTTCCTGATCAATATGCGTATCGATTCCCTCGCAAGCATCGTAAACGCCAATCAAGCCGCGTTGCGCAGCCGTGTTGATGACGTGGATTCCAAAGTCACCAGTCTGCGCCGTACAGTAACCCAGAACAATATTACCGCTACGCAACAGCTGACCACCATTTCCCGTGAAATCGAAAAGATGCAAAGCCAGATCCTGGCTCTGGATTCCACCACCGTTAAGGTCAAACAGCGCCGCTGATAAATCGCGTCATATAGATAAATCGCTCCTGTTAGGAGCGATTTTTTGTTTTACCCGATAAATGGAATACTTTGAATTTGAATCGGCAGAACGGCGCTGTTTTTGATTTTCTTTCGGTTCTCATTGCATTTTTAAGCGCTTCTCTGTATAATATGCAGATTTTTCAACGTTAAGAACAGAGAGGAAATATGTCCGGACACAGCAAATGGGCAAATATTAAGCACCGGAAAGCGGCACAGGATTCCAAACGTGCCAAAGTGTGGACAAAAATACTGAAAGAGATCACTATTTCGGCCCGGCATGGCGGTGGTGATCCCGATGCAAATCCGCGGCTGCGCACAGCGGTCATTGCGGCAAGAACATCCAATATTCCCAATGACACACTGCAGCGCGCAATAAAAAAAGGAACCGGAGAGCTGGAAGGTGTCAATTACGAAGAGATCCTTTATGAAGGATACGGGCCTTACGGAATAGCGCTGATGCTGGAAATCATGACCGACAACCGTCAGCGCACGGTTGCCGAAATACGGCATTTACTTTCCAAGCACGGCGGCAACCTTGGCGAGAGCGGTTCCGTTGCATGGAATTTTACCCGCAAAGGCAATATTGTCATCGATTCGGAGCAGGTCAGTGAGGATGATCTGATCATGAAAGCCCTGGATGCGGGTGCGGTTGATGTAAAGCGCGAAGGCGATTCTTTTTCGGTACTCTGTGAGCCTTCAGATTTCAATGACCTTCATGAAGCCCTGAAAAAGGATTTCAGCATCAGCCACGCGGAGATCGAACAGATCCCCGGCACCACCGTTAAGATCGAAACGGTTGAAGAAGCCACAAAATTCATGAAATTGTACGAAATGCTGGAAGACCATGATGACGTTCAGAAAGTTTGGGACAATTCCGAAATTCCGGAAGCCGTCATGGAACAACTGAACGAATGACTATTCTCGGCATAGATCCCGGCCTGAACACAAGCGGATACGGACTGATCCGCGTGAAAGGACCTTACCTGCAATTTCTGGCCGCGGGAACCATCTCGACTTTCAAAGCGGAAAATTTCTCTGCTAAGCTCGGGATCCTCTACCGCAGCTGCTGCGGGATCCTGGACGATTACCATCCCGATGCCTATGCCATTGAAGAAACCTATTCCAATGTCAATCCGCGCACTTCGCTCAAACTGGGACACGCGCGGGGCGTTCTGATGCTGGCCGCTCACGAACGGAATTGTCCGGTTTACGAGTATCCTGCGGCAATCGTAAAGAAATCTTTGACCGGAAGAGGCGGCGCATCAAAGGAACAGGTCCGCTACATGGTTCTGAAAATGCTGAAAATGCAGGATTTTGAGGGAAAAATGGATGTCAGTGACGCTCTGGCGGTTGCCATTACCCATTATCATCATCTTCGCTATCATCTTCTGAAACAATAAGGAAGTCCCATGATCGCATTTCTCAAAGGAAAAATCGAGCTTAAAAAACCGAATTCGGTCGTTCTGAACATTCAGGATGCCGGACTGGAATGCATTATCAGCCTTTACACCTACGAAAAACTTCCCGCGCCCGGGAACAGCTGTCGTTTGCTTACCTATCTGCATGTGCGTGAAGACATCCTGCAGCTTTACGGTTTTTTTGACGAAAAGGAAAAAGGGGTCTTCCTCAAACTGATCTCACTCTCCGGCATCGGGCCTAAGCAGGCGATCAATATTCTTTCCGGTATCCGTTACGATCTGCTGACGAATCATATCATCAACGGCGACGTGGCGGCGGTCAAACGTGCCCCGGGTGTCGGTGATAAGACCGCCCGGAGGATCATTCTGGAACTTAAGGAAAAGATCAGTGATGAAGAAGTCAGCGCGATCAGCGGTATCGGCGGCGATCCCTTGCTTTCCGCCAATGTTGCCGATGCTCTGCTGGCCCTGGAATCACTGGGCTACAAGCGCAGTACGGTACAGAATACGATCAATAAATTCATTAAAGACGACGAAACGATCAACACCGAAACCATCATCAAGCGTTTTTTGAATCAACAAAACAAATAGTTTATCCCATGCTGAAGACGCTTTTGCTAAAAAACCGTTCCTACCGGCGTTTTTATCCGGAACCCGCACTGAGCGAAGCGGAGTTGAAGGATCTGATCGAGGCCGCCCGCTTCTCCCCTTCCGCCCGCAACGATCAGCCGCTGAAATACCTGATCCTGCATTCCCGCAAAGCCTGTAATGCGATCTTCCCCTTTTTGGCCTGGGCGGGATACCTGTCCCAATGGCCGGGGCCATCGGAATCTGAACGTCCGACCTCTTATATCATTATGCTCCTTGATAAACAGATCAGCGATCAAGCCGATACGGATGCGGGAATTGCCTGTCAGAGCATCTTGCTCAGCGCCGTTGAAAAAGGTTTTGGGGGTTGCATCCTGGGGGCCATCCAACGTGAGGGCATCCGCCGTATTTTCAATATTGACCAAGCTTATGAGATCCGCTATGTTATTGCGCTCGGGAAACCTTCTGAATCGGTTGTGACCGAAACCCACCGCAACGGGAATACGCGCTATTACCGTTCCGAAGATGGTACGCATCATGTTCCAAAACGCAGCCGCGAGGAACTGATCCTGAATATTCTCTGATAATCCTTCAAAATCGCCTCCAAATTCTGAAACATTATTGGTATTTTCATTTTATTTTTGTATAATTATTTGTCATTGATCATAGTTTAAATAAAGGATGTTGCCATGCACAAGAAGCTCTTCATTCCGGGTCCGGTTGATGTCCGGCCTGAAATCCTCGAAGCATTTGCCACCCCCATGATCGGTCACCGCACCAAAGATATTTCCGCTTTGCAGGAACGGATCTCCATGGGACTGCAAAAATTGTTCTTTACGGAAAATACCATGATCCTTTCCACTTCTTCGGGAACGGGATTGATGGAAGGTGCCGTTCGCTCCTTTACGGGCCGGCGCGTGCTGGTCTTTTCTGTCGGCGCCTTTGGAAACCGGTGGGCGCAACTGGCAGAAGGCAACGGCGTTCCCGTTGACAAGGTAGAGGTCACCTGGGGCATGCCAACCCTGCCGGAAGTCGTGGACGAATATCTTGCCACGGGGAAATACGATGTATTTACCGTTACCCACAATGAAACTTCCACCGGCGTTATGAATGATCTCGAGGCCATTTCCGTGGTCCGTAAAAAATACCCGAACGTGTTCTGGCTGGTAGATGCCGTTTCCTCCATGGGCGGGGCAAAGATCGAAGTCGACAAGCTGGGTATCGATGTCTGTATCACTTCTACGCAGAAATGCCTGGGTTTGCCTCCCGGAATGTCCGTTGCCTCCGTAAGCGATAAGGCCATTGAATACGCAAAAGGCGTCAAAAACCGCGGATGCTATTTCGATTACGTGGAACTCTATAAATTCGTCAAAGAGAAGCCGTATCAGTACCCCTCGACACCCAGCATTCCACACATGTACGGCCTTGATAAACAGCTGGATTACATTCTGAATCAGGAAGGACTCGAAAAGCGCTTCAACAGACATGCCGCGATGGCGGAAACGGTCCGTAAATGGGCGGTTCAAAAGGGATTTGAGATTCTTGCTGCCGAAGGTTACCGCTCGAACACCGTCACCACGATCAGAAACACCAAGGGTATTTCGATCGCAGACCTGAATAAAAGTTTGGGCCAGCAGGGATATTCCATTTCCAACGGCTACGGCGCCTTGAAAGAAAAAACCTTCCGGATCGCCCATATGGCGGACCGGCAGCCCGAAGAACTCCAGGCGCTGCTGGATATTCTCAGCAAAGAAATAAAATAATCCTCAGGGAAATCAAAAAGACCCGCGCTTGTTGTCACGGGTCTTTTTTTTATTTGAATCATTGTTTAAAAGCGAATCTTTTCGCCCGTATCGCTATAGGCAAGTCCCTTGACAGCAAATGCGTTCAGCGGCAAACGATAGATCTTCCCGGCATTGACACGCTCCGGGGTCGGACCGTAAAGGATGACATGTTTTGCCGATAATTCCTCCAGAACGGGGATATTATATTTCGCAAAGCCGCGGCTGTTAAGGTAATCGGAATTGACCCAGACCCGCGCATTCGGGCAGTCTTTGATTTTTTCCCAAATCCTTTGCTTTAATTCCGCTTTGCATCTTTCACGGTTATAAAGTAAAAGCGGCTTGTTCGCGGCGCCTATTTCATAATCGGCGATATTTTCAAAAACAGCATCCGCAAGTCGCCGGTACGGTCCCGCCGGAGGCGCGATCAATATCAGACGCGCTCCCCCGAGCCGGGCTATCCGCGCCCGGGCCAACAACATGGCATTCAGTTCTCCTATAAGCACGATCTCATCCGCAGCGTCCAAATCATTCATCGAAGCAATGCGGAACGCGTTCTCAGGAATGTCGGACGGATCGGCAACAAATTCCGTTGTAACACAGGAGAGCCCGTTTTTCGCTGCAAAACCCAGCGCATCATTTAGCATCGCATTTGTCATTTTCGGCGAAAGGTGCAGCAGCGTATCCGCAGGAATATCCTTCAGTTTCAACAGGCTTTCCGCCGTGAATTTCAGATCTTCGCTCTGCCAGGAGAAGCGGCCTTTATAGCAGATATTCAGTTGGTTATAGTTATTATCCTCAACGGGTTTTACCTGAAGGAGCGTCGTACCCGCGCGGTAAATATCCACAAAGCATGCCGCCCCGCATTCCGTGCAGCGGGTACTTTTCACTTCCCAAAACCCGGGATTATTCTTGTAATGTTTTGTCTTGGCCAGCAGAGCTCCGGTGGGACAGACATCGATACATTTTCCGCAGCTGCTGCAGGCAGTTTCATCCAGCCTTCCGCCCAGTTCCGGACCGACCAGGGTGCTGAGTCCTCGATAGATATAACCCAGCACTGCAGGTCCCTGGATCTCGGCACAAACCCGAATGCAGCGACCGCAATGAATACATTTGTTCGGATCGCGAAGTATAAAGGGATGGGTATCGTCGATGGGATGTTTATCTACGATCCCGGAAAAATGGTCTTGGTCGGCACCATATTCATCGGCATATTTGCGCAACAAACAGGAAGTGTTTACCATACAGCCGCATTCCAGGCAGCGTTCAGCCTCTTCCCGGGCTTCTTTGGGCCCAAAGGATTGTTCCACTTCCTCAGAACCTTTAATACGGTATCCCGGATCAAGCTCATTTGCCTTCAATCGCACTTTTTTGGGGATATGGCTGAATTCCTCCGTATCGATATCGCGGGTCTTGTCGGCTTTTCGCGAATTAAAGTGCGGCCGGCTCTCCATAATCTTTCCGCGCAGAAAACGGTCTATGGCAATTGCCGCACGTTTCCCGTCGGCAACGGCTTCAATCGCGGTAGCGGGACCGCGGCGAAAATCTCCGCCGGCAAAAACATTGTCGTGCCAGTGCATGGTGGCTTCATCACTGATGGCGGTGTTCTTGGAAGTTAGTCGGTAATCCTCCCCTTTTTCAAGCTTGAGCCAAGTAACATCTACCTCCTGTGAAACCGCAGTGATCAGCGTATCAAATGCCTGCACATAGGTTTCTCCGGTCGCTTCCGGTCGTCTGCGGCCGGAACTGTCGGCTTCACCCAGGCGCATTTTTTCAATGCGCAAATTGTCCATTCGACCATGTTTTCCCAACATTTCAACGGGAGCGGCCAAAAACACGAAACGTACTCCTTCGGCTTCCGCCGCCTCCACTTCATAGGTCTCGGCAGGCATTTCCTTCCGGGTGCGCCGGTATAACACAGTCACATCCGCACCCTGGCGCAAAGCAGTACGGGCACAATCGATAGCCGTATCGCCGCCACCCACGACCGCGACATTTTTCCCGATCGCAGGAGCGGCCCCCGTGGCAACGGCACGCAGATAATCCACGCCGGAAAACAGGGCTCCGGGCAGCTCCCCCTTAATGGTCATGGCGGCACCCAATTGTGCGCCAATGCCGACAAACACCGCATCGTAGTCCCGTTTCAGTTTATGGAGAAACAGATCCTTTCCCAAAGTCTTTCCGTAATGGATCTTCATTCCGTTCCGGCACATGATCTCGATTTCGCGGTCCAGCACTTTCTTTGGCAGGCGATATTCCGGTATTCCGTAACGCAGCCAGCCTCCGGCCTTTTGCGCCGTTTCAAAAACGTCAACTTCATGGCCTGCATTGCTCAGGTAATAGCCACAGCTTAATCCCGCAGGTCCGGCACCGATCAACGCCACACGTTTTCCCGTTTCGGGCTGACGCTGCGGCACGTAACACCAGTCGCCAAGCTCCAGATCCGCAGCACAGCGTTTTAACTGACGAATGGCGACCGGCTCGTCCACCAGGATACGCCGGCATTCTTTTTCACAGAAAGCGGGACAGATCCGGCCGACAGACATTGGGAGCGGCAGATTGCGCTTAATGACCTCCACCGCTTCTTTTTCTTTGCCGTTCGCGATCAATGAGACATAGGTCTGAATATCCACGTGATCCGGACAGGCGATCATGCAAGGTGCGTCGCAATCGGCATAATGGTTGGATAAAAGCAATTCCAGCGCGGTTTTTCGCGCCTTATGCACTTCCGGGGAATCCGTAATGACCGACATTCCCGGCTGCACTCTTGTGCCGCAGGAAGTCACAAAACCTTTGACACCTTCAACCTTGACACTACAGACCCAGCAGGATCCGTATGCATCCAGTCCGGGTTCATGGCAAAGTGTCGGAATAGATATTCCGTGATCGCGGGCAACTTCGAGGATGGTCTGATTTTTTCTGCAAGCGACTTCTTTATTGTTGAGCTTTATCTTTATCATCGTTCGGTTTTACCCATTCTGTTAACTTCGTATAACGGCATTGAATTTGCAGACCCTGTAGCATGCGCCGCAGGAAATACAGACATCCGGATCGATAAGATGCGCCTGTTTGGGCGATCCGCTGATCGCGTTTACCGGGCAGTTTCTTGCACATAACGTGCAGCCTGTACAGGCTTTGGAATCGATGCTGAAATTTACCAATGCCTGACAAGCTCCCGCAGGGCAGCGTTTTTCTTCGATATGCGCCCGGTACTCATCCCGGAAATAGCGCAAGGTGGACAACACGGGATTCGGGGCAGTCTTTCCCAATCCGCACAGGGAGCTTGCAATGATCTGTTCGGCAAGTGCTTCCAGTTTTTGCAGATCTTCCGGAATTCCCTCCCCTTTCCGGATCCGTTCCAGAATTTCCAGCATGCGCTTGGTACCGATACGGCAGAAGGTGCATTTTCCGCAGGACTCATTTTGCGTGAACTGCATAAAATACGCCGCAATGCTCACCATGCAGGTGTCCTTGTTCATGACGACCATACCGCCGGACCCGACCATGGCTCCGATCCCCTGCAGGGAATCAAAATCCAGGGAAAGATCAAAATGCTCTTTTGTCAGGCATGCGCCGGAAGGACCGCCGATCTGAACCGCTTTGAATCCGTCTTCCCAGAGACGACCCTGTTCGTCGCAGACTCCCCCGCCAATATCAAAAATTACCTGCCGCAGCGTAGTATTCATCGGGACTTCGATTAGCCCGGTATTGATCACATGGCCGGTCAGTGCAAAGATCTTGGTTCCGGGAGAATCCGGAGAACCGCCCTTGCGGTATGCATCCGGACCCAGGCGGATAATGAGCGGGACCGTGACCAGGGTTTCCACATTATTGATGACGGTCGGTTTTCCAAACAGTCCCCGCACTGCAGGATAGGGCGGCTTGAGCCGCGGCATTCCGCGTTTGCCTTCAATGGATGCCATCAGTGCCGTTTCCTCGCCGCAGACAAAAGCTCCGGCGCCTTCGACCAGCGTTATTCCAAAGGATTTTCCTTTGCCAAAAGCATTTTTCCCGAGAATTTCCGCTCCCATTGCATCCGCGATGGCCTGACGCATCCGCCGAACGGCAAGCGGATATTCGGCACGCACATAGACATACCCTTCATCAGCAGAAATCGCATAAGCCGCGATCATCATCCCCTCAATCACGGCATGGGGATTCCCTTCAATGATACTGCGGTCCATAAAGGCTCCGGGATCTCCTTCGTCGGCATTGCATATTACATATTTTTTATCACTTTCCTGAAGCCGGGCCAGCTCCCATTTTTTTCCGGTGGGAAAACCGGCGCCGCCCCGTCCCCGAAGTCCGGCATCCCGGATCAGCCGGCAAAGAGATGCGGGCTCCATTTCGGTATAAACCCGCCTTAAGGCCCGATATCCTCCGGATGCAATATAATCTTCAATGGAATTCGGATCTAAATTTCCGGATGCCTCCAGCACCTGGCGCTTCTGGCCGGCGTAAAAACGGATCTCTTCCGTACGGATGCAGCTCTCCTTGCTGATCGGGTCTTTATATAAAAGATCGGGAATGAGCTCCCCTTTTAAAATGGTCTTTTCAACAATTCGACGGGCATCTGCGGGTTTTACATGGACATAGAAGGTACCTGAAGGCCAGACGGTCACCAGCGGTCCCATGGCACAAAGCCCCTGACAACCGCTTTTTTTCAGAAATTTTGCCTGTTCCGGTGTTTTGACTTTTTGGACTTCCGCCAACGATTCGGGGACTTCAAAACCGTGTTCGGCGAGCGCTTTCCGGAAAGCGTTTATCACTTCGGCAGCCCCGCTTGCCAGACAGCCCGTGCCGGTACAGACGGTAATGGTCTGCAGACCATCCGGGACCCGGGAGTTTTGCCTGAATATAATACCTTGCTCGCTCATGTATTTTCCGCAGTAATGTATTTATCGATGATAGAAATGGCTTTATGCGGCGTCAGCTTGCCGTATACCGTATCGTCGATCATCATGACCGGCGCCAGGCTGCAGCAGCCAAGACAAGCCACTTCCTCCAGGGTAAACAGTTCATCGTCGGTCGTAATCGCCTCTCCCGTCAAGCCCAGATGCGTGCGGATGGCAGATGCCAGATTGTCCGCCCCGGAAACGTGACAGGCGGTCCCCTTGCAAACGCGGATCACGTGACGGCCCCTCGTCTCCAGATGGAACATCGAATAAAAGGTGGCAATGCCCCAAAGTTCCGCAGCGGGAATACCGGTCCTTTCCGAAATATAACGCAGAGATTCCCGGCTGATATAGCCTTCGGCTTTCTGCATTTCCTGCAGAACCGGTATGGCGGAACCGGGTTTATCCTTGTATTTGGCCGCAATGGCTTCCAATGCGTTTTTCATAACCCAAATGTAAAAAAGTGCCGGGTTTTTTCAAATGCTTATATCGTGTTTCCCAGGAATATTTGGGAATTTTGTGATCAAGCGCGCATTTTTATTTTCGCTTGTTGCTTATCAGCGGCTTTTTCCATAAAATTCCGCTATGAAGACACTCGAGGATATCCCTTTCTTCCGGATCCTGCAGCAGATCCCTTATGAGAATGTCAGCAAAATACTGCGCCTGAAAATGCAGCCCGAAGAACGGCCACGTGACAGCAGGACCCTTTTATCCGATTTCAGGAATCTGCATTTCGGCGGGACCTGCTTTTCGCTGGTCAATTTACTCATTCGTTCACTGGAGATCGAAGGGATAAGGGCCTATCCCGTTAAAGCGGAAATCCACCGCCGCAGCTTTCCGCATTTTTTTGGCATTGTGGAGCACGAGAACAAACGCTATCTTGTGGATCCGGGTTATCTGATCAATCAACCCGTTGAAATCATCCCCGGCGGTAACAGCCTGCTCCGAAGCGGTGCGATCGACTTCACGATCAAGGCGCTGGAAAACGAAACATATCAGCTGCAAACACAGACCAACGGCACACAGACAACGCGCTATACCTTCAGGATCAATCCCCTGGATCTGACCACTTTTATGCATTACTGGATCCGCTCCTTCGATTACATCAATGCTATTGTGGCTTCACGCTTTGTCGATGAAAAGTTCATTTATATCAACGACGATTACGTCCAGATCCGCAGCAAAGGAAATGTCGAGAAATATAAACAGCGTGAAAAAGCGCATGCATGCCTGAAATTATACTTCGATCTGGACGAAACCATGATCTGCACTGCCGAAGAGCTGCTGAAAGATTATTTAAACAAGAACTCCGAAGCAAGAGGCTGACACCGTCATGAACGGAAAAAAACGCATTCAGCGTACACTCCGAGGAAAAGCGGCCGATAAGGTTCCCTGGGTACCGTTTGCCGGCGTTCATGCCGGGAAATTATGCGGCTACAGTGCCAAAGAGGTCCTGCAGGACGCCGATAAATTATTCGAATCCCTAATCAAGGTACATCAAACCTATTTACCTGACGGAATGCCCGTTATTTTTGACCTGCAGCTGGAAGCGGAGATCCTGGGCTGTGAACTGATGTGGGCGGAAGACAGCCCGCCTTCGGTGGTAACGCACCCCCTGGAAAACGATCTCCGCATTCCCGATACAATGCCCACGGATAAGGACGGCCGCATTCCCCTGGTCCTGGATGTGATGCGGCGCATGAAAGACAGCGTGGGAAAGCATACGGCACTTTACGGACTGATATGCGGACCGCTGACCCTGGCAACGCATCTGCGCGGTTCCGAATTGTTTATGGATGCATATACCGACGAAGAAAAGGTCAAGGAGCTAATCCTATATTGCTGCAAGGTCGCAAAATGCATGGCGGACATGTATATCCGCGCCGGCATGGATGTGATCGCGGTTGTGGATCCGGTGATCTCCCAGATATCGCCGGAGATGTTCTACCGATTTTTGTACCATCCTCTGAGCGATCTTTTTTCTTCGATCAAAGAACAGAAAATCGTTACATCCCTTTTCGTCTGCGGAGATGCCAGCCGCAACCTGGAACCGATGTGCAATACCTTTCCGGACATTCTTTCCATTGATGAGAATATTGACATGAAAACCGCCAAGATCCTGAGCGATTCCCATGGCATCGTCATCGCCGGCAATATTCCGCTGACAACGGTAATGCTCCTGGGAACTCAGCTGGACAATGTACGCTTTATAACGGACTTCCTTGCGGAAATGGATACAAAGAACCTGATCATTTCGCCGGGCTGCGATATGCCCTACGACACGCCCCCCGAGAACGTCGTTGGGATCATGGATGCCATCCGCAATCCGGAATCCGCAAGAAAAATGCTGGAGAACTACAAAGCGCCCGCATCCGATACGGATGTTCCGCTGCCAGATTACGCAAATCTTGACAAACCGCTGATCGAGGTCTTTACCGTCGACTCCGCCGCCTGTGCCGCCTGCGCTTACCTGAAAGATGCAGCCATGCGCCTCCTGCCGGTCTTCGGGAACGCTATCGAGATCCGCGAATACAAGATCACGGAGATCGAGAACGTTGCACGTGTAAAAAAAATGGGCGTACGGAATCTTCCTTCGATCTATGTCAACGGGTCGCTCTATGCTTCCTCTCTGATCCCCAGGCATGATGAATTTATAAAAGATATCCGGCAGCTTCTCGAAACAAAACAGGCATAAATATGGATCTTTACCTGGTCTCGGGTTTTCTGGGAAGCGGAAAAACCACCCTGATCATCCGTTTAAGTAAACTTTTAATGGAAAAAGGCAAAAAGATCGCCGTGGTCACCAACGATCAGGGCAAATACCTCGTAGATACCGCTTTTGTCAATGCCGAGAACATTCCGGCCGTGGATGTGCAGTCAGGCTGTTACTGTTCGCACTATCCTGACCTGTTGCGCCAGCTGGAACATCTGCAGAAAAAGATCGGGCCGGATATCGTTTTCGCCGAAGCTATCGGTTCCTCTGCAAACCTTAGCGGAACGGTCGGGGAAGCGCTGTTGCAGACAAGCGAATTCCGGGCGAAGGCGCTGATCACGCTGGCCGATGCCCGGATCCTATTACGGCGGGTCAAGGAAGAGACACTGCCCTTCAGCGAGGGCGTCAAAGCCGTTTACGAAAGTCAGATAAACGAATCTGACTACTTAATTATCAATAAAATAGATCTTTTAGATAAAGCGGATCTGGCCTTGCTTCGGCAGGAACTTCCCGGACATTTTTCAATCTCAGCACAGCAGTATATGTCGGCTTTTTGTCGGGAAGATCTGCGCGAACTTTACGCACAGCTTTCCCGTATCCGCGGCTCCGCCCTGCGCAAAGCGGTCCCGGATCCCTTGCTGCAATCGGAAGCTTTCCGGAACCTGAAATGGTATGAACGGCAGTTCGAACTCGAAGATCAAAACGATGTACACGATGTCCTTCTTGCACGTCTGAAGGATACGCTGCACAGCTTTGAAAAACAGGCGCTCCGCATCATCCGTTTTAAATGCCTGATCCGGACCTGCGAACAGGAGCTTTTTTCCTGCGACATTTCGCCTTCAGACAACTATTCCTGGAGATCTGCCCTAAGAGACCTGCACAGTACCAAGGCATCCGTTCTGATCAATGCCCGCCTTTTACGAGAAACATCTGCAAAATAGGCACAGGATTTGCCTTGGATAATTTCTCCGAAAATGCTAAGATTGGTCATGGATCAACGCCGAACTTTCCTGAATATTCCCTATGAGGAACATATCGTTCCCTTCCCCAACACCGCTGCCGTCATCCTGCAGCACGCACGTGAATTCCCCGGGAAAATTGCATTCCGCTTTATTGACAGTTCCTGTACGTACGGGGATATACTGGATCTTTGTCTCAGGTTCAGGATCAGAGACCGCAAACGGCCGCTGCTGAGCTTTCGCGATCCCGAAAAAAGCCTGATGCCCCTGCTGGCGCTGCTTTACCACGGTATTCCGTTTCATCTGGATTTCACGGCCGAAAGCGATCGCATCTCTTATGAATACCTTCCGGAAAATATGCAGGCAAACAAACAGGATATTCCTTTTATCCGGCTGGACGACAATGCTCTGATCCTGAAGGCCAAATACCGCTTTTCACAATACAATCTTCTGGTCGCTGCTCAGGCGGTGGGACGCGCCTTCCGGCTTTTTCGTCCCGGCGACGCCTGCTCTGCCTTGCCGGTCGAATCCATGAGCGATCTGCTTTTTGCCGTCCTGGCTCCGTTGTATTTTGCGAAAACCATTCGTTTTGATATGGCAAATCCTGCGGAAGAAGTTTTGAACGCAAGGGTACAGTATGCCTGGTGCAAAGAAGGATTTCCCGAAATTCTGCCGGAGGCAAAAAAACTCCTGCGTGATGCCGCCATGCTATTTACGGCGTCACAACAAAAAGTGCTTCATCCGTCCGCCTATTACCTTTCCGGGGCCGACGATGCCGCAGCGGGACTGGCAATTATCCGGGACGTATCCGGAGCTATCGTTCCTTTTCCGGGCTGTGATATCGTCAGGAATGCCGAAGGCAAGCTGCAGATCAACGGTCATGCGCTCGCACAATCCTCTTAACGGATCTGAAGGGATCGGTTTATAGTCTGTCTTTAAATTTTCTTAACCGCGTTTTGATTTCTTCGTCATTGAGGGACGTGAGCCTGTCCGTTGAAAAGGATTCAACTAAAAACGAGGCCAGTACCGTTCCGTAGATCATGGCTTCATGATAATCGTAAAAATCCGGGATTGGCTTGTTCAGGCTGTCCAGATATCCCATAAATCCTCCCGCGAAAGTGTCCCCTGCCCCCGTGGGATCCACCAGGGCTTTCTCGGGACAAATGGGATAAACCGCATGGTTTTTCTTATGAAAGAGCTCGGCTCCGTACTTGCCTTTTTTTACGATCACGGTGTGCGGACCCAGCGACTGAATGTGTAAGACGGCATCCGCAAGGTATTGCTCTTCGGTCAGCTGAATGATTTCCTCGTCATTGATAATGATGATATCGGAGCGTTTTACGGCCTCGATCAGGGTCGCTTTTGCCGTTTTGATCCAGAGATTCATGCTGTCGAGCCCTACCAGGGGTTTGTTTTCCATCTGATCCAGGACCCGCAGCTGCAGAGCGGGATGAATATTCGCAAGAAACAGCATCCTGCAGCTACGGTATTCCCTCGGAAGCGTCGGTGAAAAATGTTCAAAGACGTTCAGATCGGTGTACAGGGTCTCGCGTTCTTTCATATTGATACGGTAGATCCCGCCCCAGCGAAAGGTTTTCCCTTCACGGATCTCCAGCCCCTGCAGATCGATATGCATTTTTTCAAAATCCGCGATCGCGGACGCGGGAAAGTCTTTTCCGGCCACACCCACAATGCCGACACGGGTTTTTCTTGCGGCAGCCAGACTAAAGAAGGTGGCGGAACCGCCGACCGCGTTATCCGATCTGCCTCTGGGCGTGATCACAGTATCGAGCGCAATGGAGCCAACAACAACAAGAGCCATATTTCTTCCTACTTCATCAAGGTGCATTTACGGATTTCCGATGCATCCGGGGTCTGTATGCGATAAAAATACACACCGGAAGCCAATTCGCGGGGTGTCCATACAATACGGTGGTATCCAGCCTCCCAGCACCCGCTGATCGTTTGCCCGGCCTTTTTCCCCTGCAGATCGAAGAAATCGATCCTGACCTCGCCGGCTTCCGGCAAGGCGAAAGCGATCGTTGTCGAGGGATTAAAGGGATTCGGATAATTCTGGTGGACTTTAAAGGTCTCGGGGATACCGGCTTCGTTGATTTTTGAAACGAATTTTTCTTCAACAAGAACGAATCTGACGGCATCTGCCCTTAGTACACTGTTGGTGTTTGTATTACCTCCGTTATCCTGTATCCTTAATGAGAGCTTAACATTTTTTGGAAGATCATATTCACCGATCGATACCCAGTTCCCACTGTTTACGTTCTGATCCACCCGGACGGTGTCTTTAGGAATCCCGTCTATCATGATGATGTAATCTACATGATTATGAGCGTTCACAGTAAAGGGAAGAAAAAATTGGATATCATAGCTGCCACTAAATATCACTTCCATATCAAAATCGGCATGATTGCCCTTACCGTTAATGTTTACCCAGCGGCTTGAACCGTTCCAGCCGGATGCGCTGGAAAAATTCCAGGTCCCGCCATGTTCTGAATAAGCGGTTTCATCATCATTGTCGACGATCGTGAAATACATGCTTGCATTTGCAAAAATAGGAACAAGTTTGTACGGGTTCCGCGGGTCATCCGTTTCAATGGTGAGCACATCATTGTATTCACAGAAATTGTCGGAATAAAATTTGATCGGAACGTCAACAACTTCCATGGGACCCATTTTGAACGGAGCATCGATACCAAGTTCTAATTTCGATCCGAAAACCGAGAAATTGCTCACGGTCAGCTCCTCTTTCCCCTGATTGGATATTGACAGGTATCTTACGGCCGTATCGGCTATACTGACCTTACCGAAAGCCAGCATATCCTGTCCGACAATAAAATGCTTATCGACAATCAGCGGTGTGATCCGGACAACATCTATACCCATATCCAGCGTTGAATCGAGATTCTCGAATGTAATCGTATTCCCCGTTCCCGTTTTTAAGTCAAAGAATCCTACATGTTGCCATTTATCTCTTCCAAACAATGTTTGATCGATAAGAATCGTATCGATAATACTGCCGTTATTTACCAGTATCCTGACGGAATCCGTCGTGCTTCCCGGACCATGAAATAAAATGCGGTAAGAAAGGTTATCTTCAATCAATGGCGTAAGGGTGAGGGAACCGAGTCCGGTAAGCACCCTGGCTTTCAAATCCCACAATTCGGTTGTTCCGCTGTAGTCCTGCCAGTTACCGGGACCCTCGGCAAACGCGGCGTCCTGATCATCGATAAAAATGTCATCAGGGAGGTAGTGCAAATGGACTTTGGACTGATTACCCACGCTGTCGCAAACGGCGACGGCGACTTTTGCCAACTCGTATGCAGGAATGCCCTTGATCGTTTCCCATCGGTTCTCGCCGGTGATGGCGCAATCCAGCCGTTCGTATTCTTCATATCTGTTCTTGATCGTGATAAAAGGTTCATTGACCTGGAAGACCGGACCGTCGGTCACAATTTCATAGCGAATCTCATCGCTGTCAATAATCTCATTGACCGTCAGAACAGGCGCAACCGTATCTTCCGGATTGATCCACAGGCGCATGGCTTCGACATCTTTGACATACATAAACTCGACACCGTATTGTTTGGATAAAGTATCTGCAATTTCATGGACATATTCCATCCCGGGTAGAAAGTCGTCCTGTGGCAAATGGGACCAGAAACAGGCCATCTGGTTATTGCCATTTGCAGCTTCCTGGAACATCGTTTCCAACGTTGTTTTGACCCTGTTATTTATACCAAACATCACGGAACGCAGACGCCATTGCTTCAGTTCCCCTTCGATCTGGTAATTATCTGCATTGGGATGATAGGGTACAAAGGCTGTTGGAGATTCCGACCAGTCGATAATATTGTTCGTCGGTTCATTGGAATCGCCACCTTTTGAGGGATAAGCGTTGGACATATCAAAGGGAATGAATCTTTCTTGATAAGCCTGCCAATAATTATCCATGTAATGCCAACCGCTTCGGAAGGAAACGGGAAACACGTCATCTTCGATCAGGAATTTACTTAAACATTCTTCATAATCATCCTGATTTAGCCTGAAATCTAATCCTTGATTGTAATAATAGACATCGTCATCGTTGGTGTCCGACCAGTAATAATTATGATAATGCAGGGTCAATTGATCGTCGTATCGGTCTATGGCCTCCTGATGGTATTTTTTCATCAGATATAAGGTAATATTGTTGCGGATGGGTATATTGCAGTTCTTTGAAAGATGAAAGACGTTCCCGGCCATCATCCACCAGGTCATTTTCATAGGCCGGCCGAAACTGTCTTTCATGGGCGTTCTGAACGTGCTGTCCATTACGCCGTATCCATAACGATCCGGATCGGTGAATAGTCCGCACTTAAAATTGCGCCCGTCATACATGGATAAGCTTAATCCTTCCCAGATAGAGGTATCGGAACCGAGAACAAGATAAACCTTTCCCTTAACGGCAAACAGCGGTGAAAGGAATAACAGTATTATCAGGAGCAGTGGGATCTTCTTCATCAAACGCATGGATCTCTCACTTAATTTTTTCCTCATTTATTCTTTAGTTTCGGGATATCCCAGGGCAGTACCACCGCATTGGGTTTGTTGTATTCATCACGGACACGCATCACGGCCAGTCCCGCGTAACGTGTATTCTCTTTTTTAGACTCCAGCCAGTTGTCAAAAGCAGTTTCAAAAGTTGTGTTAATGCTGTTGGAGGCTTCGCGGAAATACAATTCGCCGTCCTTTTCGTAAAGCATCAGCATATGTGCCGAAAAAATATCGTCGCGGTTTGCAAAAAGCATAGCAACGATATCGCCGTTCCGGAAATTTGCCTTGACCTTGTCAAGGTCCCGCATGGGAATATACTCCACGGTGATCATACGGTCGAGCTTGACATAGCGCAGGTCACGAATTCCTTTTCGGGTGAAGAAATTCTCGTGCGAGATGGTCCTTGTAATGCTGCGGGTATAATCACCGCCGACTTTGCGTGCCACGTCTTCCAGCAGCCAGCGGTTTTCCGGCAGCCAGTCGGCCATGGTGTAGTGGTTCCGGGTCCGCATGCCAATGATCCCGTCCTTATAGCGGATCTGCTGGAGATTGTTGAAAAAATTATCCCAGGAATCAGAAATGGACAGGGCCAGCACATGCTCGGTATAGACCATGCAGTTGGTGCTGTCAAAATTGACCAGCGGGTATTTTTCCAGGAGGGCATAGGGCCCGTCGCCGGTAGCATTCCAACTGTAGGGCGTTCCAAGGAACATTTCCGAATACAGCCGCATACGGTCGCTGATGCTGTAATTCATTTTTGCGTTCACCATCAGGACAGAATCAATCTGTGCATGGCTCATTTTCCCGATAGGGGCTGCAGGGCTTTTTTCACGGGGCGAGCAGGAAATCAGCAACAGAAGCGCACTTATAAGAACAAGGGTCTTTTTCATTCTCTTCTCTCTATTCGTAAGGTTTAAAGATTTATTTCCACTTCAACCGTATCCAGGATGCCCTTTATGGGAACGCTGGGTTTGCGTACAACTACCGAAATACTTTCAATACCCGCGTATTTGGATTTGATCTCCCGCGCAATCATTCCTGCAATCGACTCGATCAGGTGCTTTTTGTCGCTGGTTACAATTTTATTGATATCCTGATAGATTGCTTCGTAATTGATGGTATCTTCAAGTTTATCGCTTTGGGAAGCTTTCTTCAGATCACAGCCGATCTTCAGGTCCACTTCAAAACGCGCGCCCAGGATCTTTTCACTCTCTTCGACTCCGTGATAAGCATAGAACACCATGTTTTTCAGTCGGATATAATCCATAATTTCCTCTTACTGTGTCCATTTGAGTTTGTTGCGCACAACGGAAAAAAAGCTGCTGTTCAGAGAACGCACCAGCTTAACGCTGTAAGGCGACTTTTTTACATTGACGGCAGTATCCGCTTTAACCGGAATATCCTGCTGGCCGTCAATGCTTAAAACGCAGCCGTCACTGAGTTCCCGGAAGCGGATGTTGATACAGCAATCCCCGGAAATAACCGTCGGGCGGTTCGAAAGCATATGCGGACAGATCGGATTGATGACCATAGCATTGATACCCGGACTCAGGATAGGGCCGCCAGCTGACATGGAGTATGCCGTGGAACCGGTCGGCGAAGCGACAATAAGCCCGTCGCTGCGGAAAGTATTCATATATACCTCATCAACATAGACTTCGGTGGTCAGCAATCTTGATGACGGCGATCGCAGCGCAACAACGTCATTTACGGCATAAAAGCGTTCATCTTCCGGAAGCACCTGTGCTTCGAGCACCATACGTTCATCGATGCGATACTTTCCGGAGAGGATCTCTTTTAATTCGGCATCGTAGGTTTGTCCGGACAATTCGGCCAAAAAGCCCAGGCGTCCGAAACGGATGCCCAGCATGGGTATCTGCCGTTTTCCCATCAGCCTTGCCGCACGCAGGATCGTGCCGTCGCCGCCAAGAATGATCAGCATATCCGCTTCCTGCATCATTGTCAGCAGATCTATGCCATGCGGATAGCCGGCTATAACTGCAAATTCGGATTCTACGCAAAAATCAACCCGGTTTACGCGAAGCCAGTCTAAAAAATGGTGAAAAAACTGACCGATCTCTTCCGAATACGCCTTGTTGGCAATGATCCCGATCTTCATAAGGATTCCTTTTTATTGATCAGCACATCCAGTTTTTGCAGGACATCCGCAGCGTTTTCCGCCGGGATACTACCCGGAATATTCCAGGAATTAAGTTGGATAAGCGGCTTTTGATAGTGCAATGCATAAGCAATTTCCGATAAGGTGCCGTAATGGCCACCGATTGCCACTGCAGCATTGCACGCCGCCGCCAGAATGGCATTCCGTGCAAAACCGATGCCGGTTGGAATGGTTATATCCACCCAGGGATTAGCATCCGAATCATCTTCACCCGGGAGAATACCGATCACCGTACCCCCTGCTTCCCTGCAAGCGCGGCTGACAGCTTCCATAATTCCTCCGCGTCCGCCGCAGAGCAGTACCCAACCGCGTTCGGCGATCCCTCTGCCAACCAAATCCGCTTCATGACAGAGCGACTCCGCGGCTTTGCGCCCGCCGAATATTGCAATTTTTACCTTTTTATTACTCAAATTCACCACTCTGGAAATTAATGAATTTTCTCTCATAAGCAAAGGGGAATCCCTGCATCAGAATAAAGGAACCTTACCCCGGAAAAGCTGTTCTCCGTATTTCAGGCGATAAAGATAGAGTCCGCAAGGAAGTCCCGGTGATTGCCAGCTGATCCGGTAATGACCGGGATCCAGTTCCTTGTTCAGCAACAGCCCGATACGCTCACCGCGCATAGTGAAGATTTCCAGACTCAGCTGTGTGGGTTCGGGTACTTCCAGATCCATGCGAAACAGCGGAACGCTGTACTCGGGGTAGACCGGTTCAAAACGGAAAACCGGTGTCGCATCCGCATCATAGGGACGATACTCAATTTGCGTATCGGAGGGATAAGCGACTTTAAGATTATCCCAGAACAGCGTGCCCTGAGCTTGCCCTCCGGGGATATGAAAACAGAGTTTTCTGAGCTTCAGTGGAAATGCGGCATCGAGGCTGGAGATATCCAGAAAAACATTCCGATAATCGGTAAAATTTAAAATACAGTCGCTCCCGAGTTCCCGTTGTTTGCCGTTGGCATCCTCCAGCACCGCCGAAATCCGGTAATCACGTCCGTCTCCCCGGAATTCCAGCAAGAGCATCTCCGGTATCCCCGGCAAAGGAATGGTCTTCTTGGCCTCAATGCAGCCGCCATTCAGGGAACTGTAATCGATGCGTACAGCCTTGTCCGTATCCCTGCGGCTGACAAGATTCATTCGCGCAGACAATCCTTCACGGGATTCATCAATCAGATCCCATCCGTCCAGGCTTTTGACCGGATCAAGAACAAACTCCCCTTCCCGGGCAAATACCTTGACCTCTGCCGTTGCGCTCACGTCCCCATATTCAGCTAAAATTCGACTGCTTCCTTTCTTTTTCCCCAGAAAGCGCCCTGAATTGTCTATACTGCCGATGGAGCTGTCTGCCAGACTGAATCTTAGAACACGATTTGGCAATAGAAGGGTATCTCCTTCTTCCGATACTCCGTGAACAGTAAAGTCCACCGCTTGCCGGGTATCGCTGATCACGGATCCCGGTGTAAGGAATAGCGGGCCGAAACCGCGGACGCGCACAAACATCGAATCCGGGCGCAGCGAATCAGCCATGACGGCATAGACATAACCTTGTCCCGCTTTCCCGTTTGCAGTGAAATATAATTTTCCATTAATAACGCTGACAGATCCCAGTTCCGGATCACAATAAATATCGATACTTGCACTGTCGGGGATCTCCCGGTAATGGTAATGTGCATCCCAGGCGGATACCGAAAAAGGCGCCGATTCGCCCAGGTAGAGAGCAAGAGAATCCCGTTCGATCTGGAGCAGCGCCATGTTTCCTTCCGGTGCCGAGCTGTAAATGGCGCAGCTGTTGCGCACGGCACGTTCCCGGCCGTCCGACGGCAGATTTGCGATAGCATCCGCCGTCAGAAAAACGCTGGATCCGCCGCCGTCAAAATTCATACCGCGCCAGGCGCCCAGCTGAATAAGAATATCCGCCAGATCGGGAAGATCAATGCCAATGCTGTGGCTTTGCCGGCCATCCACGACCACAAGATACATTCGGGTCGTGTCGCGGTTAAACGCTACGGCAGTCCTTGGATGACGATCAATGGCAAAACGGTTTGTTCCGTTTTCATTGGCAAAGCCTTCCAGCGCATAATTTTGCCCTTCACGGACAATGGTCGGGTACCCTCCGATCACATGCCGGATGCGCTGCAACTGCGGCAAAGGATCAAAGCTGACGCTGGAATCACTGAGGTCCTCAAACTGCAGCATTGACAGCTCAAGTTTAACCAGACGCCCTTTCTGATAATGTTCGGCAAGGATGTTCCCCAGGCCTTCGCCGGCCGTCAGGAAGGCTTTGCCGGGTGCCGGCATCAGTATTGCGCTGTCAAGCGCAAGGCTGTCCATCATACCGTAAACGGGAGCATTTAGCGCCCATTCGCTCAGCGGAACAAAGCGCACGGCGCTCATTCCGGGCAACAATGAAAATGCGCCCCCATGGCTGTTGATAAGGCCAAGCGAGAACGCAGCGGGATTCTCGTTGACCTGGGATATATGCAATGCGGTATCGGAAAATACCGCGGTACCTTCAAACACATTACAGCTGATATTGAGCTTGTTCTCACTGTTGATGCTGAGAGCGGGCCAGTACGCCCGCGGATCGGAAGAATAGTTTTCCAGCCGGATGATCTCTCCGTCCATAACATTTGCGTTGACCGTTTTTCCGTCCGCGTAAAAAAAGTCCCCATTGACCGCGGCCGCCAGACGGTAATTTTCCTTTTCCCTTGCCCGTGTCGCCTGTGAGGGCGGCTGCAAAGTGCCGCCGTCCGCATTTACAATATGGATATAGGGATTTGTCAGGTCCGCTTCAAGGACATGAATAAGCCAGGGACGGGAAGGAGCTTCCAGGGTTTTCTGAACAAGGCCGGGACCGACCTTCCGGATACGGGTCGTCAAAATCTCCGGCAAGTCGGCAAACAGAATCCCCGTGCCTGCAATTACGGCTGTCAAAAGAGGAAAAAAGCGTTTCATTCAGGCCTCAAAACTTTAACTCTCACTCAACGGATAAAGATAGAAAGGAACGCGAATATTTCCAAACAGTATGAGCAAGAAAGAACACCCGGAAATAAAGGGCGTTTGCAGTGAATTTAATGATCGAAAGATAATTCCCGTTTATCGGATCCGGAGAACATGTTTTTCAGCACCTGTTTGCCTTGTGCAAAAAAATCCAGCACTTCCGACGTTTGATAGTCCGGGTATGTCCAGGGCAGCGCTTCAAAACGCTTTCCACGGGCGATCAATGTCGTTTCGGCGTAAATACCTTCCGCCAGATAATTGCGGTGAGAATACGCTTTGGTGCTCAGCAGCCCGAACTGATACAGGGTAAGAAAGCCCGGATCGCAATTGATCCTGCGTTTGTCGTCCCTGATATAACGGAGTTCGAGCGATTGCGATTCGAGTTTGTGGCGGTATAAATTTTCAAGACTGATCGCTTGTGCAAAGAAATAATACTTTTTCCAGAGCTCCTCCCCCATCTCATTCCGATAATAGTCTGTAAAGGCGTCAAAACGAAAAGGGCCGTATTCCAGCAGAATTTTTCCGTAACGTTTCACAAAATAATTCTCAAGGGAAGGCAGCAAATCCTTGTCGTTTAAGGTCAGTGCCTGGAATAACAATCCACTTGGAGCGGTGCGTATATTTCCCATTTTATTTCGATGCAGCCGTATTTTCTGTTTTACGTTTATTTTTAAGTGTTTCCGGCAGCAGCACTGCCAGCAAAAGTGAAAACAGCGCAAATATTGCAAAGATCAGGTACAGTTCCCGGTAACGCGCAAATTCGTGGGTTTGGTATTCCTGACGATCGCCGTGCAGAATGTGTTCGTAAATGCTGAGGATGGGTTCCCGTACCGCGCCCAGCCGGTAATAGCGGCCATTCCCGGAAGCTGCGATCTGACGCAAGGTATTTTCCTGAAGTACCGTCGTGATAACACGCCCTTCACTGTCGCGCTTATAATCGACAAGTTTAGCTGCATTGTCATAAACGGGGATCGGGCTGCCTTTGAGAGTACCGACTCCCAGGCTGTAGATAAGGACCTTTTCCTCCGCCGCACGTTGAAGCGCCGCATCGATGTCCTGTTCATGGTCCTCGCCGTCGCTGATAAGGATGATCGCTTTATACTGTTGGTTTTCATCGGGAAAGGCGTCTATTGCCGTATAAATGGCGTCGGCAAAGGCGGTGCCCTGAACCGGAAGCAGCTGCGTATCCATCATTTCCAGCATCATGGTGGCTGTCCTGTAATCGGAAGTAATGGGACACTGCAAAAAGGAGACTCCTGCAAATGCCACCAGTCCGATCCGGTCCCCTTTCAGATTATTGATCAAACGTAAAACCTCATATTTTGAGCGCTCTAAACGTGAAGGGGAAATATCTTCTGCCGTCATACTGGCCGAAAGGTCCAGCGCTACGATCACATCCATGCCTTCCTGTTTCAGCTCCTTAAGTCCGGAACCGATGCGAAGCCCGGCGGCGGAAAGGATCATCATTGCGAGGGAGAAAAGCAGAAGTCCATGTTTCAGGGCCAGCAGAGACCGGCGCGCAGGATCGTAAAGCCGTCCCAGCATAGCGGGATGGATGTGGATTTCCATTTTTTTGCGGCGCTGCTTTGCCTTTAGGAATGCAGCAATAAGCAGCAAGGGTAGCAGGATCAGGAGCCCTAAAATTCCGGGTTGTGCGAAACTCAGCATCCGGACCTCCTCCAAAGAATATATTTCAGCACATAGGCCAGCAGGGCAAGCAACAGCGCCGTCAGCAAATAGGAAAAATAACGTTCATCCCAATCCATATACTGCCGAATATTAATTTCCGTTTTTTCCAGAGCGGCGATCTCATCCCAAATCTCTTTCAATTTTTCTTCGGAATCCGCACGGTAGAAGCGTCCGTCAGTTTCCTCGGCAATGGTACGCAAAAGCCGGTCGTTCAGCGGCGGGATACGCTGGGGAAAAAGAAAACCGGTACTGACCACTTCTCCGCTGCCGGCCATTCCGATCGTGTAGATGCGAATACCGTAATCTTTGGCAAAGGAAGCTGCGGTCATGGGATCGATATCACCGGCATTGTTCTCACCATCGGTCAGAAGGATGATCACTTTGCTCTTTGCTTCGGTGTCGCGCAGACGGTTTATGCAATTTACAATGGCCAGACCGATGGCAGTCCCGTCGAGAGACTGCGGTACGATCTCCATTTTTCCGATAAGCTCGCTGACAATATCGTAATCGGTAGTCAGTGGACACTGCAGAAAGGATTCCCCGGCAAAGACCACCAGTCCTGCACGATCGTGCCGGAGGTTTTCCACAAAATCGCGGGCAACCTGTTTGGAAGCTTCCAGCCGGTTGGGCTGAAAATCATTGAGCTGCATGGATCCGGAAATGTCCAGCGCCAGCATGATGTCGATCCCGCTTTGCCGCAGGTCTTTACTGACATTACCGATCTGCGGTCTTGCCACGGCGATCAGCAGCAAGAGCAGGGAAAGGAACAGCAGAATTTGCGGGATCAGGATCTTGTAATAGAAAGGGCGTTCCAGTTTTTCAAGCGGGGCAATTGATCCCATCCGCAGCGCACGTTGCCGTTTATTCCGGTAAAAAAAAGCGGCTGCTACCGCAACGCCAACAGGTATGATCAGAAATAATACATAAGGATATGCAAAACGGAACATTGGGAACTAATTTTTCTTCGTTTGTTTCTCAATCACATCGCTCATAAACCACAACAGGACATCGGCGATCTCCCTGTGTATCTCGTCCTGGGTACGCTTTCCTTCTCGCAGAAGTTCCAGAGAATGGTCCGTTTGGGGGACCAGCATCAGCCTTGCATAGGGATTCAGCGCTCCGCTCAGCAGTTCGAGTTTCCCGCGATCACAGAAAGGGTCTTCGGTCCCACTTACAAAAATCATCGGTTTTTTCAGTAAAAACAATGCCTTCCGCGAAAAGGGAATACGAAGCCGGGGGCTATGCAGGGGCCAGGTAAGGAAGACATAGCCGTTGACATATTCGGGTGCGATCCGGGCAGAAATGACGGCACTGAGGGATTTTCCGCCGATAAAACAGAATTTTGAAGCGGACAACTCGCTTTTAACATCCTCCAGGACCATCTCGTAGACGGCATTGCAGCGGCATTTACTGATCCCGACATAAGGATTTTCGACAAAGGGAAAATTAAAACGCACGAGGTTCACATTTTCTTTCGGCAGCAATTCCGCAAGCGCTTTCAGCAGCGGCTGATTCATATCGTTATAACGGCCGTGTCCGAGGACCAGGGTTACATCGGAGGGCAGATCCGGCAAATTATAACTGATCAGGGTTTCCGCTTTTTTGAAAGGATAAATAATATTGCGGATCTCTCTCATTGAAAATCTCCGGGATCATTTGTCATCAAAAGAACCGTTTTCAAACGAGTTCAGGTGTTCCAGATACTCGGGTCCGACCAGCACTTCCCGTGCTTTTGAGCCCATCGAAGGTCCCACAATGCCGGCGGCTTCCAGTTCGTCGATCAGTCTTCCGGCGCGGCTGTATCCGACCTTCAGGCGGCGCTGCAGCAAGGATGCCGAACCCTGCTGGTGGGTAATGACCAATTTTAACGCTTCGTTAAAAAGCGGGTCCTGATCCCCGTTGATGTAGTCATCTCCTCCGTCCATT
Organism: Fidelibacterota bacterium; assembly: GCA_028699915.1. GTDB lineage: Bacteria > Fidelibacterota > Fidelibacteria > Fidelibacterales > Fidelibacteraceae > M50B103. The sequence continues at coordinate 84,293 of JAQVTR010000002.1, forward strand.
TCTTCTTCCGGTTCCACGGCGGTCGGAAGAATGAAATCATCTCCGGATTGTGGCTGCCTGGAAATGTGACCAAGCACGCTTTCGATCTCTTCCAGGGAAATAAAGGCATTATGCAGACGGATGGGTTCCGAACGACCGCGCGGCAGGAACAGCATATCTCCGCGTCCCAGCAGTTGCTCGGCTCCGTTAACATCAAGAATAGTGCGACTGTCGGTTTTGGATGCCACGGCAAAAGCGATACGTGCCGGGAAATTGGCGCGGATCACGCCGGTAATTACATCCACGGAAGGACGCTGGGTTGCCACGACCAGGTGCAGGCCGACAGCCCTGGATTTTTGGGCAAGACGTTGAAAAGGCAATTCAATTTCGGCTTTGTTCAGCGTGCTGTTCATCAAGTCGGCAAGCTCATCAATGACAATAACGATATAAGGCATGACCGGCATGCCGGATTTTTTCATTTTTTCGTTGTATTCTTCAATATTCCGGACATTCATCCCCAGCATTTTCACATAGCGGGATTCCATCTCGATCACCGCTGAACGCAGAGCATAAATGGCGTTCTGCGCATTGGTGATCACGTATTCATCAAAATCTTCGGAGGTGATCAGATGATAGGGCTCCAGCGCCCGGTAAATCGAAAGCTCGATCATCTTCGGGTCAATGAGAATGAATTTGACTTCGTCCGGATTTGCACGGTAGAGTATGGACATGATGATGGTATTGATACAGACGGATTTTCCGGATCCCGTTGTTCCCGCCACCAGAAGATGCGGCATTTTTGCCAGATCAAAGGTAAAGGGATGCCCCTCGGTTGTCTTTCCCACGGCAATGGTCAGCAGGCTTCTGGCCGAACGAAAATCGGACGAATTCACGATGGAATGATAATAGATCAGATCGGGGTCGCGATTGGGTATTTCCACGCCGACCACGGTTTTTCCGGGAATGGGTGCAATAATACGGACGTGTTTTGCAGCCATGATGCGTGCAATATCGTTTTCAAGATTTTCAATGCGGTTGATGCGTACGCCGGAGCCAAGCTGCAGTTCATACATCGTAATGACCGGTCCGGGAATAATATTGACAACACGGGCATCAACGTTGAATTCTGCCAGTGCCTGCGTAAGCAGCTGCGCTTTTTCATTTAATTCATTGGTATTGTAACCACCCTCTGCCGGTGCGGGTTTCAGCAACTCCGGTCCGGGCAGAACATAAGGACGCCGGTTCGGGGTTCTGGAAAGTTCAGGTTTTACTGCCGGAGATTTCGCTTTTTTGCCGTTCCGGTTTTCGTTGTCAGGGATCGGTTTTTGCCGGACAGGCGCGGCCGGTTCGTTGAGGGGAGGTTTTTCTGCGGGGGCTATGAGCGCTCCGGGAGTATTTGGAGCCGGAGAAGCTTCCTGTTTTTTTCGACCTAAACGCTGAAAAAGTCTCGGCCCTTCTTTGCGAATGCGTTTACCGGTCTTAAGACTCGCAAAAGGCGCGCTGAGGCTGAAGCGAAAAAAACCGCTGATCAGGATGAGAATTGCAGCAATTAAAAGAAGGATCGCAGGTGTAATGCCGATCCAGTCGGAAAGAAAAACGGCAAAGGTACCGCCCACAAATCCACCCGGAATAAAACCGGAATCCATCTGCAAACCGTTTTTAGCAATCGGATCGATCGAGAACAGCACGGAGAGAAAAAGGATCATGGGGATCATAAATGCGGTGCATCGCTTTAAAACGCTTTTTTTCCATTTAAATAAGGTAAAAACACCCCAGGCAAAAATCAGCGGGATCAAGCCCCATGCAAAATACCCGACCCCAAGCTTGATAAAAAAGTAAGAAATAAAAACGCCGGCAATACCCATATTATTGTCGATAAGACTATAATGATTCATCAGCAGTTCGTCGCGTTCGGAATAGCTTCCAAAGCTCAAAGTCAATAAAACGGATAAGACAATAAGCAGGAATCCCAGCACTTCGCGCTGCCGGGAAGACAAAGGCGCTCGCTTTTCTTCATTTACAGGTTTATTACGCCGTTTCATATTAAAAGGTACGCTTTTAAAAATTCATCGTCAAGAAGTAAGATAAGAAGTTCGGAGTTGAAAGCCGGGAATTCCGCGTTTAATGTTTTTCATTTAAAAAGTATCTTCAATAAATTGTATTATTCAAAATAATGAGTCATAGTCTGATATTAATTGTCCATTTTCCATTATCCATTGACCATTATTGTAAGCGGAGGATGAGGGACTCGAACCCCCAAGCCCGAGGGCGGCGGTTTTCAAGACCGCTGACTTACCAATTAGCCTAATCCTCCCGTTGGCGCGGTATTTTAAGCTGAATGCCCTAATTATGCAAGCCTTTTAAAAAGAGGTCAGCTGATTTGCCGAATTGAGTCAATTGTTTTGAGTCAATCGAATCTCCCCCGGCGCCCACCCCCTGCCCTTTGCACTGCAATGCTTTTGTCACAAATGCAACACATAATAATTCCCCCGATTAAAAAAGCCCTCGGTTAAAGGGCTCTGAAGTATAAAGCGGAGAGGGGGGGATTCGAACCCCCGGTAGCGCTATTGCACTACGATGATTTAGCAAACCGTTGCATTCAGCCGCTCTGCCACCTCTCCGTTGCTTTTGAAAAAGCCAAAAAATTTAAGACGCTAAACCCGGATTTCCAATATTTATTTAAAGGAAAAAGATCCTCTGACCCA
>JAQVTR010000025.1 GCA_028699915.1 Fidelibacterota bacterium
ATGCGGCAACCAGTTCTTTTCCCGTATGCCGAAACCGTATGAGGATCAAATTCTTGCACAAGACCAGGCACGTCTGCAGGCAGAAATATTGAGTGAATTGCGGTTTGATGTGATCAATATCGGCGAATACGACCTTTGTTACGGCCTGCGTTTTCTCCAGTCCCTTGAAAGGGACTTCGGGCTGCCGCTTATTTCCGCAAATTTGCGGGATGCAGAAGGAAACTCTCCATTTCCGCACTACCGCATTGTAAGCCGGAATGGCATACGCATTGCTTTTACGGGGATATGCACCCGTTCGGACGGATTTAACTTTAAGGTAGCGGATCCCCTTCCTGCGCTGACGGAGCTGATAAACCTGGACCTGCATCGTGAAGCGGATTTTGTTGTCCTTCTCGCCGACGCATCGCTCAAGGGACTGAAGCCTTTTCTGGACTTGCATCCCGGTATTGATTTTACGGTATTTGCCAAAGAAGCTTACGCAACGCCGCTCAGCCAAGCTACCGAATCCGGTTCCTGTGCTCATATCGGTTTTCAGGGTCAGTATGCAGGATACCTTCAGCTGTTTTCACGCGATCCCGATGCATTCTGGAAAGATTTGACTGCAGAAAATCACCGTCTGCATTTTGCCGAGAAACTTCTGAACACCGCCGATACAGAAAGGGGGGCCCTGCTGCGTCAATACCGCCGCGTCCGCAACAACGCAAAAAATGTCCTTCAGCAAGAATCGCTGAAAGCCGGGAGATATTATTTTTGGAATCTAATTTCCATGACGCAAGAAATTCGTGAACGTCCGGATATCCTGGAAACCATCCAAAATTTCGACCGGAGAGAGAAAAAGTAAATTTACAGCAACTTGACTCAAGCGGATGCTTTAATCGCAACAACCCGGCTACTGCGCCCTGTGCTGTTAAAAGTAGCAATCTTTACCGTCTGCCCTTTCCCGATACGGAGCGGTTCCGTATAAACAGCGGAGTTCATATCCGGTTCACTGCCGTCCAGTGTGTACCGCAATGTCAGTCCGGGGAAACGGACATTGGCTTTCAGTAAACCGTTTTCAATAACGGCACCCGGAGGCGGAATACGGTACTGCACATCGGATGCATCCAGTGACGGTAATACGTGACGTCCAAGCTTGTTCACAAAACGGTTCCATTCTTTTTCCCGTTCCGGTACGCGTTTTTCCGCATCCCCCAACTTCGCCCAGTCAGGTTGAGGACTCCAGGAACGTTCCGCAAGTCCCAGTATCTTGGGGAAGACCATATATTCCACTCTTTCCCATGTACGCTGGTTCTCGCTCCACAAAGCTCCCGAAAGACCCAGAATGTTTTTCTGAGCTTCCTCGTTTAGTGGCACCTTATTGCGCATATATTCCGCGGAAACCGGATCACCCATAATGGTTATATCTGCGCATTTGGTAATATCGAAAGGCGTGTATTCCCAGGCACTGCGGGTATCCGTATAACCACCCCAGTATAGTCCCGGTTCTTCCGGGTGACGGTTGTAAGCAAAATCAAAATAGAAATTTGTCGCATTGATCATAACGATGGGGAAACCCGTATTGGCGATCCTGTATCCCAGATCTTCGGCACCCCATCCCCAGATGTTATTCCAAATATATGCCACAATCCCTTCCTTTACCAGGGTAGGATCCGGCGTACGGCGCCCGTTTTCTTCCTTGCAGGCGACTTCTTCCCAGCCGGCAGTGTGAAGATCATATTGCTTAAGGATGGCAGTTACGCGCTTGGTGAAGTATTTATGCAGTTCCGATACCGATTTATAATCATCCTGACTTTCCAGAAAAGTCTGGCAGACCGGCGAATGCGTAAAAGCGCCTTGCGGAACTTCATCGCCACCGATATGAAGGATATCGAACGGTGCTTCTGCATCCCGGTACATAGCAAACAGCTCTTCAACAACCTTGGCAACAAAGCGGTAGGTTGATTCCATACAGGGATTGGCGGTATTGTCACTGAAACGCTGAGCGGAACTGAACTCAGATGTGTCGGTGAAATCGGTAAGCAGATACATTTCCGCCGCTTCCGGATCTCCGGCCTTCATGTAACGGTCATAACGGACTTCCATCGCTTTGATGGCCGAGCGGATATGTCCAGGCATGTCGATTTCCGGAATTACATCAATATGGCGGCTCTTCGCAAAGCGCAGGATCTCAATATAATCATCCCGCGTATAAAAGCCGCTGCCGGCGCCGATGCTGACATCGGCATAGGGTCCCGACCCCAGTGCGGGCTGGAGATGGTTCTTTTCATCCTTTGTATATCCCCGGAAAGCCCCAATCTCCGTCAGTTCCGGCAATCCGGGTATTTCAACTCGCCAGCCCTCGTCATCCGTAATGTGAAAATGCAGCCGGTTCATCTTCTGTTCAGCCATAAGGTCCAGAAAACGGAAGATCCGCTTCTTTTCATGAAAGCTTCTCGCAACATCAAGGTGCATTCCGCGGTATTGAAAACGCGGACCGTCCGTGATCGTGATCTGCGGGAAACTCAGTGACCCCCCTGACTTGCTGTCTTCGCAAGCCAATAGTGAAAACAAGCTCTGTATGCCGTAAAAGACTGCGGCGGGATCCGATCCCGTAATACGGATGCCTTGCTCTGCATCCACCCGGAGCTGATAATGTTCAGGTTCACCCTGCTGCAGTTCCAGCACGATGCGGTCGGGCTTGTAATTCATAAAATCCGCACTCCGGTATTTATACTTCGGTACAGAAGTCTGGAGTAAAAGCTGAAGCTTGTCCTGCAAATATGCCGCTTCATTACCCAGCATTTCGGAATAATAGATCTGCAGATCCGCGGAAACGCTTAAAGATCCGGAACGGCTTTCCCAGGCAATCGGAGTCGGGAATACCGGCGGCAGTTCTACTTCATCCAAATAATGCAGGTCGCGGTTCATCTCATAACGATCGGCGGCCGTTTCTACGCCGATCTTATCCGCTGCGGAACGCCGGTAGGCCTCTCCTTCCGGAAAAGGCAGAACCTCAGCATCACCGGTATTCAGAATATGTTCTTTTCCAAGACCGGTCCTGATCACAAAAAAACCTCCGGTCGGCGCGTCGGTGAAATTCATGGCATAGTGTGTGCTTATCAGCGGAAAAGAAACGCTTTCTCCCGGCTTGAGCTTGGGGAATTTTTCCGTAGGATAGAGCTTGCTGAGGTCTCCGTTTATGGTTTTACCCGTTACAATATCGCTTTCCTGATCCTGAACAACAGTGCGAAAAGAGCTGAAGTAGTAGGTCCAGTTATCGTTTTTTAAGGTATAGCGTGAATTGTTGGTAAAGGTGATCTCGCTCTTATGCTGGCCTCTGCCCTGATACTGATTGCTGATCAGCTTCCAGGAAACATTAATGCTGTCCATTTTATTATCGCAGGACAGCATAGTCATAGCCATTGCCATGATAATGATCGCCGGCTTCTTCATGATTCTTCCTCGCTTTCATTGTAGGTTATATTTTTTCTTTTTGGGCCAGGTCGAAAATTTTTTCCGGATCAGATCGCTCTGATTTCTCACCGTGAGCTCACCCAGCTCAACCAATTCATCAATATGGTCAAAATCAAAATTGTAGGCGCCCTTGTATGCCGTCAGGCTGACCGTGGCATCTTTATGCCGGTGCAATCCGTTGATGGTGATGGTCATCAGGCGAAACAGCACATCCACGCCGTTCTTAACGTGGGCTTTGCTTAACGGCCGCAGAGGAACGACATTGACGGAAAGCACTTTCTTAAATCCCATCTCATGCGCGATGTGGATGGGAAGATTATCGGAAAAACCGCCGTCGACATAAAGGATATCATCTTTTTCATAAGGTTCAAAGAAGGGTGGAATGGCGATGGAACAGCGGATGGCTTCGGCCAGATTCCCTTTATTAAAAACCACTTCCTTTCCGCTGAGCAGGTTTACCGCGTTGCATGCAAAGGGAATTACCGTGTCTTCTATATTGATATCTCCGCTAACCTCCCGCAGCAGCTTTAGAATTTTCTCGCCGGATTCGGCTCCCAACTTTGTCCGCAGATTGTGCAGCGCTTCGCCGGCTACCAGCGCTTTTACAACCGGGCCTTCTCCCCATTTAATGGTCTGCAAACTGACCGCTTCGCGGATATTGAAATCATTTTTCAAATAATTGCATATCCAGTCGGCGGATTTTCCTGAGGCGTAAATGCCGCCCACAACGGAGCCCATGGAAGTCCCCACAATAAGGTCCGGCCGCAGACACATGCGTTCGAGTTCGCGCAGAACCCCGATATGTGCAATGCCGTTACCGCCACCACCAGAAAGAACGAGTGCCCATTTCATAGATATTTCCTTCCAAAGTTCCGGATAAAGGATCCTCGTCGTTCCGTGAACGGGGATCCGCGATCAAATACAGATTCAAGCGGCGATCCATAAAGTCCGTCGTTGCCAGAAAACGACCGTCCGGCGAGATACCGAGTCCGGTCGGCTGGTTTCCCTGAACCCAGGATGTCAGGATTTTCATGGAATCGGTTTCAATGACCATCACTTCCCCGTTGCGGGGACTGCGCAGGGTATAGCCCTGGGGATTATTGGGTCCGCGGCAGCTGACAAAGAGATGGCGTCCGCCGGGACTAAGCTGAATGGTGTTCGGATGGCTGTCAACCTCAACTTTAGCAATTGTCCGGCGATTGATCCAGTCATACTTGTAAACCAGTGCAAAACGCATATCGTCGTAAAAAAGCATTTTTGTATGGGGGTCGTAGCGGACATCCCGCATGGCAGACCGGTATTCCATTATGTTTTGCACCATTTTCCCGCTGCGTACGTCAAAAATCTCAATACCGCAATCCGTGCTGTTTTCTCCCCCGTATAAGGTAACCGCCAGTGTATCGTTCCCGATCCAGGCCAGTCCGCGCGGGATCTGGCTGGTATTTAGGTTGCGGATAATGCGCCTGCTGCCGACATCAAAGACCGAGACCCGTTTTGAAACCCAGTGCGACATGGCGATCTGTTGCTGGTTTGGACTGAATTCCAGTGATTTTGTCCAATCGCCGCCGGTGAAACGCCCCGCCTCCAGAGAATCCGTATCCGGATGATAAACAAAGTAATGGTTCGTGGTCATGCGCGTGAACCAGAAACTGTCGTCCGCATCGCGGCAGACACCTTCAGAATAACCGTAATCCTTGGATGGATCATCCGCCCCCGGATACAGCGTATTGACGAGCTTCAACGAATCGCGGCTGAAGATCTGTGCGGCTACCCGCGGCTGCCCTAAAAGGGTGACGTAAATGTATTCCCCGTCCGGTGAAAAAGTGCAGCTCTTGGGAGAACTTGCCGTCCTTGCCGTTTTCCGGAAATAGGGAAATTCCGCGCGATACTCCCAGCCTGCATTCAGCATGGAATCCTTAATGGCTTCAACGGTATTCATATCGCCGTACATGAGTTCCCAAGCCGGCAGCGGCGAAAGAAAAAGCATAAGACCTAAAAAAATGATGAACTTATTGCGCACGCATACTCCTTTTATTCAATCCTTGTAAAATAGATGAATTTTCAGTGATTTATAAGCGTTTTTTTAATGCTGCGGTCATAAAGCGGAACGAAAACAGGAATTTGCATCTAAAAATGCGCATTGTTCCTCATAAAAAACAGGCGTATTATTACTCTTTAAGAAACAATATAGCTTGCATGTAAGGTACTTGGCTTTCTGTTCCCGAGGAATTGTTGATTATTCTTGTAATAACGCAATATTTTTTTATTATATTTAAACCCGCAGAAAAGGAAAGGGGTATATGATCAATGACGTGTGTTTCTGAACTTCATAAGGCAAGACAAGCTTACCGGCCCAAGCTGCCGGCAGTCCTGAACGCGGGTCCGGCAGTAAAGATCGTTAAGGGGAAGCCCCGCGAAGCGGCGGAAGACCGGGAGGCGATTCGGACTTTGTTTCCCGCAACCTACGGAATGCCGCAGGTCCGCTTTGAAAAGGGGGACCAATCCCATTTTTCGCCCATTCATGTGGGTGTCATTCTTTCCGGCGGACAGGCGCCCGGCGGACATAACGTTATCGCCGGAATTTTTGACGGTATCAAAGCCTGCCATCCCAATTCCCTGCTCTACGGTTTCCTGGGCGGTCCTTTGGGCCTTGTGGAAAACCGTTATCGTGAACTGGATGCGGAATTTATTGCGGCATACCGCAATACCGGCGGATTCGATATGATCGGTTCAGGGCGCACCAAACTTGAAAAAACGGAACAGTTCGACGCTGCGTTGAATAACTGCAAAAATCTTGGGATACAGGCACTGGTCATCATCGGCGGCGACGATTCCAACACCAATGCCGCTGTGCTTGCGGAATATTATCGTCAGAAGGGCGAAAAGATCAGCGTTATCGGTGTGCCCAAAACCATTGACGGGGATCTCAAGAACGAGATGATCGAAGCTTCCTTCGGTTTTGACACCGCTACCAAGGTATACAGCGAACTGATCGGCAATATTGAACGCGACGCGAATTCCGCAAAAAAATACTGGCATATTATCAAACTGATGGGACGTTCCGCTTCGCATATTGCCCTGGAATGCGCTTTGCGTACACGGCCCAATTATACCGTGATCTCCGAGGAAGTGGCGGCCAAGAAAATGACCCTGCAGGATATTGTTGACGAGCTGACGGATATCGTGGTCAAACGTGCCGAAAAGGGCGACCATTTTGGTGTCGCCCTGATTCCGGAGGGGCTGATCGAATTTATTCCGGAGATGAGAAACCTGATCGCGGAACTGAACGATCTGATGGCGCAGGATCAGAAAGACATCGAGGCTTTGCAAACCCTTGCCGCGAAGCGCGATTTTATCTGCGGAAAGCTCAAGGGCCATACGGCAGACCTTTACCGCTCGCTTCCTTCCGAAATCGCATCCCAATTAATCATGGAACGTGATCCGCACGGAAACGTACAAGTCTCGCTGATTGAAACGGAAAAGTTGCTGGTCCAAATGGTGGGTGCAAAGCTTAACGTGCTGCAAGCCGAAGGAAAATACCGGGGAAAATTCAAAACCCATACTCACTTTTTCGGTTATGAGGGACGTTGTTCCTTCCCCTCCAATTTTGATGCGGATTATACCTATACACTGGGTTATGGCGCTGTAGTACTGGCGGCAAACTCCCTGAGCGGCTATATGTCCTCGGTACGCGGACTTGCGGGTGCCGTGGCAGACTGGATCCCCGGCGGCATTCCAATGACGCAGATGATGAGCATGGAACGGCGGCACGGTAAGGACAAACCGGTTATACGAAAAGCCTTGGTTGACCTTCAGGGAAACCCTTTCCGCGTCTTTACGGAAAAGCGCTCAGAATGGGCTGTTCAAACCTGCTACATTTATCCCGGACCCATCCAGTATGCGGGTCCCGAATCCCTGTGCGAGATCAGAACCTTAACCCTGGAACTCGAACATAAATAAAAAGGAGTCATCATGTCTGATAAACCCTCACTTAAACCGGGCGTCGTTACCGGAAAAGCATTGCTTGAAGTTTTTGAGTATGCCAAAAAGAACAAATTCGCCCTGCCCGCGGTAAATGTGATCGGATCTAGTTCCTCCAATGCCGCATTGCAGGCTGCCAAAGAAGCCAAATCCCTTGTCATGATCCAGTTTTCCAATGGCGGCGCGGTATTTAATGCCGGGAAACTGCTGGATAACAGCAATGAAAAAGCCGCAATTGCAGGTTCCGTTGCCGGAGCTTTGCATATTCGTGAAATGGCGAAACATTACGGTGTTCCGGTAATCCTGCACACCGATCATTGCGCCAAAAAACTCCTTCCCTGGATTGACGGACTTCTGGAAGCGGGTGAAGCTTATTATAAAGAGCACGGTGAACCGCTTTTCAGCTCTCACATGCTGGACCTTTCGGAAGAGACGCTGGAAGAGAACATCGCGATCAGCAAGAAGTATCTGAAACGCATGTCAAAGATCGGCATGCTGCTGGAAATCGAACTTGGCGTTACGGGAGGCGAAGAAGACGGCGTAGACAATACCAACGTTGACAACTCCCAGCTCTACACGCAACCGGCGGATGTCAATTACGCATATGAAGAATTGAGCAAGATCAGCCCCATGTTCACAATCGCTGCCTCTTTCGGCAATGTACACGGCGTCTACAAACCGGGTAATGTCAAGCTGACACCCATGATCCTGGATAATTCCCAGAAATTCGTTTCCGAGAAACACCGTCTGAGCGACAAACCCATTAACTTCGTTTTTCACGGCGGTTCCGGATCCGCTCCGGAAGAAATTGCAGAAGCGATTTCCTACGGTGTGATCAAAATGAACATCGATACCGATACGCAATGGGCTTATACCAAACCCGTTAAGGATTACATGGATCAAAACGATGCTTATTTGCAGGCGCAAATCGGGAACCCCGAAGGTCCCGATAAACCAAACAAGAAAAAATACGATCCCCGCGCATGGGTGATCACGGGTGAAAAGGGATTCACCAAAAGACTGATCCAGGCCTTTCACGATCTGAACAGCTTTGATCAGTTTGAATATCTCTACCGATAACTTATTCCGGATCAGCCCCGTTTCCGGGGTTGATCCGGCTCTTTGAATATCCCTTGACATCTGTAGAATAATGTCGTAATTTCCTTTCAGACACATTTTTTAATCAGTGCCTGTTTATTTTATTAGGATATGAGATGAAAGAATTATTCTTCTTTATCAAAATAATCGTATATCTGATCGCTTTTGCCATCGTAACAACCTTATTCCGGGGTATGCAGATTAACGGGTTCTTCACGCTGATCGCTGTCGGCGTCCTTTTTGCCCTTCTTAACGCATTCGTCAAACCCGTTCTGGTTCTTCTCACCCTCCCGCTTACCGTGCTTAGTTTCGGCTTTTTTTACCTATTCATTAATGGGTTTATGATCTGGCTGACCTCGGTCCTGCTGCCCGGATTTACGATCGCATCTTTTTCAACTGCATTCTGGGCCGCCATTTTCCTTTCCATTACAAGCGGATTAATTGAATTAATCTTTTTACAGCATTATGAATAATCAATCCTTATATCCTGAAGCACGGTTCTGGAAGCGCAAGGGAGAAAGCATTCTCTGTGAGCTCTGTCCGCATGCCTGCATTCTGCACGAAGGACAAAGCGGGCTTTGCGGAAGCCGCATTCATGAAGCCGGGAAGTTGCGCAGTACCGTTTACGGTTACCCCTCCGCCCTTCAATCGGATCCCATAGAAAAAAAACCGCTGTTTCATTTTTTACCGGGGACCCGTACTTTCAGTATTGGCACGCAAGGCTGTAACCTCTCCTGCAAATTTTGCCAGAACTGGCATCTGTCCGCACAACACGGGCGTGAACATGAATACGTTTCGCCCAAGGAGCTTGTCCTTGCGGCTAAAAACAACCGTTGCAAATCCATTGCATTTACCTACAACGAGCCCATCATCTTTGCGGAATACGCCCTGGATATCATTGACCTGGCCGAACAGGAAAAGATACCCTGCATCTTTGTCACGAACGGGTATGTCAGTGAACTTGCCCGGGAGACCGTTTTCAGCGGGCTGCGCGCCGTCAATATCGATTTGAAAGCATTTTCGGACACCATCTACCGGCATTATACCGGTGGTTCGCTGCGGCCCGTGCTGGATACTATCCTCTGGTGCGTAAATAAGGGTATCCACACGGAGATCACCACGCTCCTGATACCGGGCGTCAACGATGACGATCTGAGTCTGGAAAAAAGCACGCAGTGGATCGTAAAGAACTGCGGGGAAGATACGCCCCTGCACTTGACGGCCTTTCATCCCGATTACATGATGACGGATCATCCGGGAACCTCGCGCCAAAGTTTGGAACGTGCCCGCAAGATTGCAACCGCCAGCGGACTGCGCTATGTATATGTGGGAAATTATCCGGGTTTTGACAATAATACCTATTGTCCCCAATGCGGCGAAATTGTTATCGAACGCAAGGGATACCAGGTCACCCTTCACAAGGAGCATCAGCATTCCTTACCCATCATCAGGAGATTGCCATGAAACCTGAAAAATTTATTCGCATACTATTGCGGAAAATGGACGAACTGCAAAAGGAAAGCGGCGATGCTTTTCTGGAACTAATGGTCGATACCATTATACTGAAAGACAGGAACGGGCTTGATCTGGACACGATCTACGGTTTTGAATACAACCTTTCGCGCTCGCGTCATTGGGATAAGGAGCAAAGCGTTTATATTATGTATGACGGTTTTACCGATTCCCACTTGTTGAAACTGTACAAAGCTCTAAGCCGCTTTGAACCAAGGCCAAGCTTCCTTACAGTCAACATCGAAGGCATCGACGATCTTGACGAAGCCATTCACGGGACAATTGATATGGAGTTTGAAGATATAAATGAATAACTCTTTTCAATTTGATCAGTACTTGAATCAAAAAACTTTTTCGATCGGACACAGCAATATTGAAATACCGATTACCCGGCAAAATCTCTTTATGATGCAGCGCCAGTTTTCCGTAAAAGACTATATCAGTTTTTTCCCTTTCGACGTCATCGGAGCTATGAATCCTTCCAACAATGTCGATAAAAATTACCGCGTGCGCACCATTACGCTGAACACCGACGCCGGGTTTAGTATCGAAACGGATATTGTGGAAAAAACCTTCGTATTCCGTAATCGCAGTACCGCAAAAGGGACCACACGCTATATGAGCGAAAAAAATGTCAAACCCGGCGATACCATTATCATTGAAAAAATATCTTCCTACGAATACAATATGAAACTGAAGAGAGGTGAAGCATGATCAATAAGATCAAATTCGAGCTGGATGACGATGAACTCGAAGCTTTCCGGGAACTGATCGGCAAACTCGAGAATGCCCGCGGGGAGATCACGGTGAAAGTCGACGGCACCTTGCGCGGTGCCCTGCAGCAGATCAAGCGTGAGCTGCACGTTCTTGACGATTTCAGAAAACGCGACCAATGGTAAAAGGAGCTCCTCTAATGAGTAAAAAAACCCCGTTCTATGATCAGCATGTTGCTTTTGGAGCAAAAATCACGGAATTTGCCGCTTATCTCATGCCGGTATCTTATACCGGGATCCGGCAGGAACATCTCTGCGTCCGGAATTCCGTTGGAGTCTTTGATGTTTCACACATGGGAGAATTCCGTGTTGACGGGAAAAATGCCGAGGCATTTCTGCAGAAAATAACCATCAATGATGTCAGCAAACTCCTTGACGGGCAGGCGCAATATTCCGCGATGTGCTATCCGGATGGCGGTATTGTCGACGACCTGATCATCTACCGTTTTTCACCCGAAAGCTTTATGCTGGTGGTTAATGCTTCCAATATTGAAAAGGATTTTGAATGGGCAAGCCGGCATTGTCCCGCAGATGTGGTATTACGCAACATCAGCGAAGAACTTGCACTTCTTGCCGTACAGGGTCCGCGTTGCCTTGAGGTTCTTCAGCCGCTGACTTCTACGGTGCTCAAAGATATCGGGTTTTATCATTTTGCAGAGGGGAAACTCGCAGGAAAAAAGATGCTCATTTCAAGGACCGGCTACACCGGTGAACCGGGATTCGAGCTTTATCATGAGCCGGCAGATTCGGCGGAACTTTGGGATGTCCTTTTCCGCAGCGGCGCGGCAGCCGGCATACAAGCGATCGGACTTGGAGCCCGGGACACGCTGCGTCTGGAAATGAAATACGCCCTCTACGGAAACGATATTGACCAAAGCACCAATCCGCTTGAAGCCGGACTGGGATGGATCACCAAAATTGACAAAGGAGACTTTATCGGCAGGGAAGCGCTGCAGAAGGTCCAGGAATCCAAACCCGCGCGCCGCCTGATCGCTTTTAGCATGGAAGAACGCGGTATCCCCCGGCACGGATACGATATTTACTGCGGCGATATTTGTGTCGGGCAGGTTACCAGCGGAACCCTCTCCCCTTCATTGGGAATCGGGATAGGCACCGGCTATGTCCGCAGTAACTGCGCAAAGACCGGCCAGGAGATCCTGATCGATACTCGCGGAAAAAAGATTCGGGCAAGGATCGTAAAACCGCCTTTTGTGGACAGATCGCCGATGAATCTATAGATTTTGAATTGCGTCAAGCATTTGATTCAATCCACTCTCCGCTTCCGCTATCTTCTACATGGCCTTTCCAAGGGAGACGGAAGTCCACACCGCTCCGATCAGCATTCCCAGCAACATCGTGAGCACTACAAGCAGGGCGGATTTGCGGGCGCTGAATTTATACAGAATACGAAAAGCCAGTACCCACAGCACAATGCGCCAGATCCGGAAAAATTCAAACTGCGCCAGAAATTGAAATCCGAAAGAACTTAAATCCGGGCTGCCGGCAAAGGACGCCAGTCCGATATAGATATTTACCGTCTCTTTCTGCAGGATCAGGATCATTTTGATAATGGATTCCGGGATCGTGATCAGCTGAATGTACAGGGCACTGACAAGCAAGGTCCCAAACTTTTGTTCTCCGCCTCCAATGAAATTGCCAAGGATCATAAAGACAAGTGCGGTAAAAAGCACCGAAATGACAATAGTGATCACCGAAGTAACATATTTGATCACATTGACTATTGGAGACTGCATTTGCTGCAAGGCTGCATCTTTTTGTTCCTGTGTGAGCTGATTCATTTTCATAATGGTTTCGATCTGGATTTTTTCACTGATATCCGAGGTCAGGATCAGCATGACCACAAGCATTGCAATGAGCAGAAGAATCGGGATCACGTAGTCTGCCCAGCTTTTACCCTCATCGCGAATCGAAGTAAAACATTGTTCCGGGGCAACGAAAACATTTCCTAGCCGTTTGATTGCATTCATTATTTTCTCCTTACTGCATAGTCCGCGTTAACACCACTAATAATAACATAAATAAAAAAAATAAAAAATCATAAAAAGTCGTTGAGAATAATTTTTTATTGTTATAAGTTATCGTTGGAATGCTTTGGCAATTAATAAGGAGATGTATATGGCAGTTGTAGTGAATCATGACGTATGCGAGGGTATCGGCGAATGCGTTGAAGTATGCCCCGTAGAAGCATTGTCCCTGGTTGACGGGAAGGCCGTCTGTGACGGCGATCTTTGTATCGATTGCTTGGCTTGTGTAGCCGCATGCCCCGTGGAAGCCATTTCCGAAGGTTAAAAATTTCGGATTTTTGCAAAAACAAGGGCAGTTCAATCTGCCCTTTTACGTGTTGGAGAAAATATGGATAAAGAAAACGTGAATCCCTTTGACGCCCAGAAGAAACCCGTTTATGCCGAAAACATCATAGCAGTGGCTTCCGGGAAGGGCGGCGTCGGTAAATCCACGGTCGCCGCGAATCTGGCACTGGCGATAAAACAGCGGGGGTGTTCGGTGGGACTCCTTGATCTGGACCTCTATGGCCCCAGCGTCCCGATGATGTTCGGACATCACAAGCCGACGGAATCCGTCAGTCAGGAAGGCATCCTGCCGGCGCAAAAGTTCGGTATTCAATTGATGTCACTCGGATTTTTTCTTGACAGCAATTCCGCAGTCATTTGGCGCGGCCCGCTGGTCATGCGCGCCGTAGAACAACTGTTGTCGCAGGTCATCTGGAAGAAAATGGATTATCTGATCATTGATCTTCCTCCCGGGACCGGTGATATTCAGCTGAGTTTGGTCCAAAAGATCGCGCTTACCGCTGCCATTATTGTAACGACCCCCCAGGATCTGGCGCTTGCCGATGTAAAACGCGGCATCAACATGTTCAAAAAGGTCAATGTTCCAATTCTGGGGATTGTTGAAAATATGAGTTATTTTCTCTGCCCGGAATGCGGACATAAATCTTTTATATTCGGCCAGAATGGCGGTTCTCGCGAAAGCGAACGCTCCGGTGTTCCGTTTTTGGGCGAAATTGCGCTGAACGAGAACATCATGAGTGCCGCAGATACCGGTTGCCCCATTGTGGAAAGCAAACCCGGCGGCGATGAAAGCGCTGCATATTTCGCAATCGCCGATAAGGTGATCGAATACTGCAAAAAAGCGTAATTATTAAATGGATCTGTTCGTAACAGGGGCCTCTGCGGTCCCTTTTATGTTTTTGTGCGATATTCTTCAAGCAAGGACAAGAATGCAGTTTCGTCCAGAACGGGGACATTCAGTTTCCGGGCTTTTTCCAGTTTGGAACCGGCCTCTTCACCCGCCACTACATAATCGGTTTTAGCGGATACAGATCCGGAAGCCCGCGCGCCAAGTTCCTGAACAAGCTCTTTCGCTGCATCACGGGTCATGTCCTTAAGCGTTCCCGTAAAAACAAAGGTCTTCCCCTTTAGCGGTAAAGCGCTGCCTTTTTCAAGCCGGGGGTCTATGCCTTCGGATTGCAGGGCCTTTATCATAACCCGGTTGTCGGGATCAGATACAAACTTCACAATGCTTTCAGCAACGATATCGCCGATATCCTCAATGGCGGTTAGCGCTTCAGTTTCCGCTTGCAGCAAAGCATCCAGGGACCCGAAATGCTCCGCCAGTATCCGGGCAAGGTATTCTCCCACATTCGGGATTCCGAGCGCATAGATCACATGCTTCAGCGGGCGCTTCTTCGAAGCGCGGATAGCTTCCGTCAGCTTAACGGACGAACGCGCAGCAAAGCGCTCCAGCGGAGCAAGATCTTCCGCACGCAGTCGGTACAGATCCGTAAATGCGCGGACAAGGCCTTCGTCGACAAGTTGTTCAACGATCTTTTCCCCTAAGCCTTCAATATCCATGGCCGCCTTGGAGGCAAAATGCCGGATACCGTTCTTCAGCTGCGCCGGACATTCGCGGTGTACGCATTTTACGGCAACACCCCCGTCAATTTGCTGTACTTTTGCACCGCAAACCGGACAATGTTCCGGCAAACGGTAAGGTTCTGTACCCGCAGGCCGGCGTTCTTCTATGACCTTGATCACTTTTGGGATCACGTCTCCGGCACGTTCGAGTATGATCCAGTCCCCCACCCTGATATCCTTGCGCTCGATCTCATCCTGATTGTGCAGCGTCGCGCGACGAACGGTGACACCGCCGATGTGTACCGGCCTGAGATTGGCAACCGGTGTCAGAATTCCGCTGCGTCCAACCTGGACGTCTATGCTTTCGATCTGCGTCACTTCCTGCCGGGCTTTAAACTTACCGGCAATTGCCCAGCGCGGCGTACGGGTGCGTACACCCATTTTTTCCTGGATCATAAGATCGTTGACCTTGATCACGATACCGTCGATATCATAAGGCAGGATCTCGCGTCTTTCTTCCATCTCCCGGAAATAATTGATCATTTCCGTTTCTCCCTGCAGCAGGGTATTCATGGAATTAATGCGAAAACCCCAGCTTTTAAGCTGCTGCAGGAATTCCCAGTGGTTTTTAAAACTCCATCCCTCTATCTTTCCCGGAGCATATATAAATATCTCCAAGGGGCGTTTTGCACTGATGCGCGAATCCAGCTGGCGCAGAGAACCGGCAGCAGCATTCCGCGGATTGGCAAAAAGTTTTTCCCCTTTTTCCTCGCGTTCTTTATTGAGACGCACAAAATTTTCTTTGGAAATGATCACCTCTCCGCGGACTTCCAGCAGTTCCGGAAAATCCCGGCCCTGCAGGCGCAGGGGGATCTGCCTTAGTGTACGGAGATTTGCGGTGACATCTTCCCCGGTATAACCGTCGCCGCGTGTAGAACCGGCAACAAGTACTCCTTTTTCATAGATCAGCTCCACGCCCAGGCCATCCAGTTTGGGTTCACCCACCAGCTTGGTACAGGGATCGCCGGTGAATTTCACGATCCGGGTATAGAAGTCTTTAAGTTCCTCTTCGTTCAGCGCGTTGGCAAGGCTCAGCATCGGAATGCGGTGTTCCAGCGCCCCGAAATTCTGCAAAAGCTCCGCACCGACACGATGGGTCGGAGAATCAGGTGTTATATACTCGGGATACCGCCCCTCCATTTCCAGAAGGCGGCGGAAAAGCCGGTCATACTCCGCATCCGAGATCAGAGGATCATCCAAAACGTAGTAGCGGTAATTGTGCTCACGCAAGGTCTGCTGCAATTCGCGAATTTCTTTTTCGACAGCGTTCATACCAACTCCATGTCCCGGGAAGCGCAAATGTCTACCCCCGTTTTCAGTATGCCGCGAACAATGACCTGTCCGCAGCGCACGGGCGCATTGACACAGCATTCTTTGAGGATCTTCATTGCGGGGAATAGCAGTTCTTTGGGCAAGGGCCCGGAGCTGTGGACGGGAAGCCGGGAATGCAGCGCATGGCGGATGGCAACCGTTGTGGTCAGCATACGCGTAGGGTGCGTTAGTTCTTCGATGGCATAGGAATGACCGCGTTTACACTGATTGCCGAAAATGCGGTAAGCGTCCCCGTCCTTTTCAATCGTCAGTTTGCATCCTACCGGGCAAACGGTACAGGTGATCTCTTTTGTAAAAACAGCGTCCATATTAATCCAGCGAGGCCAGCGCCGCTACGATCCGCTCGTGCAGGGCTGTGATCTCTTTGGTCTTGCAGTGATAATTGTTGGCAATACAGGAAAAAGCGATCAGGCGTCCGGAGCGGGTGCTCACATAGCCGGTATGGCTGCGGACCCCGCCGATATAGCCCGTCTTGACCCTTGCATTGTTGGCGGCATCGGTATTCCGTGCAAATGTTACAACGTGCCCGTAATCATTGCTGTCTCCGGCTCTGGCAAAGCCCTGATAAAAATCGGAAAAACTTTTCCGTGCTGTCATTGCACTGAGAAAATCACAAAAAATCCGGCTTGTGATCATATTTTCATGCGAAAGCCCACTGGCGTCGACCAGGCGCATACCGGAGCGATCAATGTGCATTTTATCCATAAAATCTTCCAGAACCTTGAGTCCTTCTTTAGTCTCGCCGATCCCGCTGGTTTCATGTGCGACTTTCAGGAGGAGCATTTCTGTGTAGGTGTTATTGCTCAACTTATTGGTAATTTCGGCAATGCGGCGCAGCGGTGGAGAAATGATGGTCTTAATGAGTGCTTCCGGCCGGTATTCCCTTGCCTCGTTGAATACCCGGGGAGCGGATGCAACGGGGATCTTGGCGTTTTTCAGTGACCAATCCAGCATTTGTGCAGCTAAGAGCGCCGGATTGGGGATGGCTCCCTTGATGGAAAATTTTTCCGTTCCCGCCGGAATGGTCCCGTGAAAGAGTGCATGATAGCAATTGGGAGCGGCAAGAATGTAACCGTTATCGCCGGAGTATATCGGTCCTGTTTTCATCAGGTTCGTATAGGTCAATCCCGGGATCTCCGGACGCATTGCGATGACTTCCGCCGGATCTCCCGCCTTGCTTCCGGGTTTAAAATCAAGATAATATTTATTGTCCGAAAAACAGAGTGCCGTCAATCCGGCTCCGTAATAGTTGCCGAGATCCTCCCAGGTCCAGCTTCCGGGCACATGATAAGGCGGGTACAGCGATTCATCCGCAATTACGGACCCGTTCACACGTTTTATCCCTTTGCGTTTGATCGCTTTGACCCATTCGGCCATCAGCTTGTCATAGAGATAGGCGCCGCCCACCTGATCGCCGCCCAGCGTGGGATCGCCGTCGCCGACAATGACGATATCCCCGTTCAGTACGCCGTCCGGCGATATGCTTCCGGAATAGTAGAGCCGGGTCTTGAAAACGTAATCTCCGCCAAGTTTGTCCAGCGCAAGCCCAAGGGTCAGAACTTTCAGGCTGGAGGCACAGGCAAGAGACATATCGGAGTTATGGTCAATGAGGGGGGGTTCACCGTTCATCGGATCCACATAACGCGCGTAAACGCTCCATTGCGCATGGCGCAGTTCGGACGAAGCCGCCAGTTGTTCGACCAGTTCTGCAGGACTCTGAGCCCAAAGCAGTCCGATCAGTAGCAGATTGAGCAGGAAGATCTTAACGCTTCTCATTCCGGATTTCCTTTTTTGAAATTTCGGGGTTTTTGCATTATTATACAACGATTTTTATGATCCTACAGGCTTTAGGTCCTGAATATCTGCGGGATAGGTACGCCGGACCAGAGTTCTTCGCAAAGCGCGATCAGGCTTTGCGTGTTAAATACTCCCGCTTCGATCCAGTCCACAAAACGGATTCCCGTGTCCGGATAATGCATGGGGCGAATCGGCGGCATCTGCAGCCATTCCGCAACCTCCCGGAAGTTCAGTTCATTCATTTGCTTGCCAAAATGCAGCTGCTCGATAGCCATGGCGTTTGCGATCTGCTCCGCTTGGCCGCTAATGGGTTTTGCCAGCGTTTTTTTCCCCAGATCAAATGCTTCGCTGTTGGCAAGAAATCCCGCATGCAGAATGGCTCCCTGTGAACCTGCAAGTTTATTGAGGAACTGCTGCCGGTCTTTGGGTAAAAGGTGGATGTTGTTTTTTCTCTGATTTTTTTTAATATCCGTAAAAAAGTAATAATCATGGTCCGGCGGACAGGATTCCAGCATTTTTATGACTTGCCGGATATCTTCATACGGCAAATAGACAACCACATATTTGCCTTCAATTTCCTTGGTTTTGTTTAATTGTGCGGGAGTAATGACCGGCGGCAGGACCGGAAATCCGAAATGATGCCAATGAATGGGAACGGTAAAATCTGCGGGAGCAAAATATTCCATAATAGTGCGGACCAGTACCTGCAGCGGCGGATAGGGAACGTCATGCTGAAATACATACTGATGGCTGATGCCGAGCGAGGGAATTTTATTGCGCTTGGCAATGTTGATGGAGATCGGTTCGTAATCGCTCACGATCAGATCGACACCTTTGGCATTATATGCCAGAATATCGCGGACATAGCTGAATGCATCCAGGCGCGGCGCCGTTTTAACATAATTGATCTTCCCGTTTTCGGTCGCATATGTAAGTCCCTTGAATATGCGGTAGGGTGCAAAATCCTGATCACCGGGAATGTTCCCCTGCTGGTCGCCGCTGAATATCACACGCACCTGATGTCCGCGGCGTTTCAGTTCACGAACAATGATGCGGGACTTTCCAATATGGCCGTTGCCGGTGGTCTGAATTCCATAAAGGATGTTCATGCATCTCCTGTCGATATTGTTTGCGCAGGAATATAAAGGAAGTTAAGAATAATTCCAAGCGTGAGATCAGAAGATAGAAAACGGGAGGCGGGAGACAGAGGACGGTAGACGGTAGTTCGTAGTCGACAGACTCTACTCTTCCGTCGGCTGACGGATTGGCAGACAGGCAAGATTCAGAAGCCGGAAGCCGGAAATTTAGCTTTGGGAACCCATTGCGTCAATTCAATCGAATTTAATTGACTCAATCCCATAAAATTTCATTGAGTCAATTTAATCGAAGCGTATTGCGTCAATTCCTTTTAATTTATTTGAATCAATCCGATCAAACCTCATTGACTCAATCCGGCGCACAATATTATTTCTGTCAATTTAAAACCTAATTGCGTATACTTGCGTTATGATCGAAACGAAGAAGAATACCATCCGCTATATTGCCTTTGATGCCGACGATACGCTGTGGGACAATGAGCCCCATTACCGTGCACTGGAAAACCTCTTCTGCGATGTCATGCTCCCCTATAGCTCTCCTCCGGAAAGCTCGGCGGAACTCTTTAAAACCGAGATCCGGAACATTGCTCTCTACGGTTACGGGGCAAAGGCATATACGCTCTCTATTCTGGAAACGGCGCTGCATCTAAGCAAGGATACGCTTCCCGCTGCTCAGATCCGCCGCATTTTGGAGGCCGGGAAACGGCTGGCCGATTCGCCGATTCGGCTTCTGGATCATGTCGAGCGGGTACTAAAAGAACTTTCCGAACATTATCCGCTGATCGTTGCCACTAAAGGCGACCTTTTGGATCAGGAGCGCAAGCTGCGCAAATCCGGGCTGGAACCCTATTTTCATCATATCGAGATCATGAGCAATAAGGAAACTTCCGATTACCGAAAGCTGCTTCGGCATCTGGATATTGAAGCCTGCGAATTCCTGATGATCGGGAACTCACTTCGCTCGGATATCATTCCCGTCATCCAACTCGGCGGCCACGCAGTACATATTCCTTACCATACCACCTGGCTGCATGAAAAGATCGATGCGGTAAAACTGCCTGAAGAGCGCTTTATGGAACTGCCGTCCATCGCAGATATCCCGGGAAAATGCAGATGGCTTCGCCCCTGATACAACTGTCCGTTCTCTTCTTAAAATTTTAACAATCGTTTATTTACGGATCAGATCACGGTACCGTCCGGGATGCTGACATCCTTCTTTACGACCACAATCCCGTCACGGATACAGTAATTTTCGCTTTCCAGTTCCAACAGGTTGTCTTTATTGACGATCTTGACGTTATTACCGATGCGGGCGTTCTTGTCTACTATGGCGCAGCGGATAAGGCAGTGCTTCCCGATCCCGAGCGGAATACGATCCTCCTGATGCTCTGTTTCAAAATAATCGTTGCCCATAATGTAACTGTCGTGGATCTCCGTGCCCTCGCGCACCACGGACCGAATTCCCAGAATGCTGTTGCGGATAATACCGGCTTGCACCAATGCGCCATCATTGATCAGGGAGTTTTCGATATGCGCATCGATAATGCGCGAACCCGGCAGCATGCGGGCATGGGTAAAAATGGGGAAATGTTCGTCCACAAAGCGAAATTCCGGATGGGCGCGGGTAAAATTCATGTTCGCCTGGTAAAAAGCGCGGATTGTTCCGATATCTTCCCAGTATTCATTAAAGAAAAATGCCATTACCCTATAATCATGGATCGCGGCGGGTATAATATCACCGCCAAAATCATCTTCCGTGATCTCGGTGAGCGTCTTGTGCAAGATTCCCCGCCGGAATACATAGATCCCCATGGAACCCCAGTACGGACGCTCGGGATCGCCAGTCGGACTGGTCATGGCATCCAGCAGTTTCGGGTCTTTGGGTTTTTCGGCAAATTTCACGATACGGCCTTTTTCGTTGACCTTCAGGATCCCGAATCCCTTTGCTTCTTCGCGGGTAACGGGTTTAACCGAGATGCTGATATCGGCCTCGGTCTTGCGGTGGCTCGCCACAAAATCGGAATAGTTCATCCGGTAGAGATGATCGCCGGCAAGGATCAGGTATTCCCGGAATGAATAGGAATCGAAATGCTTCAGATTGTGCCGGACTGCATCTGCCGTTCCCTGGTACCAGTTCATGTTATCAATGCTCTGCGAAGCGGCAAGCACTTCCAAAAAACCATCCGTAAAATTGTCGAGCTTATAGGTCTGGTTGATATGCCGGTGCAGCGATTCGCTATTGAATTGTGTCAGGATATAGATCTTGCGAATGTTGGAATTCAGACAGTTGCTGATCGGGATATCGATCAGGCGGTATTTGCCGCCAATGGGAACGGCAGGTTTTGAACGGACCGTAGTCAGCGGCGCCAGGCGGGTTCCGCGTCCTCCACCGAGAATAACACTGAGTACATTGCGCATATCATACCTCTTCCTTGATTATTGCGGCATACCGGGTTCCGTCAGCGATGGATGCAGCATATTGATCCTGTAATTGCTGAAGCGCATATCAATGTAACCAAAAGAGGAGCTGACCGGGATACCGCTGCGGGGATTCGGGACTTTTTTCTTTTCGCTTTGTTTGGTTTCGATCATGACACGGATATCCGTTGGGAGAAAAATCCCCGGAAACAGTTCTTCATGGGTAAAACTGATATCGGCAATCATTTCGGGTTTATCGATCATTTTCATTTGGGTCAGCAGCCAGCTTAAGGTATCGATCATGGTCAGAAAGATCACATCGCGTTCTTCAACCGCTTTGATCACCTCTAAAAAAACGGAATGATTTTTTGCTTCTTCCACTTCGATCAGCCGCAGGGAGCGGGCGTCTTTGACCAAACGTTCCAGATCCATCAGAAAGATCTCACGTGGCAGCATCAGCGGTTCATTGTCTTCGGTAAACAGGGAGTCAGGCCGGATAAAATGCAGTTCGGTCTCGCGATCCGGCACGGTAGCTTCCGGAAGGCGGGAACGAATGCGCAGGGTAACGATCATATCGTCAACCTGTTTATAATTCAGATTGGCGCGGCGAATGTAGTAATTCGGATCTTTTGCCCATAAAAACACAAGGCTCCCGATTACCATCAAAAAAATGATCTTTTTTAACATGTGCAATTCTCCTCGTCGACGGGGTGCACGGTCCAGTCCTTTTCCGGGATCCATTCCTCGACCTTGCCATCCGGATGTTCCAGAATTACCCGCCGTATATTGGCGTTGGCGATCTGTGCACGGCACTGATAGCAAACAAAATCGTGTCCGTGAATGTAGATCGTACTGTTGGACGTAGCATGCCCATTACGAGCCGCAAGCGCGATGGCGTTGGATTCGGCATGTGATCCCACCGCCCGGCAGCGTTCAAGCTGGGTCCCGGATTTGATGTTGTGCCTGTTACGATAGCAAAAGCCGATCTCCAGACAGTTGGGCTGGAACTGAGGAGCTCCGTTGTATCCGGTAGAAATAATATCCTTATCCCGCACGATCACGGCGCCGACATGCCGGCGCAGGCAGGAGGAACGCGTGGCAACCACACGGGCGATATTCAAAAAGTACGTATCCCAATCCGGTCTTTTCATGTATGCCTCATCTTAAAATTCAATTACGTCAAAATCCTTTGCAATATGCGTATTTTCAAAGACCTTAACAACTGCTTTCTGATAAGCTCCCATATCTTTATAGCGCTCGGAATAGTGTGTGAGAACGAGTTTTTTCACGCCATGATCCCGGGCATATTCTCCTGCCTGTTCGGCGCACATGTGCAAAAAGGTATCTGCAAGTGTCTGTTCACTGCGCAGATAAGTGCCTTCCATCAGCAAACAGTCGGCATCGCGGATCAGCCCGGGTATGGCCGGACAGGGGGCGGTATCGAGGGCATAGGCAAAGATCTTCCCCTTATCCCGGTAACTCAGGTCTTCGCGCCGGATCGTTTTGCCCTTCTTCCGGATTTTGCCGCTCTTTTCCAGTAACGCGATCTCCCCGCCTTCCAGACCCGTTTCGCGGAGCCGTTCCGGAATAAAGTGCAGGCGAGGTTTTTCAATTATGCGGTATCCGAGCACGGGAGTACTGTGCCGGAGTTCATATGCTTCAATCCGCCGCTTCTCGTTTTCCTCGCAGAAACCGGCTTTCAGAGGGTGAAATTCAAATTCGACATGCGCCGTAAATTTGGATGCCTTGCTCAGCGCCTGTATAAATTCCCGGCCTTCTTCGGGAAAATAGATCTTCAGCGGATGCGAAACCTGCATCAGCGAAAGCCGCTGCATCATACCGGGCAGACCCAGACAATGATCTCCGTGAAAATGCGAAATGAAAATGCGTTTCACTCGTCCGGGCGAGATACCCGCCAAAGTGAACTGCCGCTGTGTGCCTTCCCCCGGATCAAAAAGCAGGGCTTCTTCTGCTGTTTCCAGAAAATAGCCGTTCTGATTGCGGTCCCGGGTCGGAATATGTGAGGCAGAGCCGAGTATGGTCAGTTTCATATGCTTAAGCTAAAAATAATTCTGCATTTATCCAACCGCTTAATCCTCTCCTGAAAACCCCTTATTCATTGCGGATACGGTTCAGCGGATCAAACTCAGCACAATGGAATTCAATTTTTCCGAGGGGCGATCCGAGCGCGAAAGCAGGATAAGCGGAACTTGCGCACCCATAATGATGCCGCCGACGGGGGCGTGCTGAAGTTCGATCATTTGTTTCAGCATGAAATTGCAGACGGTTATATTGGGAAATACGATCAGATCCACATCGCCGGATATTGCCGATACGATCCCTTTCTTCTTTGCCGCTTCGGCATTCAGGATCACATCCAGGGCCATGGGGCCTTCTGCCGGATAACCTTTAGCGGAAAATTCCCGTGCCAGTTGTGCGGCCTCGCCCGTTTCGGGCAGTTTTGGATTGACCTTTTCCACAATGGCGGCAAAAGCGACTTTGGGTTTTTCACCCAGAACCCGTTCCGTGAATTCGATCGCATTTTCCGTAATAGACCGCTTGCGATCCACATCAAGCTCGATATTGATGGCGCCGTCCGTCAGGAACAGCAGTTTAGGATAACCCGGACTGTCGCAGACGGCGATATGCGAGAGCAGTTTGCCCTTGCGCAAACCTTTTTCCCGGTTCAGAACGGGACTCAGAAAAGCGGCCGTGGCGATATCGCCTTTCATCAGTGCATCTCCCCTGCCTTCGCGAATATCCGCAATGGCTTTTCCTGCGGCTTCGTCCGGATCTTGCGCAGGGATCAGTTCATAATGCTGCAGAGCAAAGGAATCCGCCAGTTGCCGGATGTTTTGGGAAACACCGTAGAGACGCGTATGAATGTAGCCCTTTTTCGTCGCTTCGGACAGCGCTTCAAAAACCGGCGCCGAATTGGGGAACACAACATTCAGGGTCCGGGGTGCTTTCAGATCAATCTTTTTGTAAATATCCCGGTAACGCATGGTCATGCCTCGTCTTTTTCGTAATCATAGATACTCAGTTTCCCGTCCAGAATGCGGAATCCGCCATCCGCCATTGCTTCGAGTTCATTTTCACCGGGATTGAAGATGATGCGGAATTGTCCGCCGAGATGTTCGTGCATTGCTTCGCGGATATAATCGGAATATGCGGCTCCGCCGGTTACCACCAGGGCATCCACCTTGAAATCCAGAACGGCGGCCATGGCTCCGATCTCTTTCCGCACCTGATACAGCATGGCATTCATGATCAGTTCCGCCTCTTTATCTCCCGTAAGGATGCGGCGGACCACTTCGCGCACATCGTTCGTACCCAGATAGCCTTTTAATCCGCTTTCCCGGGTAAAGAGCTTCCGCAGCGCCGCCTCGTCTTTTTTCTGGCGGAACACCAGGTCCAGTATTCCTTCCAAAGGCAACGCTCCCGCACGTTCGGGCGAAAAAGGGCCCATTCCCAGCAATGCGTTATTGACATCGATATTCTTTCCCCGCAGCATTGCACAAACAGAAATGCCGCCGCCCATATGTACAATAATAAAATTTACCTTCTGGATGTCCAGGTTCTCGCGCTCGCAGACCCGGCGCGCCGTCGCCTTGATATTCAGCGCATGCGATACACTTTTGCGCTGAATGCCGGGCACTCCCGATATCCGGGCTTCCGGGGTCATTTCATCAACGGAAACGGGATCAATGATATAGGCCGGAGCACGGAATTTCTTTCCAAAATAGCTTGCCAGCGCGGCTCCAAGATTGCTGGCATGATTCCCGTAACGGGCAATTTTCAAATCGCTGATCATGGAATCACAGACCTTGTAAGCACCGCTCTTCATGGGCTTCAGCAATCCCCCGCGCCCGATGACGATGGAAATGCTGTCAATTCCGTGCAACTCGAGTTCCGCCCCGATCTGCCGGGTACGGAAATCCAGTTCCTCGTAAACATTTCCCTTTGACACCTGTAGCGCTTCCATGTCCACCTTTAACTCGAATTCCACCCCTTTCCGGGTAAAGACCGCCATTTTTGTGCTGGTGGATCCCGGATTGATCGCTAGAACACGTTCAAGCATGCCGACTCCTCATTGTCATTAGTAAACCATGCTGTAAGATACGATTTTTATGTTTGATTTTCAAAATTTTTTCTTATATTGGCGCGCAATTTGATTTTATGGGGAATTAGCTCAGCTGGGAGAGCGCTTGAATGGCATTCAAGAGGTCAGCGGTTCGATCCCGCTATTCTCCACTGGCCTTCGCCAAGGCTACGGCCAGCAGGCTGGAAGACTTGGCGAAGGACAAGCGCCGTAGTCCCGCTGTCAGGCGGACGAAGGCGGTTAATGGTCATATCTGTGGGGACGGATACTTGAAATACGTTTATATTCTAAAAAGTAAAAATCATCAGGGTAAATTTTATACCCTGCATTTTAATTTTCCATTATCCATTATCAATTTTAATTGTCAATTATCCATTGTACATTTAATTATTCATTATC
>JAQVTR010000026.1 GCA_028699915.1 Fidelibacterota bacterium
GCGATATGATCGCCCATGCGAATCCTCTTGAAAAAGTACAGCTCCGGGATCCCGGGCAACGTTCGACCTTTGAGATCCGCAGCCCCGACGGCTCCGCTGATATTTATCTGCTGATCGCGGGACTCTGTGTCGGCGCAAGGCAGGGCTTATGCACGCCCGGGTCCGAAGCGCTTGCCGATGCGGCTTTTGTGGATGTCAATATTTTCAAAGAAGAGCAACGCGCTCTTCAGCAAAAACTGCCGCAACTGCCGGTCTCTTGCAAAGCCGCGGCCGATCGCTTAACGGAGAAAGCCGGTATTTTTAAAGCCGGGGATGTTTTTACGGATGATCTTCTTCGCGGAACCGTCGAAAAACTGAATGCTTACGGCGACGAACATTTGCGTGAAGAACTCGGAGCAGATCCCGAAAAGATCCCTGAGCTGGTCCGCCGTTTTTTACACTGCGGATGATTCTTTCAGATCTCGATAATGTTGATCTTTCCCTTTACGGCATCCATTCCGTGCCGGCGCAGATCGTTCAGGTCGGTTGTACTGATCAGTGCCTGCGGTTTTTCCATAATACGCGCCACTACACGCCGGCTGTTGGCAATATCCAGTTCCGCAAAAAGGTCGTCAAACAAATACAGCGGCTCTTCACCCCCCTGGCGTTTCAATATCTCGCCCTCCGCCAGCTTCAGCAGGATCAGCCAGATCTTTTGTTCACCCTGTGATGCAAAATTGATCAAAGGAATACCCTTGCGGCAGAAGCTGTATTTGTCATAATTCGGACCGAAGAGAGAGCGCCGCAGCGCGACTTCTTTATCGCAATGCTTCCGGGCGCTCTCTCTGTGGATGCGGGCAAAGTCCTTTTCATTCTCTGCATCCAGAGATGCCGTGTAGCGTATCTCTGCATGGCTGCCGTCATCATAACTCTCCCGGTACAGCTTTTCCAGTTCCCGGTTAAAGGCGGAAACCGCCTTCTTCCGCATTTGCAGAATGCGGAACATTAGGGGAGAAAGCTGTTGATCGTAGACCTCGAGTTCTTCGCTGTAGCGGTATGTTTTTTTCTCGCTCTGGTTTTTCAGGCAGGCATTCCGGTTTTTCAGCAGTTTCCGGAAGTGCATCAGATCCCGAAGATAGGAGGGTGATATCTGTGAAATGAAACGGTCGAAATACAAACGCCGTTCGCTGCCCGCCCCGGCGCTGATCCGGAAATCTTCCGCTGACTGCAGCACCATGGGAAAAGATCCGATCACATCCGAAATGCGCGGAATGACCGCATCGTCATAAATAAAGCGCTTTCCGCGCTCCCGCACATAATTCACCGCAGCTTTTCGGAAACGCGCCTGTTCCCATTCGCTTTCTATCTGAAAATAATCCTCCCCGATCTGCAGCATGTCCTCGTCGCGTGCGGCCTTAAAGGATTTACTGAAGTTCAACACATAGATCGCCTCGAGGATGCTGGTCTTCCCCGCTCCGTTTTTTCCCAGCAAAATGTTGATGCCCGGGAAAAAAGTAACTTCCTTTTCTTCGAATATCCGTAAATGTCTGAGTCTGAGTTTCTTGATCATTTTCCCGAAAATTTAACCTAATATAACAAGTCTTTCCTAAAATACGGACGGATTTGTGGTTTGGGCGGAGAAAATCGGAGAAAGTGAAAACCTGCGTTAATCGTGAAGTTGATATAAGGGGATCGTTTATTTTTTTAACGAAAAGCGGGTTTCCACCCCCAGTGAAAAAAGAAACGGCGCATAACTCAAATTTACGAAATGTGCATAAGACAGTCCGGCCTCTGCCTTGACCCTGAACTTTTCCGGCCCCAGTCCCAGAAAAACAAGCGGTTCAAAGAAAATATCGGATTCTGCAAGCCCGTTTGTAACGCCGTCGTACTGTGGTGCGGCCGTATGGACGAACGATTCCCTCACGGATACACCCAGTGTGAGGTATTTCCAGCGAAAACCGGTGTTCAGTTGCAGGAAAGCCTTAAAAAGACCTGTGGTCCGGAGTACGCCGGTATTTAGATTTTTTGAAGAACTCCCGCCGATGCCGGCACCCAGATAAGTCTCCACCGAAAGGGGGCCGGAAATAGCTGAAAATCCGCCCGCGGCTATCTCGGCGTAGTTTTGACCGCTTCTGTAATCCGTTTCCAGTTCGGTGCCGGCAAAATTGATTACACTGCCATTCAGCAAAAGTGCCAAATGTTTACCGGGTGCATATGCTGCATGCAGGTTTGCGCCTCCGGGAACCGCGTTTGCGGAAAGATAAATTTCATGCTTTTCCCGGAAAAGCGGAGTGTTTGCGGTATTGGGATAATAAACAACAGAAGAACAAGAAAAAGTTAATCCTACAAGCAAAAGAAAGAGCATAACATTTTTCATTGTTCCTCTCCTTGTGTGATAAATATTATATCAGGCGGATCGGCATAAGCAGGAAAAGGATCTCTTCATCGGGCAGCTGTTCTGTGGGAAAGAAAAGGCCGGCCATGATCGCATTTTTAAGGTGAATTTCGACGCTTTCTCCGTCTATGTGCCGGATCATCTCCCGAAGATAGTCCGAGTTATAGCCAATTGTAAATTCCTCGCCGTTATAGCTGAGCGATAAATGTTCTTTGGCGGTGGAGGAGGTTTCAATGTCTTCCGCTTTTACAACAGCTTTATTTGTCGAAAAACTCAAGGATATCTGACGCGTGTTCCGGCTTGCAAATATACCGACGCGTTTTACGACCGAAAGCAATTCGTCAATATTGACCAGGATCTTTTTGTCGTTATCCGCCGGGATCACGCTTTCGTAGTCCGGAAAACGTTCTTCAATGATCCGTGAATAAACCGTGGTATCGTCCAGTTCCAGCATAATATGGTTGTTGCCGATACGCAGAGTAATAAATTCCACATTGCGGATGCTGGCAACGCAAAGATTGAGAAATTTCGGCGGTACGATAATATCTTTGATATTTCCCGCGCCCTGATATTCCTTCAGCCGGTAGCGCACCAAACGGTGCCCGTCGGTGGAAACGGCACGAAGTTCGTTTTCACGGAATTGCAGCAACACCCCGTTCAGGGCGACTTTCATCTCATCCCGGGATACGGCAAAACCGGTTTTATCCACGATACGCCTAAATTTTTCCGCTTGCAGGGTTGCCATTTTACTGTTGTCCACGATCGGTTCCGTGGGAAATTCCATTGCAGGATATCCCATTATGCGGTATTCGCCACCGGCATCCGTTGTAATAATGATTTGTTCGTCCTCAATAGTAAAATGCAAATTGGTGTCCGGTAACTCCGCTGTGATCTCTTTAATGATTTTACTGGGAATTGCAATTGCACCATCCCTTTCCATGTCGACCGGACAACTGGCGGACATGGTAATTTCCAGGTCCGTGGAACGCATTTTTAAAATATTGTCCTTAACGGTAAAAAGAATACAACTCAAAATAGGGAGAGTAGAGCGCAAGGGTGTCACATTTGAAACCTTTTGCAGAACTTGAAAAAAATCTTGTTTGGAAACCGTGAATTTCATGAATCACCTCAAAGCATTATGTTGACGCAAATTAATTTAATATCTTTTTCTTGAAAAAACATAATAAAATTCATAATACTGTGCATTTCGTGAATATCTTTCGAATGCTCCTTACAATAAGGAAATTAGCGTTGTCTTTGGATGTTGAAAAGATCATTCAAATTGTGGATAAATACCTGCAGCACGTGATGGGCGGAGTTTAAAAAGGAAACTTGTTTTTTTTATTCCCATTTTACAGTTTGATCTCCACATAATATTTACCGTAGAGTTTTTCCATCCACGCATTCCAAAAACTGGATCTTTTTTCATTTAAAGCCATATTTTCAAGAATGGGATAATGCTTTTCAAGGCGT
The DNA here is from genome assembly GCA_028699915.1 of Fidelibacterota bacterium. GTDB lineage: Bacteria > Fidelibacterota > Fidelibacteria > Fidelibacterales > Fidelibacteraceae > M50B103. The sequence continues at coordinate 3,848 of JAQVTR010000026.1, forward strand.
ATTATTTCTGAAGGTAAGTGTTTGTTTAATCTTAAGATATGAAAACCATAACCACTTTGGAAAGGCTCAGATACGCCTCCCTCTTGAAGGGTAACGGCCACTTCTGCAAATTCGGGAATTTGAAGGGCCTCCAGCGAAAATTCACCAAGACGCCCGGCATTGGCTTCAACATCGGGATCTTCACTGTATTTGCGGGCCAAATAAGCAAAATCTACACCCTGTAGAATGCTGTCACGGATAGTGGATAACATGTTGATAACATATTTTCTATCCTCATCGCTGGATTCGATGGGGATCAGTATGTGGCGGGTATGGATAAGTTCGCCGCGTTTTTCAATCAGTTGAATAAGATGGTAGCCGAACTGCGTTTCAACCGGCAGCGAGATTTCGTTGGGAGTGAGAGCGAAAGCGGCCTTTTCAAATTCGGGAACAAAGGTTCCCTTCGAAACAAAGCCAAGGTCGCCGCCATCTGCAGCAGACCCGGGGTCCTGCGAATATTCAAGAGCGGCATCTTCAAAGCGGATGTTCCCCGCTAAAATTTTACCGCGGATATCCATCAGCTTTTCGTAGCTGCGTTCTTTGGATGCGGGAGAGGGTTTTTCTTTCAACAAAATGTGGTCAATGTCCACGCGCTCGGGAAGCTCCGGAATCGAATCGCGGTATTCTTCAAAAAAAGCAACAACTTCCGGACGGGAGATCTTGATCTTGGAAAATTTTTCCTGCTGAAGCTGTTGAGAGATCATGGCGCTTTTGATGCGCTCATAAAGCATTTCACGGATTTTTTTAAGGGGGGAATCAAAATACATTTCCAGCATTTCCGGAGAACCCGCAAGGCCAATATATTGTTCGAGCTGTGCATTGACCGTAGATTCGACATTGCGCTCGTTGATCTCAATGGAGTCGGCGGCGGCCTGGAGCAGGAGAATTTTAGCGTTGACCATATCGCGCAGAGCGCTTTCCTGGAAACGGGCGAACTGCCGGGAATCGCCGGAAATATCCACGCCGCTTTGCTGCGCCATTTCAAAGGCATACTGATTTACTTCGGAAAACAAAATAATATCTTCTCCGACGATCGCGGCGATACCATCCACGATCTGCTGAGCAGAAAGAAAAAGCGTTAGGGACAGCAGGCAGAGGGCCAGAGTTGACTTAATAGATCTTGACATTAAAACGTTCCTTCAGGGCTTTTTGTTGTTCTTGATAACGCTGCATCTGCGCTTCGATCTGAAGCCTTTGAATGATCTCTTCCCGCACATGTTCCACGCGGAGTTGTGAATCTTTGGGAAAGTATTCGATCACGGAGATAACATAATGCTGATTTCGTTCGGACTGCGGGGCGATAAGGCCGTTCGTTCTTTTTGCAAACAAGGCTCTTTCAAACACGGGAGTACATTCTCCGCTGCGGATAAGGACGAATTCCGGAATCTGTGCGGGGCGTTTTCCGCTCTTAAGATCGCGGTGAATTTCATTTGCCGTTTCGGAAATGGGAGAGGCGTACAGTTCCACAAACGCCGCATCCACTGGTGTGCGGAAAGCGGCCATGTGTTTTTTATAATATTCAAGAACGGCGTTTTCACTAATGGCGGCGGTGGGCTGCAAATTTTCGGCGTAATACTTCCGAATGATCAGCTGACGCCGGTAATCCCGGACTTGGCGGCGCATGGAAGCGTCGAGGCGTACGGTTTTTTTGGCGGCCCGAAAACCGACCTCGTCTTCGATCCATTGTTCAATATATGCGTTACGCTCATCTTCAGAAGATCTCCCGCCGGTTTTTTCATAAACCTGCCGGTTAAGCAGAAAGCGCAGGCCCACGCGCGCCGCACAGGGGTTGGTAAAAGGCAGCTTATCGCAGGAGCCCAGCAAAACGAGCAGCAGAAATCCTGCGCCCACATGTTTTATTCTGTGTATAATGGATTGACCTCCGCGCGATAGCGCCGGTGAAGCATCTCCCGCTGTTCCGCGCGCTTTTCATCAAGATGTTGGGAACGGTAGTCGGTCAAAAGCCGGTATCGGATCTGCTGCAGACTTTTATAGCTTTCGGGAATATATTTTTCACGCCGGATAATGGAATAATGCTTTCCAACTTTAAAGGGACCCGCAAACTCGCCGTCCAGAATATTGAATGCGGCAAGTCCCATTTCTCCGTACTGGGAACGCTTAACGGGCGGGATCAGACCCGCATTGTTCTTGCCGACGTTGCGTACGCTGTACTGCGTTGCAAGTTCCGCCATGCTCTCTCCGGCCCGGGCACGTTGCAGCAGCTCGGCGGCAAGGGTGGAATCGCTTAACAGCACCTCGCGGACCTGAACGGTCGCCTCATTAAAATACAAGCGTATTTTTTCATTTTCGTAAAAATCCCGCAATGCGTCAGGTCCGGGATTAATTTTTTCAAAGACATAGTATTTATCGAACAAAGAAGCGGCCTTTTTTGCAAGATAAACATTATAATATCGAAGATAATCACGGGAATTGTCAATACCCATTTCCAGCGCGGTCTTGTATAGCATCACGCCGGGGCGGTGCTGTTCGACAAAAGAACGGAAAGAGCTGACATCGGTAAAACGCGGAGGCATCTGCAGGCTGAGGATTTTCAAAAACTGATGTATCCATTCCTTGTTGATTGGAATATCCCCAATATAACCTACGGTAAGCGTGTCCTCAAACACATCAAGAATATCGAAGGCGGTAAAGTGTTCGGAATAAAAAACATTCTGTGAAAGCCGGACGAAACGTTCGATAAAATCGTTGAGCAGGGAGTCCTTGTAGACCAGGGGTCCCGCGGTGGAAAGCGAATCGAACACCGCTTGTTCGCGGAGCATAAAACGGTTTTGCCACTTATTGAAAGCGATATCCCTCAATTCGGGGCGCATGGTCTCAAAAGGATCGACAATAAGCTCGCGGCGTTCGTTCAGTTTAATAAAGTGGAAACCGAAGGGCGTTTCCACGGACCCCGTAATCTTACCGGGTTCGAGTTTAAAAGCGGCTTCTTCAAAAGAGTCAACCCAGCTGCCGCTTTTTCCCCAGCCAAGATTTCCCCCGTTTTGTTCGCGGGAAGGATCGTCGGAATATTTTTCCGCCATCGTATAAAAATTTTCTTCTGTCAGGCTTTTTTCCAGCTCCGCCGCCAAAGTTTCTGCTTCCTCGCGGCTGCGGTCATGTGTTTTATACTGGCCGTTATATCCAATCAGAATATGACTGACATTAATTTCGTAACGCAGGCGATCATAAAGTTCGCGTTCTGCCTGTGCCGTAAGGATCTTGTCAATGATGAGATGATTGTATGCCATATTGGCGAGCTGGCGAATTTTCCAGGTCGCGATTTCCCATTTAACATCCCCGGTATCAAGAAGGCCCTCTTCTTCAAGAAAGTAGCGCATTCTGTACTCGTCGCATATTTGATCGATCAACGCGGATTTTTCGGAAGGGGGCATGGAATTAAATTCCGCTTCCGGAACATAGAGAAAAAGTTCGCCCCGGAGTATCTTTTTTCCGTCAACACGCGCAACAACATCATCGCTGAATCGGGAACAGGAAGACAGCAACAGCAACAATCCGACCGTAAGCAGTAAAAAACGCTTCATAGAGACTCCCCAAGTTTGCAGAAATTTAATACACCTGTCTTAAAAATGAAAATTATTAATTACCCGGGGATAGAATCCATTTCACCCAGAAAAGTTCCCGCATAAAAGGCGGAGAGGAAATTTTCGTCCGTTCTGGCAAACAGGTGTTGCTTTGAAACAAAGCTGATTTCGATGTGATGTTTCCGAAAGATCCCGAGTAATTTTCCGGCGGCGCGCTGAATTTTTTCGGTTCCCGCATCCGGAGAAAACAGCAAGCGCAGTTCGCCGTCCTTTCGGATAAGGGCATCTATCTCAAAGCCTTTCAGCCAGACGGAAAGCCGGGCATCGTTAAAAAGGTTCACGGCTTCCTGCGGCAGGCGGCCAAAGCGGTCCCGGCAGGCAGACTCGATGTGACCGATAGCGTTCAGTGCTGCGGCCAAAGGCATTTCCCCGGAAAGAATGCCGCTTAGTTCACGATAAAACGCAATGCGGATATCCCGTTCGGCAATGTAGTATTCCGGTAGATAGGCGGGATGTTCCAAGCGGATGTCGGCACTGTCGTGTTCCCGTTTTTCCGGGTCCCGCGCCTTCTGCAACTCTTCCTCGAACATGCGGTTAAAATAGGCGTAACCCAGTCGATTCAGATGGCCGCTCTGTTCAATGCCGAACAGATCTCCTGCTCCGCGAATTTCAAGATCGCGCATGGCAACATGGTAACCGGACCCAAGATCAGTATAATATTCCAGCGTCTGGAGACGTTTCATCGCCAGCGGCGATAGCGACCTGCCGCGCGGGATGATGAGGTAGGCAAAGGCCTTTTTATAAGAACGCCCGACGCGTCCGCGGATCTGGTATAACTGTGAAAGGCCGAACCGCTGCGCATTGATCACGATCAGAGTATTGGCGTTCGGAATATCGATGCCGGATTCGATAATGGTCGTGGTGATCAGGATGTCAAATTTGTGATGATAGAAATCCATCATGGTCTTTTCCAGTTCCGTACCCGGCATTTGCCCGTGCGCAAAGCGAACGCCGCGTGAGGGAAACATTTCGGCGACGGTTTTCTGGAGTGCCGGCAGTTCTCCGATATGATTGTTCAGGATAAAGACCTGTCCGTTGCGGTCCAACTCCCGTTCGATCGCGGCTTTGATATCCGCATTGTTCCAGTACATAATACGCGTTACAATTGGCAGGCGCTCCCGCGGGGGTGTTTCGATCTTGCTGATATCGCGCAGGCCGGCAAGGGCAAGCTGCAGGGTTCGCGGGATTGGGGTTGCCGTAAGCGTAAGCACATCCACGCGCCGTTTTAAATTCCGGATTGTTTCCTTATGATTCACGCCGAAACGGTGTTCTTCGTCCACGACCAACAACCCTAAATCTTTAAAAAACAATATATTAGATAACAATTTATGTGTGCCGATCACGATGTCGGTTTTGCCGGAACGCATATCCTCCTGCGTTTGTTTTACCATACGGCTGCCGATAAAACGGTTCAGGCTGGTGATATGGATGCCATAGGGAGTAAGGCGTTCACGAAAACTTTCATCGTGCTGAAAACACAGCAAGGTTGTGGGAACCAGGACTGCAACTTGTTTTCCGGAATACACGGCCTTAAAGGCTGCGCGAATGGCCACCTCGGTCTTGCCGAAACCCACATCTCCGCAGACCAGACGGTCCATAATAACGGGTTTTTCCATATCCCGGCGAATATCGTCGATGCTCTGAAGCTGATCCGGTGTTTCCGTGTAAGGAAAATCCGCCTCCAGGCGCAGGGCATCGGGCGTATCTTTTTCAAAGGCAAATCCCGGCAGGGTTTTCCTGTCCGCATAAAGTGCGACAAGGTCCGTGGCCGCTTTTCGTATATATTTGCGGGAATGATGTTTTGCCTGTTCCCATGCGGCGGTGCCGATACGGTCGATTTTCAGGGCTTTTCCGGTTTCGCCGCTGTAGCGGAATATTTTGTTCATTTGCCGGATCGGTACATAAATCTTGTCTTTGTTCTGGTATTCGACCACCATGGCTTCCTGCTGAACGCCGCGGAACTCCAGCATGGCGATACCGCGGTAGATCCCGATACCGTGATCAACGTGAACGACGGCATCGCCGTAACGCAGGGCATCGGCCGCTTCCGGGCGCCGGGCATATTCCGGAATAAAGCGCTTGTCCGGATTTAGATAATACTCCTTTTGAAAAATTTCCCTCGCAGATAGCAGCAAAAGCGAAGTTCCGCGGAAGTGAAAACCAAAGCGCAGGTTTGCCGGAACGTATTCCGCGGCCTCCCCCAGAAAGGAATGAATGCTTTCCCGCAGAAGTTCATGTTCCGCAAAAACAAAGATGCGGCGGTTCTGTTTTCGGATCTCGTTCCAATAATGCGTATCTCTGGGGTCCCGGGGCGGAGGGGTGCTCTGTAAAGGAACATTCAGATCCGTTCTTGTAAGTGCGGGATCAAAGATCCACTGCTTGAAAGGCAGTGCGGGATCGGCAGCGGGAGCAGTCCCCCGCCGATGCAGGTCCGCAATGCGGATTAGCAAAATGTTTTCCGGAAGAACATCCCGGACCGTGCTGTACCCGGATGCGGAATGGGACGACGGTAGCACTCTTGCTTCCGTACAATTTTCGAAGCTGATCTGATCATGCGGATTGAAGCGGCGGATTGATTCCACCGTATCTCCAAAGAACTCCAGGCGCAGGGGATAAGTTTCGCCAAAGGGATAAACATCCACAATACCACCGCGCACGGCAAAGTCCCCGCAGAACTCCACGATACCATTGCGCTGGTAACCCATTTCCGCCAGGCGCTTCAGCAGATCCGAAAAAGCAAAATCCTTGCCCCCGTTCAAATACAGACTCCCGGATTCGAGCGCCACCCGTTCCGCTACCCGTTGTGCAAAAATATTTTCAGAAGCGATGATCAGCTCAAGATCATTATCATAGAGGCGCCGCAGAAAAAAATTCACATGATTTTCTAAAAGAGCGGGATTGTTGAGTGCCGGACCTCCGGGGAAAAGCGGGATCCAGGCGGTTTTCTCGGAATCAAAAAGGGCCGTCGCATCGGAATAAAAGGATTCTGCATCCGCATCAAACTCAAACAACACCAGGGGGAGATACCCGCGCCGTTTCGCCGCTGCGGCAAGGAACAGGATATAGCTGTGATTGGCCGTGTTAAAAGTCAGCGTTGAACGAAAATCCATCAAACGAAATACGTCGATAAACTCGGGCTCTTTTTCCAAAAGCGCAAGGACCGTCTTTGGCGGACATGTTTCACGTGGAACAATGGATGTTTTGCTTTCTATCATGGCAAAAAATACAACACCGGAGCCGTAGATGTAAAATGAATAATGAAAAACATCCGAAAAGAAAAACGACGTCCGGCTTTGTGCGAAAAGTTGATGCCGCAATATTTGGAGTAGCTGATCGACAAAGGCAGGGATGTTCCACGTGGAACATTTTTGCTGTTTGTAATTGGTGTGAGGACTTGCTATATTTTCCCGGACATATATTCGAAAGTAAAAGCCGGAGGAAGGATGCGCATTGCTTTTTCAAAATATCATGGAGCCGGAAACGATTTCATTTTGATCGACGACCGGGATCTTTATTTTCCGGAAACGGATGCAGCGTTGATTGTCCGTCTCTGCGACCGGCACTTTGGTATCGGAGCCGACGGGCTTATGCTTTTGCGCGATTCCGCCCGGGCGGATTTTGCGATGCTGTATTTCAATTCGGACGGACACCCCGGGACCATGTGCGGAAACGGCGGCCGTTGTATTCTTGCCTTTGCACGGGACCTTGGCCGCCTCGAGGGAAAAGGTCCGTTTTCCTTTGAAGCCGCAGACGGGGTGCATCAGGCGTTTTTTACAGAAAAATACCGTGTGCGTTTAAAAATGGGAAATGTGGATAATGTGCGTGAACAACTAAAGGGATTCCGCATAAATACAGGCTCAATTCACCATGTGGAATATGTGGATAAGCTTGCGGATGTGGATGTAATCACTCTTGGAAAGCGCATCCGTCACGATCCCGCATATGCCGGGGACAAGGGTTGCAATGTAAATTTTATTGAGATCCGGAGGGATGGAAGTATTGGTATCCGCACCTATGAGCGGGGCGTGGAAAACGAAACACTGGCCTGCGGCACGGGATCGGTGGCGGCGGCAATTGTCCGGCACTACGGGGGCTGTAAAGAAATGCATTACCGCATAATGGCACAAGGCGGAGAACTCCGCGTCGATTTTCATTATGATAAGGGCGTCTACCGCGAGGTTTACCTTGAGGGTCCCGCTATACCGGTTTTCCACGGAGTGATCGAAACATGAGCGAATTCAATATCACCGAGTATTACAATAAGTTTAAGTATGGCGAGGATATTTTTCGCAGGCTGATGCGTTTCCGCGTTAAACGCATATTGCTTGTATCCACTTTTTATGACGCCTTTGTGTTTGAAAATGATGCGCTACTCGGAGAACAGGTCCTGGTGGAATATATGGAACTTAACCTTTCTTCTCCGCCGGAGATTGAAGCGGTACCCACAGGAGAAGAAGCCATAAAGCAAATAAAATCAGAGAGTTATGATTTAATAATAACAACCCTGCATACCGGTAAGGCCGGTCCATTCGATATTCTTAAAACGGTGCGGGAACTGCATCCCGGACTTCCGGTTCTGCTTTTACTGACGGCACTGGCAGATCAGCGAATCGTTGAAGAGCGCAGTGAAAGCAAGCTTGCCTTTGATGACATTTTTCTGTGGAAGGGAGATGCAAGCCTCTTTCTGGCCATGATCAAGTCCGTCGAAGATAAAAAGAACGTGGCTCGCGATACGCATATCGGTTTTGTGCGTGTTATCCTGCTGGTCGAAGATTCGCCGCGTTTTTACTCCATGTTTATGCCGCTCTTATATGAAGAGATCATGAAACAAACCCAGCATCTTATCATTGAGGAGCTGAACGAGCGAGAGAAGCGCTTTCGCATGCGAGCACGGCCCAAGCTGTTGTTGGCGCGGAATTATGAAGAAGCAACGGCGATTTACGAAACTTACAAGAACGATCTGATTGCCGTATTTTCGGACATGCGTTTCAAACGCAAAGGACAAGAGGACAAGGAAGCCGGGCTTCATCTTCTGCGTTCTTTTCGCAAGGACGGAACGGATGTAGCTTCGGTTATCATGTCTTCGGATCCGGATAATGCCGCAAAGGCAAGCGCCGAGGAATTTGCATTTCTTTATAAGCACAGCAGGCATCTTTTGCACAAACTCCGCACCTATATTACGGAAAATCTGGGTTTCGGAGATTTTATTTTTCGTGACGAAAACGGCAATGTTATTGATAAGGCAAGCTATCTTGCAGAGTTTGAGGACAAATTGCAGTCGGTTCCGCAGGAAAGTCTGGTCTATCATGCGTCACGGAATCATTTTTCGGCCTGGCTGATGGCGCGCGGAGAAATTGAAATGGCACGCAGTATCCGAAAACTGCAGCCGGATGACTTCGAAAATCCCGAAGCCATGCGAAGGCATCTTATCGAGATCGTCCTGTACATCCAAAATAAACGGAATAAGGGACAGATCATTAAATTTCATCGTTATTCACTTCCCGAAGAAAATGAGATCATTCTGCTTGCAGATGGCTCGTTGGGGGGCAAGGGGCGTGGTCTGGCGTTCCTGAACGCACTTCTGACCCGCATGGACCCCGGGCAATTATTTGAAAATGCGAATATACGCCTTCCCAATACAGCGGCGATCGGAACACAGGAATATGAATATTTTATCGAACATAACGGTATTGACAACCGGCTCCAGGAACCCATGTCCGATGCTGATGTGGACCGTGTTTTTGTGTCGGGAGAACTCTCCGAACAATTGAAACATCGTCTTGCACATTTGCTTGAACGCGTGCATTATCCACTGGCCGTTCGCTCTTCATCTTTGCTGGAAGACAGCTATTCGCAGCCATTTGCGGGAATATACCGCACCTACATGCTGCCGAACAACGACCCGGACCCTCAAATACGCCAGAAACAACTGGAGGATGCGATCAAGCTGGTCTATGCTTCCGCTTTTAGTTCAGCAACCCAGCAATACATTGAACATATCGGCCATCAGATGGATGAAGAAAAAATGGCGGTTATCATTCAAGAGGTGATCGGAAGCCGGAATGACCACTATTATTATCCGCATATCAGCGGTATCGCACAATCCTATAATTTCTATCCCATTGGCGAACAAAAACATCATGACGGAATGGCTTCCCTCGCAGTCGGACTGGGAAAAATGGTAATAGAAGGCGGCAACGTATACCGTTTTTGTCCCACCCACCCCAAAGTTCCGCTGATGTCTCTCCCGGAAATGCTTTCGGCGACACAACGGGAATTCTATGCGCTTGATCTTGAGAGCACGCAGATAGCCCTTTACGGGCAGGAGTCATCGACCCTGGTACGTCTGCCGCTTTCCACAGCGGAGTCGCACGGACGATTGCAACACCTGGTCTCGGTTTTCGATTATGAAAATAACCGGCTGTGGCCCGGACTTGCGCACAAAGGTCCGCGCATTGTAAATTTTGAAAATATCCTGAAATACAACAAATATCCGCTTGCGAATATTATAAACAAGTTACTGAACATCGGCGAAGCTGCGATGGGGATGCCGGTAGAGATTGAATTCGCCCTCGATCTGGACCGCAGCGTAAATAAAGATTGTATCCCAACTTTTTATCTCTTGCAAATCCGGCCCCTGGCTATTCTTACCAGCAACACCCGGGTAAAACGCGAAGAACAAAAAGAAGAAGACATCATTCTTTATACGGAAAAAGGCATGGGAAACGGAGAAATCCGGGGTTTACATGATATCGTCTGGTGTCCGCCGGAAGCATTCAACCCCATGGAAACACTTGAAATGCGCTCCGAACTGGAGGCGATCAACCAAGAAATGAAAAGCGAAGGCCGTTCCTATATTCTGATCGGTCCGGGACGCTGGGGTACCCAGGATCGTTTTCTTGGTGTGCCCGTGCAGTTCGGGCAGATCAGTCAGGCAAAAGTCATTGTGGAAACCAACATGGTTCATTATCAGATCACACCGTCGCAGGGTACGCATTTTTTCCACAATGTAGTTGCCATGCAGATCGGCTATTTTTCCATATTGAAAAACACCAGAGGCGGTGATTATCTCAACGAATTATTTTTTGAGAAAGCGGGCAAAAAGGGCAAGCGGCGTTATTTCCGCCTGATAAGAAGCAAGCGGTCAATGACGGTAAAAATGGACGGTATTAGCGGCAAGGCAATCATTTATAAGGAATAGGGTTGTAAAAAAACGCCTCCGGAAGGAGGCGCTTATGTTCACTCGGTCAATATGGAAATATTACCATTTTTTCCGTGGAGCCATTCTAGGTTTGTCTGTTCTCGGACGTGCCAGGTTGATCTTAAGGCTGCGGCCTTTGAGTTCGGTTCCGTTTAATTCGTCAATGGCTTTTTGTCCGTCTTCGTCATTGTCCATTTCGACAAAGCCGAAGCCCTTGGAATTACCGGTAACCTTGTCTTTGATCACGTTTGCGCTGGTGACGTTTCCGTATTCAGCAAACAACTGCTGGAGTTCTTCTTCCGAATAATCGTAAGGCAGATTTCCCACATAAATGTTCATACTCATTCCTTGTTCTCTTGCGTTGAAATCAATTCTGCCGTCAGATAATCAAACGCAACAACTTATTTGACAGCGTTTCGCCACTCGTGGCCGGAAAGTGTACCATAGACAATGTTTATGTTACACATCTATTCCTTCTGAAGCGAAATGTATAAAATTGGATTTTTAATAACAAGAAATACTTATAAAATTTAAAAAAAACTTTTCAGGCTGTTTTACGGCAGTTTTAAGGCGGAATTTCCCTAAAGGCAGTCATTATATCAAAAGTTCAAAGATTGTGCAACAGCGGGCATTTATGGGAGTCGTTTTTCGGGAAGTTCATTTTTGGAGGTATATGAGAAGAACCTGGATATCCGCCGGCGAGACACCGCGAATGCGGCAGGCCTGCCCGATCGTTTCCGGGCGGAAGCGGATCAGCTTTTCGCGGCCTTCACCGGAAAGGGAAGGAACACGGTTAAAATCGAGGAGAGCGGGAATGCGGCGACCCTCAAGCTGCTGCATTTTTTCCACCTGCTTGAATTGCCGGTCGATATAGCCTTCATAGCGGGTAAGTACAAAAGCCTGATCGACGGCATCTGCGCCATACTCCGGAAAATAGTGTTTCCGCAAAAGGGAAAGATGGCGTTCGTCAAGTTCCTGCCTGCGGATCAAAAGGGAAAGCGTCGCCGGTTGTTCAAGCGGGATCTGCAGCGGATTCTCCGGAAAGATCTTGGTTACCGTATATTTTTTTTCAAGAACCCGGGTTTCGCTTCCGGTGTTTTCGAATTTTTCAATGAGTGCCCGTGACTGCAGCCCGGCTTCACGCGCATAGTCCAGCAGGCGCAAATGTGCATTGTCCCAGCGAAGAAGGAGCCGGTATTCGGCCAGGCTGGTAAACATGCGGTAAGGTTCTGAAGTTTCTTTGGAACAAAGATCATCAATGAGCACCGCAATATAGGCTTCATGCCGTTCCGGGATGAGGGGCGCTTTTCCTTCCAGGCTGCGTACGGCATTAATGGCCGCCATCAGACCCTGAGCGGCAGCTTCCTCATAACCGCTGGTGCCGTTTATTTGTCCGGCAAAATACAGACCCTTCAGCGCTTTTGTTTCCAGAGAGCGGCGGATCTGATGTGAGGGGAAATAGTCATATTCAATGGCATAACCGATCTTAATGAATTCCGCACCTTCCAGTCCGCGGATTGTGCGCAGCGCGCGGATTTGAATGTCGACAGGCAATGACGAGGAAAATCCGTTTACATACCATTGCGGAGCGCCCTCCCATTCGGGTTCCAGAAAAAGCTGATGCGCGGCTTTTTCGGAAAAGCGCACAATTTTGTCCTCAATGCTGGGGCAATAGCGGGGTCCGACGCCCTCGATCTTGCCGGTATAGAGTGGTGAGCGATCCAGGGCCGAACGCAGGATATCGTGGGTCTGCAAATTGGTATAAGCCAGCCAGCAAGGAATATTTTTTGGATGAAAATTTTGGGTGGAATGCGAAAAGGGCAGCGGATCGGGGTCACCCGCCTGGATTTCCAGGGCACTAAAGTCAATGGAACGTTTTGTAATGCGTGACGGCGTTCCGGTTTTCAGGCGTCCCACGCTAAAACCCAGGGCTTTCAGCTGGTCCGAAAGGCCAATGCTTGGCAATTCGCCGTAACGGCCGGCAGGGATCTGAATATTGCCGATATGGATCTTACCGCGGAGAAAGGTTCCGTTCGTAAGAATGCAGATCTTTCCCGGAACACGGGAACCGTCGCGAAGACGTATACCGGTAATGCGATCCCCTTCGATCAGCAGTTCGGATGCATCGCCGGAAATGACATCCAGTCCGGGCGTGTTTTTAACGACGCGCTGCATGTAGCGTTCATAAAGGATCTTGTCGGCTTGCGCGCGCGGGGACCATACGGCGCGGCCCTTTGAACGATTCAGGAGTTTGAACTGAATGCCGGTCGCATCAATGGCTTTTGCCATTTCCCCGCCAAGAACATCAATTTCCCGGACAAGGTGACCTTTGGCAAGTCCGCCAATGGAGGGATTGCAGCTCATGCGGGCAATAGCGTCCGGATCGATCGTGATCAGTGCGCTTCGTTTGCCCAGGCGTGCAGCGGCAAGGGCAGCCTCTACACCGGCGTGACCTCCGCCGACCACAAGAATATCGTAGGTATTTTCCATCGCCATGAATCTACATCAATCCCCCCGTTTTCGCAAAGGCTGAGCGCCGTAATAAAAATTATTTGCCGATGCAGAAACGATCAAATATATGGTTCAGAATATCTTCGGAACGGGTTTCGCCGGTAATGGTTTCCAGGGCGTCGATGGCTTCCCGGATATCCAGTGCGATAAATTCATTGGAATCATGGTTTTCGACTGCTTCTCCGGCGCGTTTTAGGGCTTCCAGGGACTGTAAGAGCGCACGGCGCTGTCGTTCCCGGCTGATACTGACGCTCTCCCCGTCGAGACGGTAATGCTTTTGTAACATTTCGAACATAGCGTCCAACAGCACATCAAGATTCAGAGCCCCGGTTGCTGAGATACGTAAATGACGGACATCTGGAATCTCCGGAGCCCAATCACCAAGGTCGCATTTGTTAAGCACCAGGATGAGGGGCTTTTCCTTATGTTTGGCAATGAATTGTTTTTCAAAGTGCAAGTCGTCGGCTTTGCTCAAATCTGCCAGGAGCAGCAGAAGGTCCGCGTTGCGGATTGCGTTGCGGGCACGGGTATTTCCGATGCGTTCAAGCGGATCCTCCGTTTCACGGAGCCCCGCCGTATCCACCAGGCGAAACAGCATTCCCTTATGGATGATGGATTCCTCGATCGTGTCGCGTGTTGTGCCGGGTATCGGAGAAATGATCGCGCGTTCTTCCCGAAGCAGTGCATTTAGCAGGCTGGATTTTCCGGTGTTCGGGCGGCCGGCGATTGCAACAAGCGCGCCTTCGCGCAGAAGGCGGCCGGCGGAATAGCCGGCGGCAAGATCGGCAATGTGCCTTTCTGCCGCGCGGATTTTTTCCCGCAGTTCCGCACGGTCCATAACGGTGATCTCCTGCTCGGAAAAATCCAGCTCCAACTCAAGAACGGAAGCAATATCCATCAGTTCATGATGCAGGTCGCGAATGCGTTCCGAAAGCTTTCCCGCAAGAACGCGATTTGCGAGTTTTCGTCCCGAATTGCTGACCGCATGGATGAGGTCAGCAACAGCTTCCGCCTGCAGGAGGTCCATTTTGCCGTTCATAAATGCGCGCCGGGTAAACTCTCCGGGTTGAGCCGGCCGCGCGCCCAGATCGTAACAAACCTTGAGGATGGAGGGAGCTGCGGCATTGCCGCCGTGGCAGGATATTTCCACGGTATCCTCGCCGGTGTAGGAAGCGGGCGCTTTAAAGAAAAGTGCGATCACTTCGTCCAGGGTTTCCCTGTTTTCCGGATCGACGGCATGGCAGAATTGGGCGTATCGGGGTTCCATATCGGGAACATCCAGAAGCTTCAGGGCAATATCCCGCGCTTTGTCGCCGGAAATACGCAGCACGGCGATCCCGCCCGGTCCGGGCGCCGTAGAAATGGCGGCTATCGTATCATGATGATCAAAATGCTGCATGCTTCCGCCGAAAAGGAAAGGCCTTCCGTTCAATAACCGGCATTCCATATTAAAGCCGGATAAGTTTTCAATTGCTGATTTCGATTTCGCCGAACACTGCGTTCAGATCCAGCGTGACGGAATAACTGAGCGCCGCATCGGGAACATTTTTTCTTCGGTCGTTGATCTTACCAAAGACGGCTCCGCCTTCACGGCTGATGTTCCAGTTGGAGGGCAGCAACAAGGTGATCTTGCCGAAGACGGCGCTGAGTTCGATAAAAGCACCGGTGTTGGGAACCGCATTACGCAAATCCAGATCCAGGCTTCCGAAAACGACGCTTGCATGACCGCCGTTCAGCTGTTTGTCGCTGATCGCTTTCCGTTGTCCGCGGAAAATGGAATTAAAATTAAAAATATGGTCTTCGACGCTTAGCTGTTCGCCGTCTGCACCCGGGGTCTGCTGCTTTTCGGGATTCTTTTTTTTCGGCCAGACAATAAAGCCGAAAAGAATGAGCATGGCAGGCCAGATCAGCTGTCCAATATCATAGATTTCATGGGTATGCAGAAGCAGAACAACCCCCAGCAGGATCATAAAAATGCCGCCGCCCCAGGAGCCGCCCGGCGCAAAAAGGGTAATAAAGCCCAGCAAAACAAGAATAAGCGGCCACCACTGCATGAACAGATCGTCGATGTACCACCAGCCGATGTTGTTTCCAAGAGCGATAATGCCAAAGAAAATGAACACAAGCGAGAGAATAATACGGAAAAGATTATGTTGATTGTTTTTTCCCATTTTTTATCTCCTTGATTTTTTGGATAAAATACTGATGGATACGCCGGTCATCCGTAAGTTCTGGATGAAAGGTTGCACCAAGATGCAGCTCCGATTCGATCAGAACGGGAAAACCGCCGCAGGATGCGAGCACGCGGACATTGTTGCCCAGTGACTGGATGCGCGGCGCTCGGATAAATATGGCATGAAAAGCGTTATCCCGATCAAATTCCAGGGGAATATCATCGACGAAGGATTCTTTTTGCGAGCCGTAAGCGTTCCGAGTGATCTCGGCATCAACAAGGGCAAACTGCCGTACCCGGGCATCGTCCGCACCGCGGCCCAGCAGAATCAATCCGGCACAGGTGCCGAAAACGGGATTTTTTTCGGCAAAACGGAAAAGGTCTTCATAGTTGATGCGATAGCCCATCATTTTGGTCATCGTTGTAGATTCCCCGCCCGGGAGCACCAGTCCGTCCAGGCCTTCCAGATCCCGGCGATATTTCACAATACGCACCTCGGCACCGCAGGCAGAAAGAGTCGCGGCGTGCCGGGCAAAGGCACCCTGAATGGCCAGAACTCCCGTTTTAATCATAAGCGGTCCTGTTTTCGTCTACCAACCGCGCTTTGCCATTTTTTCTTCTTCCGGAAGTCCGGCCGCAGCAATGCCGGACATGGCATCTTTAAGTCCTTTGGAAACTTCCGCCAGCACAGCCGGGTCCAGATAATGGGTTACGGCCTTTACTATGGCTTCGGCACGCTGTTTGGGATCGTCGGACTTAAAGATGCCCGAACCGACAAAGACGGATTCCGCGCCCAGCTGCATCATCAGGGAGGCGTCTGCGGGGGTGGCGATACCGCCGGCGGCAAAGTTCGGTACTGGAAGTTTTCCGTTTTTAGCGATCCATTCCACAAGTTCAAAGGGTGCGCCAAGATGCTTGGCTGCGGCCATCAGTTCCGTATGGTCCAGGTTCGCCAGGCGGCGGATCTCCCCCATCACCATGCGCATGTGACGCACAGCCTCAACAATATCGCCGGTACCGGGTTCGCCTTTGGTGCGGATCATTGCCGCACCTTCGCCGATGCGGCGCAGGGCTTCACCCAGATTTCGGCATCCGCAGACAAAGGGCACATGAAAATCTTTTTTCCAGATATGGTTTTCTTCGTCCGCCGGTGTTAACACTTCAGATTCATCAATAAAATCCACACCGAGCTCCTGTAGGATCTGCGCTTCGGCAAAATGGCCGATACGGCATTTGGCCATGACCGGAATGGAAACGGCTTCCTTGATCTTCAGGATCATTTCCGGATTACTCATCCGGGCGATACCGCCGAAAGCACGAATGTCTGCTGGAATGCGTTCCAGTGCCATGACAGAAACCGCCCCGGCGTCTTCCGCGATCCTTGCCTGATCAACATTCGTCACATCCATGATGACGCCGCCCTTCAGCATTTCAGCCAGACCTACCTTGACCTCAAACGTCCCTTTTTTCATTTCTTTTTATCTCCATCTAATGATTTAACATATTGCAGTACTTCATCTATAAGTTCATCCGGGGTGCTGGCGCCAGCTGTTATTCCCAGTGTTTTACATCCGCGGAACCAATTGGAATCGATCTCCTCAACTCCCGAGATCCGGTAACTGTTCGGGTTCATCGACTGCAGCAGGGTAAAAAGCCGCGTCGAATTGGCGGATGCGGCATCGCCGATCACCAGCACGCAATCATTGCTTTTTGCCAGTTCCCGCACTTCTTTCTGATTCCGTCGTGTCGGTTCGCAGATTGTGTTAATGATACGGCAATCGTGCGATTTTGTCAACAGGATCGGTAGAATTTCACGGACATTCTCAAATTGCTGCGTACTTTGAATGACCACCCCGCATTTGGGTTTGATATCGCAGTGTTCCCCGATGTCCGGCGCATGCGAAATTACACAGGCGTCATGCAGGCGGGAAACGATCCCGCGAACCTCGTCATGATCCCGGTCTCCGATCACGATAACCTGCCGGCCCTCGCTTTCAAGTTCCAGTGCCGACCGATGGATCTCACTAACCAGGGGACAAGTGGCGTCGATCACTTTCAGACCCATTTTACGCGCTTTCTCGATCAGCAGAGGGGCGGTCCCGTGAGCTTGGAGCAGCAGCGGCATTCCTGCCGCTTCTTCAAGATCGCGAACATAAACAAGTCCCCTTTTGCGGAGTTTTTCCATGACCTTTTTATTATGTACAAGATCACCCATCACCGCAACGCGCCCGTATTTTTCCAGAGCATCGCTTGCCAAAGTCACGGCGCGCTTGACGCCGAAACAGAACCCGCAATGTTCAGCAAGGCGGATTTCCATCATCGCCTGCATTTACCTCTTTTATCATTGCCTCCACAACCAGGGGAAGCAGTTCGCTCATGGACAGTTCGCTGACAATGCCGCTGGCGTGTTTGTGGCCGCCGCCACCGAAGCGGCGCGCAACACCGTTGGTTGTCACTTTGCCCCGTGAACGGAAATTGATACGCGTGGAACCGTCGATTCGTTCCTTGAACATAATGCTGACCTCCACACCTTCGATCATTCGGAGAAAATCGGTCAGTCCTTCGGTATCGTTATCGCTGGCGCCGTTTTCCTGCAGCATGCTGCGTGTGATCACGAACCAGACGATCTTTCCGTCCTCGGAATACTGTATCGTTTGCAATACGGCGGTCAGGAGACGAATACCGGGCCGGGAAATATTTCCAAAAAGATTGCAATAGACCTGATAGGCGTCAATTCCGTACTGCAAAAGTTCCGCCGCAACCCGGTGCGAATGATGGGTCGTGTTCCCGAAACGAAAATTTCCGGTGTCTCCCGCAATGGCGGTATACAGAGCGCGGGCGATGACCGGATCCATCTGCGAGGAGAAGCAGCAGCGGATGAATTCATAAAGCATGCGGCCGACCGAACATTCGTTTTCATGGACAATTTCCTGGATATAATCGGGGTTTTTTGGTCCGGGATGGTGATCAATGGATACAATGGTCGCCCGGACGGATAGAGCGTCTTCACCAAGCTTGCCAAGTCGGGCGAAAGAACCTGCGTCCAGAACAATGAGCAGATCGGCCCGCTCGAGCAGATACTGATGTTCGGAAGGAACATAGCGCTGACAAAGATTATTGGGATCAATGAAAGCGAGATTGCCCGGAGTTTCGGAAATATTCAGAATATGGACTTCCTTGCCAAGCTTTCGCAGCAAAGTGTAGAGCGCAATTTCGGATCCTATGCCGTCCGCATCCGGATTCTGATGCGTAGTGAGCACAAAAACCGAGGCAAAGCCAATCCGCTGCTCGAGTTCTTTCCATTGCTGCCGGTGCTGCTGATCCGAATACATGCGTTTTCTCCCAAATAGCTGTTATTTTACAAATAACAAAGCGGAATAAAAAGGGAAACTTGACCCAAGTTCAAAACCCAGATCAAGTTTTAATGGGAAAAGTACAAATAATCAGTTCGTTAAAACCTTAATTCAGCAAGGCCTCCATGTCCGCATCGACATCGGAGATACCGCTTAGGCCGAATTTCTCCGCCAGCACCGTTTTTACCGCAGGAGAGATAAAGGCCGGCAGCGTGGGTCCGAGGTGAATATTTTTTACGCCAAGGTACAGCAGGGCCAGCAGAACGATCACGGCTTTTTGTTCGTACCAGGCGATGTTGTAGGCGATAGGAAGCGCGTTCAGGTCCTTCAGGCCAAAGACCTCTTTCAGCTTTAATGCGATCACGGCCAGCGAATAGGAATCGTTGCACTGCCCGGCGTCCAGAACGCGCGGAATGCCGTCGATGTCGCCCAGCGGAAGTTTGTTATAGCGGTATTTTGCACAACCCGCGGTCAGGATAATAGTATCCTTTGGCAGTTTTTTTGCGAACTCCTCGTAATAAACGCGGTCCTTCATACGTCCGTCGCAACCGGCCATAACAATAAATTTACGGATGGCTCCGGACTTAACGGCGCCGACCACTTTATCGGCCAGCGCGAGCACCTGATTATGGGCAAAGCCCCCGATCAGTTCGCCATCTTCCAGCGCTTCGGGCGGAACGCAGCGCCGCGCATGTTCAATGATCAGGGAAAAATCCTTGGGCTTCCCGTCTTCACGGTCCGGAATGTGGACACAGCCTTCAAATCCGGCCGAACCCGTCGTATAGATGCGGTCTTTGTAGCTGTTCTTGGGCGGCACAATACAGTTGGTCGTGAACAATACCGGACCGTTGAAAGGCTCGAATTCTTCTTTCTGTTTCCACCAGGAATTTCCGTAGTTCCCGACAAAGTGCGGGTATTTTTTAAAAGCGGGATAATAGTTTGCCGGCAGCATTTCGCCATGAGTATAGACATCCACACCGCTGTTCCGGGTCTGTTCCAATAATTCTTCCATATCTTTCAGGTCATGGCCGCTAATGAGAATGCCGGGATTGTTGCGGACACCCAGATTAACCCGGGTGATTTCGGGATTTCCGTAGCTTTCCGTGTTTGCCTTATCTAAAAGCGCCATAACCTGAACGCCGTATTCGCCGGTTTCAAGCACCAGCGGGATCAGCTCATTTACGCCCAAGGTTTTGTCGCAGATTGCGGACAGAGCCCGGTGCATGAATGCAAAGACAGCGTCGTTGCGGTATCCCAGATTGTAGGCGTGCTCCGCGTAGGCCGCCATTCCCTTTAAACCGTAGGTGACAAGTTCCTTTAGTGAGCGGATGTCTTCGTTCACGGTTTCCATGACTCCAACAGTCAGGCTTTTTGCCATGAGCTCTTCCTCTTTTTCGGCATACCAGCTTGCGGGTTCCGCTAAAGTTTCCGGAATTTCAACACCGTTTTCCTGCAGTTCCCGTTGAACAAAATCACGGACCCGGAATCCTTCGCGCACTTTGGCCAGGATCTTGCCGGGATCGAAATTGGCATTGGTAATGGTCATAAAAAGCGCTTCAAACATGAATTTATCGGCTTTTTCCACAATCACATCCTGACGGCGACCAAGATCGGCAAGCAGCGATACGCCGCGAGTCACAAAGATCAGCAGATCCTGCAGGTTGGCGACATTGTCTTTTTTTCCGCAAACACCCGCGACGGTACAGCCCCGGTTCTTTGCGGTTTCCTGACACTGATAACAGAACATACTCATTTCATTGCTCCTTTTTTCCCCGTTAAAAAACGGCAGTATTTATTATACATAAAAAAATAGGAAATATTTTTATTTTTATTTGTAACATATGTTACAAAAATGTGATTTTGGGAGACAAACCATGATTTTTTATGAAAAACTGTTGGGGAATGCCTTATTCCACGGACTGGAGCTTCCGGTACTGCGCCGCCTTTTGG
>JAQVTR010000075.1 GCA_028699915.1 Fidelibacterota bacterium
AGGGAAGCGTTCCTGCAGCAGTTTCAGGGTATCAATGGTATAGGAGATCCCCCCGCGTTCGATCTCGGCCTTGCATACGGAAGCCTGCGGCAGTGCCGGAATGGCCAGCTCGAGCATTTTCAGGCGCTCTGCGGCAGGGCTATGCCGGCTACGGCTTTTATAAGGGGAAAGGTATCCGGGTATGAAAATAAATTCATCCGGACGGAAACTTTCCACGACCTTGCGTGCAAAATAAAGATGTCCGTTGTGAACGGGATCAAAAGCCCCGCCGTAACAGCAGATGTGTTTCATTCCCGGGTAACCGTACTGGCTTGAAATAATTTGCGATACCTGCGTTTATCGCGCGGGGAAAGGGTATCGGGATTCACTTTATTCAGTATTCCGATCATCGCTTCGGTATTTTCCAGTTCGTAATAACATGCTGCCATTTCCAGATAGGTGGGATTCAGCAGGGATGTATCGTAATAGCTGTTGAGCACTTCTTCAAAGGTGATAAGGGCGGCGCTCCATTCCCGGAGGACCATATATAATTTTCCGGCTTCGTAGGCCTTTTTCGCCAAACCGCTGCGCAGCTGCTGAATGCGCGCTTCGGCGTCCTTCCGGTATTCGCTAAAAGGGTAGCTTTCTATGAATTCCTGATAGGCGGCGATGGCTTTGTGTATGTACTCCTCGTCCCGCTGGTAACCGGGACTTTGCAGGTAATAGCATTCCGCGATCTTGAAGCGGGTCTCTTCGTAAAGGTCGCTTTCCGGCCAGCGGCGCAGCAATTGCTGATATTCATCGATAGCCAGGATGTATTCCTTTAGTTCAAAATGCGCGGAGGCAAGATAAAACTGGGCGTTGTCGGCAATATCGCTGCCGGGTGCATTAAAGACCACAAAATTGAAATCCTCAATGCTGCGATAGTATTTTTTTGCCTCAAAAGCAATAAGGGCGTCATCGTAACGCTCCAGATAGCTACGCTCCTGCTTTTCCTTTTCTTTGGTTTCTGCGGAACCCGTGCATCCCGTAAGGGCAATGCCCGCCGCGATCACAAGCGTGAACAAGACAGATGTGTGTTTCATAGTCTCCTGCGTTTAGAATCGAACATTAATGCCGCCGCGTATCCCGGAAAGTCCGGTATTCCCGATCAGCGGAGCGGAAAAGAAACTGTAAGAAATGCCGTGCTTCTCGTTGAGATACCGGATACGTAAACCGGCGTCGATCGCGGCAATGAAATGATTGAAAAACAAAGCGGTTCCGAAGTATCCGCCGATTTTTAACAAATCGTTCGCAGCACGGCGCTGCAGGGCGTATAGGGACTGATTTTCGGAGAAGGTGGGATAAATACCCGAAAGCGGATCTCCCGGATCTTCCGTCCCGGGCGCCCAGTCATCCCAGCCCGCCTTGAACTGTTCGTATTTGCCGATATTTTCATAAAAATGATAATCGCGGACAATGGTCAAAGTCCGATATCCGTCCTGAATGTCTTCTTTCATCGCTTCGTAGCTTTGCTGGATTTGCGGCGAATAACTGCGGTTATCCACGTAGACGGTCGCCGTATGTGTTGTGGGATCACTAAGGGGATTATAATGGTCCAGCCATTTGCTTACGGACCAGTGATTGTCGGCATATTGCTCGTAGGCGCCAACGCTTTGCATTCCCTTCTGATGAAAATACACGCTTCCGCCGATACCGGCAGCTTCCAGCGTCAGATAAAGGGCGGCCATGCCTTTGCTATCGGCATACCACTGGCCTGCGCCGGGCAGTGCGGCGGACATTGCAATCCCCAGCAGCGGAGATTTTGCATGGATCTTCTCCGGGATCTGCGCCGGGAGCAAAGTTGAAAGAAGCAGCAATGTAATCAGCAGTCGTTTCATTTTTATGCTATAAGATATTAAAAATCAAATAAAATGGTCCAGTAAAATCGAAAATTATGTCCAATGGTCTTGCTGACGTCAAATTCGTCGTAGCGGATCTCGTTCAAGGCATAGACCAGATCAAAGCTCAATGCCAGCGGGAAGCCGTACCAGGAATGTCCGCCGATACGCGCTTCAAGTCCGATGTCCTGTTTCCAGGAAGGGGCGCTTTTCCCCCAGGTCCACGCGTCCCCGATCTGATGATAAATGCCCAGATACAGATTTTCAAAGAAAAACGGTTCCAGGTTCAAGCCCAGCTTTTTGCTGATGGGAAAACGCAGCGTGGAGGTCAGAATGAATTTATGCGAGCCTTCAATGGTATAAAAGGGATAGCCTTTTAAACCGGGCAAGCCCCCCGCATAATAATTGAAAAAACTGTCGATCTCGGTATTGAACATCATGCCCATGTCCAAATTAAAGGAAAGCGAACTGTGTTTCGTTCCCGGCAGGGGAATAAAGAGATCCATATCAAGTTCGCTGCGCGGAGTATAGTGTTTAACATAGGTTTCCGTATAGGTACCGTATTCTGTGACACGGAAATCGTCAATGAACTGATTGAAGTCATAAGCGATCACGGCGTCGTTGATCCGCAGTCCGCGCGTGGGCGATATATTGCTCTGCCAGTGCGGACGGGTGAAATCGGCGCGGTAGCGGAATTCTACACGCTGCCCCTTGTAATAGGAGTAGGGGACAAACTTCTGCAGACCCAGTGCGGGGTCCCGGAAATAGCCCTTGATGTTGGAAGTGTAGGATCCCTGTGTTCCCGTTAATTCAAAATAATGTCTGCCGCGCCAGGTATAATGCATGCCAAGGAGAATCTCGTTCAGGGAAAATCGCACCTTCTGTTCCATGGTATAATAATCCAGATAGCTGATCGTATCGCTCCTGGAAAGTCCAACGGCATAGATCTCCGCAAAGAAACGCGGTAAAAACTGATTGAAATCCAGACGAAGATTCAGATCGTAGTCCCCGCGGTAATTGACGTCCGCCAGGGCAAACAGGTTCATTTTATCCAGCACTTCATTTTGATAAAAGATCAGGCCCAGCTTGAGTGCATCATAATCGTACTGCAGGAAGGGCATAAAGAATAAATTGCTGAACTGATATTCATAGGCACGGCTTTCGGGCGGGAGCGTGCCGCTGCGGGTCTGCATGACCGTGGGAAAGCTGTAATTCTTGTAAACGGCCTGTATCTGCGGGACCGGGGTCCGGGCTTCGAGTTGATGAAGAACAAAGCGTCCTTCGCTAAAGAGGGTATAAGCCAGGCTGTCTCCGTCCGGATGCAGTGCGGGGTACATGGCGGCTCCGCGCACATTGCTGATCAGCGCATCTTCCGCATCCGGATCGTTCAGGTTTTTGCGGTAAATATTAAAGATCCCGCTGCGGTCGGAAACATAGTACAGGGCGCTGCCGTCCGCTGAAACGAAAGGTGTCCGGTTATCCCAGCGGGGGTCTTCAATAAAGGGCTGAATGTTATTGTTAAGGAGATCGAGGCGGTAAATACCCCGGCCGTGGTTCAAGGCCATATCAAAATAGATCGCAGTGCCGTCCGCTGCGGCATGCAGAACAAAAACCTGTTCGCCCTGCGAAAAATCCGTCATTTTTTCCATTTGAGCGCTTTCGGGATCAAAGCGGTAAATATTGTGAGTTCCGTCAAACACCCGGATCAGGTACATCCGGCCCTGGCTGTCCGCGGTGACGGAATAGACGCGGGCGTCCTTCGTCAGGCGTGTCAGTTTTTTATCCCGGAAATCATAGGCCATCAGATCAAACCAGGTCGAGCCGTAGATATTTGCTTTCTGCAGCTGCGCGAAATACACGACATTCCCGTCGGGAGACCAGGCCACGTTCCCGCGGACACGGTTTTTGGAGATGATCTGCGGCTTTCCATTCTTGAGGGTGTACAAAAAATTAAAACTGAGATAATCAAACCCCAAACTGGACTGAAAGACAAAACGTTCCCCGTCCGGCGACCAGGAAGGCAGGAAATTTCCGGGTCCCTTGTCGAACAGGCTGTTCCCTTCCCGGAGATGTTTGCGGATTTCCGAGCTGTTGTTGAGATAATCGGCTTGAATGTGGTCGATAAAATCCAGATAAAGCTCTTTTCCGGCCGTACCCGTTACCTCTTTAAGAATGCGGTCGAAGGAAAGGCGGGTCTTTTTGCGCGCGGCTCGGGCGATATCGGCATGCACGGATGCACCGTAGTGATCCGCAAGATAGGAAGCAAAGGCATAACCGGTGTTGTATACGACCTCGTTGCCGATCCCGCTATGCCCGAAGTGACTGACGTCGTTCCAGGACATGATGCGGTTGTTCAGCGCGGCGTCACGCAGGATCATGTCGCGGTGCGAGTCCCAGTAATCGTGCGTGGCAGTTTCATACTGGTACTGGGCTACGCCTTCCGCCCACCACATGGGTACGATGGAGTTGGCAATTGGAACGGATCCGATGCCTTTGGGATATTCCAGGATCACATTTTCCTTAATGGGTATTTCGCGATCCAGCCACTGAAGATAGAACATCGGGATGCTGATGGGATATTTCATGGAAGCGCCCAGGGAAACGATATGTGAGAATTCATGCGTCAGTACGTTCCACATCCACTGATGGTTGCCGCGCAGGTCGAATTCCAGCGGAGAAGCCCAGATCAGGATCTTGTTATCAAAATAATAAGCGCCGCCGTTGGCATAATCATCCGTGTCCTGGACAATGATTTGTGTTTTTTCCTTCGGTTCCCACTGATAGAGTCCGGTGACATGCGGATAAATGCTTTCTGCAACTTCTATCGCCATTGAGAGCGACCATTCCGTTCCCGGGTGGTAGTGGAAAATAAAATGTTCGGTCTCCGTGGTCTGCCACTGCAATTCCGGGTGATGAGGTTCGTTCTGTGCGAAAAGCCCGGTCAGGAACAGGAGGGGGAGCAAAAAGCGAAGCATGTTTTTTCGGTTCGGGATCTGCATGTTATTTGAGTACGGCCGGTTTTACAAGATAGGTTTCACTTCTGCCTTCGCCGCTGATCCGGATCTTAGCAATGTATACACCGGATTGTAGAGCGGAAACATCCCAGAGCACTTCGTTCCACTGGTTGTTGTACAGATCGTCGGCGTTTAGCGTAGTGACATAGCGTCCGCTTAACTGGAAGATCTGAATGCTGACCTGTTGAGCTCCCGTGGCAAAAAAGCGGAAACGGGTGGCCTCGCCCTCGGCGGGATTTGGATAATTGTAGATCAGGGCGTCACGGATCAGGTGTTCGAATACCGGCGTGCTGCTTTTCTGCAGGGCGTGGTGTTCGTTCGAATGCAGAGGGTCTTTTCCATTGTAACCCCAGTACACGGAATCGCTGCGAACGGAATAAATACTGCCGTCACAAATGATCCATGCCGTATCCCGTTCAATTTGTTCGATAAAGAATGAACTTGCATTGACCGGTGCGGGAAGCGAATATTCAAGGTTCGCATCGACCGAATAGACATCGATCTTTCCGGCCGGATCGTAAACAGCCAGATACGGCTCGGCATCCGCATAATAGATCCTGAGTTTCTGATAATTGCCGAAGACAGGGAAATAATCCATCAAAACACCGTTATAGGAAAATAGCGAAAGGGTGTTTTTCCCGTTGAAATTTGTTAAAGCGGCAAGTTCAGGCCAGGCATCCCGATCGGCATGGAGCGGGATAATTTCAGAAAAAACATGTTCTTCGGCAAGGGGCGGAGGCGTTCCTTCGAAAAAGGCGGTTGTCGCATACCTGTATCCGGCGGCGACGGCATAGATCAGCGTATCGTTCATTACGGCGGCAGCCGGAGCGGAAATATAGTTCAGTTCGCCGTTTTGTACGTAAGGTATCAGTTGTCCCGATGTGCTTTGCGTCGTTTCAAGCGACCAGGAAGGAATGTTCAGCATGTGAACCGGGTTGGGGCCGGAAAGCGCGGGATCGGGCGCCAGAAAAAGCGAATCTCCCCATAGGGCCAGATGTTCGAGGTCGACGGGATGACCGATGCGCAAGGTATCGTTTACGATCAGAAAAACGGGGTTGAATACCAGATGCTTGACGATCGCGGATCCCGGGGCGTTGGTAACCTGTATAATGCCGTCTCCATAGGTCATCAGCGCCGTACTGTCCTTTGCGTAGCGTGTGTTATTGGTAAATAACCTGAATGCACCGCCCAGGTCGTTGAAAAAGAAAAGGGAGCTGTCACGGTAGCCGATGTAGTTGCGCATATGGGAAAAGCTCCCCGCCGCAGGGGTCATTTCATCAAAGACCATGCCGGAGAAATTGTATTTGGCGGGAGGATCCGTCACCAGCCGGATGAGCACGGAATCTTTATAAAAATCAAAGCGCTGAATGGCGATCCCGC
>JAQVTR010000076.1 GCA_028699915.1 Fidelibacterota bacterium
GTTCACGCTATGCCAACCGCAGCCAACTGCCGGCACGTCCCTTCAAGGCCGGACTGAACACCAGCGCAAACGTCCGCGTGGTGCCGAATCCGGCGACGCTGAATGCCGGCGGCATGGGGTCCCCGGGCGACGAGAATCAGATCGTCTTTGCACAGCTGCCTTACAAATGCAAAATCATGATCTTTACCGAGACCGGCGATCTGGTGGATTCCTTTGAACATATCGGAACGGACCAGGAGATCTGGCGGCAGCGCACCGACAACAATCAGTTTGTCGCCAGCGGGATCTATATCCTGCTGATCCGTCAGGCGGAAGATACCGACGGCAATAAACTGCCGGATCAGTACGAAAAATTTGTGATCATTCGTTGATAGATGAGGTCTCTTATGAAAAAAATATTTGCTGTTTTACTGATCATGCTCTCCATTGTGGCTGTCCCTCTCGAGCTACAAGCCGTCGAGAAAAAAGCGCAGGTCGGTTTCCGCTTTCTGCAGAATCCCGTTAGCGCACAAGCGATCGCGCGCGGCGGCATGGGCGTAGCCGGTATTGAAAATGCCAATACTGTTTTCTGGAATCCCTCCGGTCTGGGCTGGGTTGAAAACAACTACGATATGAACGCCAATTATACCCGCGGCATTGCCGATATCAATTACGGCGCCTTCGCTGTCTCACGTAAACTGGGAAAAATCAGCACCCTGGCTTTGGACCTGACCTATATGGATTACGGTGTATTTAACGGAACACGCAGAGCAGATAACAATGCCGGATTCGAAGAAACCGGACCTTTTACACCGACCGCCTATGCGCTGGGAGTGAGCTTTGCCCAGCGTGTATCGGACCGTTTTTCCTACGGTGCGCGAATAAAATACGCATACCAGAATCTGGGATTTGTGACTGTCGGCGTATCCGGAAGTGATGTTAGCGATACGGCGCTGGTGACTGATGATATTGAAAATAAACACGGCGAGCCCGCCATCGATATCGGAGCCACTTATGACTTTATCGAAAGCGGGATCCGCTTCGCTGCGGTGATCCAGAACGTATCCCGTGAAGTGAAATATGTCCGTGAAGCCTTTCCGCTGCCTTTCGCGGTCAGCTTTAGCCTGCAGGCTGACGTGTTGAAATTGTTCCGCAAGGAGCAGGATCTGCACCGGTTCTTTGTCGGAGTGGAGTCTGTGCATCCCCGAGATTACAAGGAAAAGATCAAATTCGGAGTAGAGTATGCCTACCTGAAAAGCTTCTTTGTCCGGGCCGGCTACCGGCTGAATTACGACCAGCGCGGACTGACCTTCGGAGTGGGACTGGATCGCAAGATCGGCGGCGTACGCCTGCGCATCGATTACGCCTACGAAAACTATGGCGTATTCAAAGGCGTGAACACCGTTAGTATAGGAACGGCCTTTTAATCATTGAATATCCGGGAAATGTAACCTAAATTCGGACGATGGAAAAATACCTGATTAATTGCCGCATCTATACGGAATCCGAACAGCTTGTGCATCTTGCAATAGAAAACGGAAACATTCGCGCTGTCTGCAGGAATATTCCGGATAATGCCGAAATCCTGGCGGATGCTAAAAGCCGCATCGTGATACCGGGACTGATTGACACACACATACACGGAGCGGGCGGGGGAGACCTGTCAGACGGTACCGAACAGAGCTTTCATACCGCTGCGGAAACGCTGTGCCGCCTGGGGACCACATCGTTTTACGCCACCACCTTTTACCGGCCCGGCGGCGAGAACCGGCATCTGCAGATCCTTGCAAAAACGGAGACCGGGTCCCGCGAAGCCGACTGCCGGGGCATCCATCTGGAAGGCCCGTTTATCAATCCTGTAAAAAAAGGCGGCATCCCGCCGGAATATATTGCACGGCCGGATCCCGCCGTTTTTCAGGATATCAAAAATAAATGCGGCGCAAAGCCGTTGATCCTGACCTGTGCGCCCGAACTGCCCGGAATGGAGGAAATACTCGCAGAATGCAAAGAAAGCGCCGTACGGGCTTCCCTGGGCCATTCGGACGCCGATACGGAGGAAGCACGCGAGGGATTTGAGCAGGGGATAGGTCTGGTGACGCATCTGGGCAACGCCATGCGGCCCTTTCATCACCGCGAACCCGGACCCCTGCCGGCTATTCTGGGATCCGCTGCTTTTGTGCAGATCATCAGCGACGGCGTGCACCTGCATCCGGATGCGGTCAAATTCTATTACGATATCTTCGGTGCGGATCGCTGTATCTGTATTACCGACGGCATCGAATGTACCGGACTGCCGGACGGTGAATACCGCTTCCGCGGTAAGCCTTACAAATCAGAGAATGGTGCCGCCTTCTATTCGGACGGCAGCGGACTGATCGGCACATCCCTGGGTCTCTACGAGATCATGCTGCGCTACAAGCGCTTCACCGGCTGCAGCCTGCAGGACGCCGTGGCTGCCGCAAGCACGAATCCCGCCCGTTGCATGGGCATTGACGACCGCAAAGGCTTCATCAAACCCGGATGCGACGCGGACCTGCTGCTGATCGATGAGGATCTTAAATTACATACCGTAATAAAAAACGGCAGACTGGTCTGACTGCCGTGTTGATATTGTTTCGAGATTATTTTTAAAAAGAATATCTTAATACTTCTCTATTTTTTCAGAATAGTGATATCATCCTTTCTTAAGCCCAATCACTAAGCAACGATCAGATTATCACCCGATACGGGTGGTATTTGTTTTAAATAAACGGTATAGATGCTGTCGAGTTCATTGATCCAGCATAAATAGGAATCCGGCCAGGTATCCCTGGAAGATGAAATATCAAAATTTTCATTGTTTCCGGTTATTTCCATCATCGGAGATACGCTGAAATCCTGACCATAGATACAAAGGGTAAGCGGTAGAACAAGGAGGATTAGTGTTTCTGAAATTTTATGGAGTTTGTTATGTGTAGTTCGCCAGTCGACGGACGAAGACTGGAAGTTCCCCCCGGGAGGGCGAAGATTAGAACACGGGGCGTTTTTCAGTCTTTGAAACAGGGGCAAAGCCAGCTCAAAAAGCAATCCTGTAAATCCTGTTATCCTGTCAAAAAGAATGTCGAGGTGTCGAGATGTCTAGTCGTCGAGTAAAAATAATATCCTGCTGATCCTGTTATCCTGTCAAAAAAACAATCCTGAATATCCTGTTATCCCGTCTATGAGAACATGTTATCAAGTCGTTTTGACAAAAAACTCGATCTCCTTCGGCATCACGTCGATCTCCAGCGGCGTGACCCCGAAGATCTCGCCCTCGGGATTGCAGATCTTGGGCGGTACGGTCTCGACCTTGATATGCTTGCCCTGATAAACTTTTACGTGGGGATTGCTGAGGTGCTCCCCTTTATAGACGGTCGGCATGGCCCGGATGATCTCGTTCTTCGGCGCGTTTTCCAGTACAATAACCTCGATCAGGCCGTCGTCGATCACGGAATCCGGGGAGATCTTCATATTGCCGCCGAAGTAGCAGGAATTGGAGAAATTCGTAAAGGCGCCCTGGTATTCGTAGATCTTGCCGTCCACTTCCAGACGGGTAAAGTGCGGTTTATAGCGCATGATCTCGCCGACGGCGCAGACGGTATACACGGATTTCCCGAGGATCTTTTTATACTTATTGCCGGTGGCGCTGACATCCGCCGGGAGTCCGAAACCGATGGAATTCATGGAATAATAAACACCGCCTTCACTGACGAATCGCATGATGTCCACTGCCCGGGTCTTGCCTTTCAGTACGGCAATGATGCCGTCCTGCCACTGCTGCATACCCAGATCCTGCGCAAAGGAATTTCCGGTTCCCAATGGAACAATGCCGAAAGGCGGGTGCTTGGGAGAAGAGGGGTTCTGCATGATGCCGTTCAGGATCTCATAGGCCGTGCCGTCCCCGCCGACGGAAACAACGGCATCACAGCGATTGAGATCAAAATGCCGGGATATCTCTGTGGCGTGATTGCGGTAAAGGGTGCGGTAATCGATGACCGTATGTCCGCGCTTGCGGAAAGCATCAATGACAATGGGGGAGAGCTTGCCGCCGCGTCCGCTGCCGGCATGAGGGTTATAGATCAGCTGAATAATCATTTTGCCTACCTTCCTGTGTATAAATCCTGACAAAATTAAGAATTCTGGATGAAAATCCAATACAATAATTTCACATACGATTTAACGTATTCGCATCCCGAATCCGGTATAAAATGAAATTATTATTGTTCCAACTATTTAATATACAGTATTTTGCGAGATACGCTAAAGCTGCCGGAACGCAGATTCAGCATATAAATACCGGCCGGCAATTCCTGCGGATCCCAGATAAAACTGTGGCCGCCGGGCTGCAGCCTGCGGTCGCAGAGCCGCGCTTTGCATTTGCCGTCCGCAGAGAATATGCGGATACTGACATGTTCTTCCCGCATCAGATTGATGCGAATCCTTGTCTGTGGATTGAAGGGATTCGGAAAGACCGATTGTAAAAATACATTTTCTGCAGACGCTGTTTGGAGTTCCGGAACAGTAACCCCGCAGACCCCGCTGCTGTCGCTGGCTCCGGAATAAGCGATATTCAAAAGCCGGTAACGGTAGGTCCCGCCCGGTACGACCGCACAGTCCGTGTAGTGATAGTTTTCCGGTTCCGAACTTGTGCCTGCTCCCGGAATGTCCGAAAGCGTGATCCAGCCGCCGTCTTCACTGCATCGCTGTAAGCGGAAACAAGCATGCTCAATCTGGCTTTCCGTTATCCAGCTGATCAAAACCGTATTGTTCCGCATTTCCGCAGTAAAACGGGATAAACGGACCGGTGTCGCCGCATCGCTGACGGTTGCGGTCAGGATGGGCATACTCCAGGGTTCCGTTTCGGGATCCTGTGAGACATAATGGCCTTTCAGACGAAAATAGTAAGCTCCGGGATCAAGATTATCCATTATGTAATAATTTGTCAAAATGTCCTCGACCGGGAAACCGGGCAATGAAGAGGAAAAAGTACTGTCCGATGAAAAGTCGACCGTATAGGAATCAAAATCCCCGGATGCCTGCCAGTGCAGAACGATACGATCAAATCCCACATCGTCGGGTTGCATTGGCATTAACTGTGCATAGGAAAAGGGTCGCAGAGAATCCGGAAAATTGACCAGCGTCCCATGATTGCCTTTCCCGCTGAGATCGTAAACGGTACTGCTGTCGGCTTGATTGAAGTCATAGTAAGCAAGAAGCGTATTCTCCAGCGAATCCGGTGCTGAGCACATATTTTGGAGGATCTCTTTATTGCTGAGAACCCGGGACCAGATACGAAGTTCGTCCAAAGCGCCCCGGAAAAAGGCATTGCGGAAACCGTCATACGATTTGCCAAGGAAGAGTCCGTAATTATTCATGTAAGGCGGATAAGCGATCGCCGTAGAAAAATTCCCCTTTGCACAAACCTTCCCGTTGATCAAAAGAACGAAATTCTCATTTTTTTTAAACCGGTCGTAAGTCAGCGCAAGATGCTGCCAACGGGCGGAGGGGATATTGCCGATACTGATGACGCTGTCCGTCAGGCCGTTGCCAATGCGCACGTAAATGCTTCCGGGATCACCGCAAAATATCCCGTATCCCCAGTATGAGCCGTTCTCCGCGCTTTTTCCGTTGTCGATCAGCGCCGCATCCGGAATAAAGTCGTCCACACGGAACCAGCATTCCAGCGTCATGTAACGGTTCAGGTTAAGGCTGCTGTTGTTAATCAGGACATATTGATCGATCCCGTTAAATTCCAGGCACATCGGTTCATCTTCAGCAGCAAGGAAGGCTGCAGCGAGCAGTAAAGGAAAGATGAATGCATAGTGTTTCATTGAAGATCCGTATTCAATTTAAAATATAGGATTAACCCGTTGTGTGAAATAAAATAAGAAAAGAGGTGTGCATTTTCTTGCTTTTTATTAAATTGTAAGTGTAACAATAACAATTAAATAGGAGCAGTAATCATGCACGACCTCAAAACAAATTTCGACAAATTATTTCCCATTGTCAAAGCTTCTTTACAAAATTTTATCGATTCTGAGGGTAATATTCCCAAAACCGGCCGAAAACCCAAGTTT
>JAQVTR010000027.1 GCA_028699915.1 Fidelibacterota bacterium
TAGGGGTAACCCTCGTTGGCCGTATCGGAGATCGCCCAGACATCCGTAAAATTCCAGCCGGAATCGGTATAGGTGCTTTGCATTCGCATTTGTACGGCAGTACGTCCGCTCCCGCCGGCACTGAGCTCCGTTCCCGAAGAATCGATATCCCAGAATGAGGCGGTCACGGGTGTTTCAGAATTATAATTGTCATAGCCCAGCAGGCCGCCGGCATAGCTTCCGGAAGCATAGTCTAGTTTTCCCCTGCTGTAGGAATGAATAATTCCGGCCCCGTAAGCATATCCGCAGAGACCGCCGGTATAATTTCCGTTGGTACATACTGTGCCGCTGCTCCAGGAATTGCTGACCGTCGAGAAACTCAGTGCGCCGATCAGACCGCCGCAATAGGATTGCCCCATCACGCTGCCGCTACTGCTGTTGCGCACGATCTGGGAATAGAGATACGCCGTTCCCAGCAAACCTCCGCAGTTCTGGTATCCGTTCACGGCCGCATCACTGCTGCAGTCGCTGATTAGTGCGTATTGTGAAAGATAACCGACCAGTCCGCCCGCCCGGCTGAGCGATGCGCTTGCCGTTATCGTTCCGCTGCTGCGAGAATTCCGGATCTTACTGTTATCGTCTGAAAGACCGACCAGTCCGCCCGCGGTATTAGAAGCCGTGACATCGCCGTCTGACGAGCATTCCAGGATCTGACAGCGGGTGTGATTTTGTCCGACCAGTCCCCCGATATTTGCACCGGTCGCATGTACGCTGCCGCTGCTGTGTGCGTTCAGGATCCGGCAATCTACAGAAGCCAGTCCGACCAGTCCGCCGCAATTGTCGACACCATTGATATTTGTTTGACTTTGACAATCTTCAATGACGGAAGTGAAGGAAATATAACCGATCAGTCCGCCGACAACGGCTGTGCCGGACACGGAACCTTCCATGGAACAGTGTTGGGTCTGCGAGCTTATATGGTCTCCGACAAGACCCCCGATAGCTGTGGCACTTGCACTGCTGCTGTAAATACCGCTTACCTTTCCCCCAACATGGCAGTAAAGGATGTCCGAATTGCTGACTTGTCCCGCCAGGGCCCCGCAGTTATAATTCCCGCTAATATCGGCGTTCGTTATTCTAAGCGAAGAAAACGCGGCATTGTTGGCCCTGCCGAAAAGTCCGATATAGGATTCCCCCGGCCGTGCAATGAACAGACTGTCTATTGCATGGCTGCCGCCGTCATAAGAACCGGTAAACGGCGCGTTTTCCTGAGTTGATGGCCGGTAATAGCCTACCGGCATCCAGCCGCGGAAATTTCCGTCCGCCCCGGGAAACCAGCCGCGGACCGGAGCGGCATTAATGTCCGCCGTCTGGACGTAATGCTTGTCCCAGCGGCTTTCATCCGCTGCGATCCAGAACAGTTGCTCCAGCGAAGCAATGTGATAGGGATCTCCGGAACTGCCGTCGCCGGCAATGGGCGCATCGGGCCGGACGGGCCAGGTGGTCGAAGCAATTTCGCCGCTGTAGGCAATACCGTTCGCATGGACCGCGTAGGCGCGGAAATAATAATATTGATTCGGCGAAAGCCCTGAAACGCCCATATAGACATCTCCCGCCGTCTGCCCTACACCGGCATTTGTTCTGTGATCTGCCGTATCGGGATTGCTGTCCGTGCTCCAGCATATGCCGTATTGGCTGATCTCCGGCGTTCCGCTGGAAGTTACCGTTGCGCGGAAGGCGGCGGAATCCGTATCAATGAACAGACAGGCAAGATTCTCGATAAATACCTCCGTCAGGGTCGTCAGCGTATCCGGATCTCCGTAGGCTGTGCCGGCTGCATTTTGCGCATAAGCACGGACAATATAGGTTCTGGACGGCGACAGCCCGCTCAGTTCGCAGTTGAAACTCAGGGTATCGGCAACGGGACCGAGCTCGGTTTTGTAATTACCGGTCGTTGGAAGGGTATTGATTGCCCAGCAAACGCCGTGTTGTGTCGGAAGGGGGTCTCCGGTAGCGGTAATTTTTCCGCTGACACGCGCGCTGCGGCAGCTGACGTTACTGATTGCGCCGGTTTCAACCCCGGGCAAGGTAAAGCTTAAAATTCCGCTGATATGAGGATAGCCGTCGTTAATTGCCGGATCGATCGCCCAGATGTCCGCAAAATCCCAGCCGGCACTCGTAAAAGTCGTCTGGGTTTTCATCAGTGAAGTCGGCAGGCCGCTGCCGCCGTCGGAGATCTGAATTTTTGAAGATACCGTATCTCAAAAACAGGCAATGACGGGATTGGCCGAACATGTGCCGACAAAACCGTGAACGCGGAAATCTCCGCCGCTGACCGTTCCGGTACTGTAACAGTTCTCGATCGTTGAGTTTTCCTGCGCTGAAATACCGGCAAAGCCGCCGAAATTGGAATCATAATTGCCGCTGGTTAGACCGTCAACCTGAGCGCGGCTGTAGGAATTCCGTACCAGAGAAGCGTAATGGTTATATCCGACCAGACCGCCGACGCCGGCAACGCCGTTGACGATCCCGGTACTGTAACAATGGTCGATCAGCGATTGTTTATAATTGTAACCCACCAGACCGCCGACTTCCGTTCCGGCGGAAAGGATCGTGATGTCGCTGTGCGAATTGATCAGCGTGGATGCGCTTAGGACCCCGATCAGTCCGCCGCAGTTGCTGAGGGCTTTCTGGATCAGTCCGCTGCTGTGACAATTGTCGAAACTCGTATTCCAGCCGTATCCGGCTAAAGCGCCGGTATGTGTCCGTGCTTCTTTGATCAGAAAATTTGTCAGAACAACATTTTTTATGACCGCGTTCTTCGTAAAGGCAAAGAGTCCGACATAATCCTGACTGCGGTTGATGTACAGGCTGTCGATGACAAAGTTCCGCCCGTCGTAAATTCCCGAGAACTGTTTTGTCGAGTTAGCGATCGGCGCCCAGCCATAGCCATACTGCCAGTCATAAGTGTCTGCGGCATCGATATCCGCCGTTTGAATGTAATGTTTGTCCCAGCGAGCGCCGTTCTCGGCGATCCAGCGGAGATTACCAAGATTTGCGATCTGAAAGGGATTTTCCGCAGAACCGTCACCGGCGGAAGGCGGAATCGCGGTTTGTCCGTGCAGGGTAAGCATGCACAAAACCGCAACAGCAAAGATAAGGACTTTTTTCATTTTTCTTTCCTTTATTAGGCAGTATTTTTGCCCGAATCAGCAGATGTATCAAGAGTGCCGATTTGGACATATTTCATTGTATTTATCGCTTTAAGCATTTTACATTTGAAACATGAAGAATTTAAATTATTTAAAATTTACAGAGCCACAAATGTCTTTTGCAACATAAAATATCAATATTTTCCCGGTAATATTCCGGGGCAGGGAGAAAAATAAGCATCCGCCGAAAGAAAGCGCGGGATTCCGCTTCGGGAACATGAACGAAAAAACAATTGCATTTAGCAATACCAGCCGTTAAATTTGCTTGGATAAACATGAGGAAGTATCAGCGACGTATCATTTGTTAAAGGCTGTTGAAAAAAACGGATAAACTGGTGAAGGCCTTTAACGTATATTCCGACCGAACGTTAAAAAGCCCGTTCGGTTTTTTTTAAAGGATTGATTGTGGATTATTTAAAGATCATTATTGTCGCGATCATTCAGGGGTTGACGGAGTTTCTGCCGGTCAGCAGTTCCGGGCATCTGGCGCTGGCACAGTATCTGCTGGGCATTGAATCTCCCGGCGTGACTTTGGAGGTTTTTCTGCATTTCGGCACCTTTCTCAGTGTTCTGGTGATTTTCTGGAAAGACATTATCCGCATTCTGGTGGCTTTTGTGCTGAACTTCTGGAAACTTTGGAAATATCCGGCGCTGATGCGGGAAAACGAACATTTCGCACTCAGCATATACATTATCATTTCCATGATCCCGGCGGGATTGGCGGGAATTCTGCTGAAAGACAGGATCGACGCCCTTTTCAACAATATCATTCTTGTAGGTATCGCCCTGCTGGTTACCGGATTTGTTCTTTTCCTGACGCAATGGGCTCAGAACCAGAAACGCCCCCTGAACGGCTGGCGCGTGCTACTGATAGGGCTTGCCCAGGCCATTGCCATCATTCCGGGCATATCCCGTTCCGGCAGCACCATTTCCACCGGATTATTCCTGGGTATGCCGCGAGAAAAAATCGCACGATTTTCCTTTCTGATGGCTTTGCCGCTGATCTTTGGCGCTACCGCGCTGGAGGCAAGAGAAGCTTTCAGCAACATGGACTTTGCCTGGAGCGGGATCATTATCGGGACCCTGACGGCCTTCCTTTTCGGTTATTTTGCCGTGAAATGGCTGCTGGCGGCAACGGTTAAGGGACGACTGCATTTTTTTGGCTTTTATTGTTTGTTGCTGGGTTTCATTACGCTGATATTGGGATAAACATATGAGTTGGCTCAGTGAATTTGAACACGAGATCCATTCTGTCCGGAACGGAGAACTTAAACCGGTCTACTTTTGCTATGGTGCAGATCCTTATTTGCGCGACCATGCCATTTCCGAGATCCGAAAGGCTCTAAAGACCGCCGGTATTTCTTATGATTATACGATTATCAGCGGAACGGACAGCGATGCCGGCGAGATCCGTGACCTGCTTTTCGGGACCTCACTGTTCCAGTCCGCCCGCTGTACCGTGATCTTTGATGTCAAGGGGCTGCTGCCATCCGCCCGCAAGATCCTGCTGCAATATCTGCAGCAAGCGACGCCCGGGAACACGCTGATCCTGACCGCCGAGGCGCTGGACTATAAAAACGCCCTGTATAAACGTATTCAGGAACATGCCGTTACGCTGATGACCACCACGCCCTTTGAGAGTGAAATACCCGCTTGGGTTCGCAAATATCTTGCCGGCTACAACCGGCAGATAAGTGCCGCGGCCATCAGCGAACTGTTGCGGCTGGTAGGGGCGGATCTTGGAAAGCTGAGTAATGAACTTGACAAGCTGGATATCTATCTTCCGGACGGCAGGGAAGTAAACGAAGCCGATGTGCGCATGATCAGCGGGCAGTCCATGGTTTACGGTATTGACGATCTGATGATTGCGATCGGGAAAAAAGACAAAGCCGCAGCCGTCGGCATATGCCGGAACCTGATCGAGAACGGCATAAGCGGCGTTTATCTGGTCGTGGCGCTCTATCAATTCATCTGGAAACTGATCATGCTGAAGGATGCCCGCTTGCTGAACCAGACCAAGGATCTTGCAAAAAGCATTCGCGTTTTTCGCGCAAAACAGCTTGAAGAACTCAGGATCTTTTCTCTGCGCTACAATATGCGGGAACTGCGGCAGGCGGTAACCGCACTGGTTGATGCGGATCGCCGGCAGAAAACTACCTCCTGCGACGACCTTGCCAATTTTATGATCGCTCTTGACGGGATAATGGGTTCATGACGGAAAAGAAAAAAATCTACAGTGACGAAGAGCTGATCGCCCGTTTTCAAAAAGGAGACGAGCGGGCATACATTGAACTGGTGCGGCGTTACAAGGACCGGCTGCTGAATTTTGTGTACCGTTATTTAAATTCCTACGAACAAGCGGAAGATGTGGTGCAGGATACCTTGCTGAAACTTTACACCAGCGCCCACATGTACCGCGAGATCGCCAGGTTCAGTACCTGGATCTTTACCATTGCCGCCAACCTGGCCAAGTCGGAACTGCGGCGCATCAAGCGGCGGCGTGTGGTCTCCATTCATGATATGGGTTTTGATGACAAGGAATATGAAATACCCTCAGAAGCCTACAGTCCCGAAAAAGAGACCACCTCTTCTTACGGGGAAAAGCAGATCCAGCAGGCCATCAACACACTGCCGGATCAGTTCAAGACCGTGATCATACTCCGCGAAGTCCAGCAGCTTTCTTACGAGGAGATCAGCCAGATACTGGGGATTTCCATCGGTACCGTAAAAAGCCGGATCAACCGGGGACGTTTGCGCCTGCAAAAACTTTTAAAAGAATTAAAAACACACTAAAAAAAGAATGGAACTTTTTGCCGTCTGGCGGTTTTACACACTTGTTGATAAAAACAAAAGCGGAGGAATTGCGTATCGATGGATTGTTACAGCTTTGAGAAGATCATTTCGGATTATCTGGACTCAAATCTAACGGAAAAGGAACAACAGGCGGCGAATGCGCATCTGGCGGAATGCCCGGACTGTCAGGGGCGTCTGCAGGATATGAATAATATCCTTTCCGCACTTCATTCCCTTCCCCAGCCTTCCATGAACCCCGGATTTGAAGCCCGCTTGCTGGCCTGCATTGAACAGCAGAAAGCAAAGAAAGAAAGTCCCTTTATTTACGTTCTGCATCAGTATTCTCGTGCCATTTCCGTTGCCGCAGCGGTATTTCTTCTGCTGGCGACATCCCTCTTTGTTTACTCCGCTTTTGCACTGCCTTCCGCCCCCGGAAAGCTGCCTGCCGCGGAGATCCGCATGTCCAATGCCGCCCCCGAAATACCGGCAGCGGCCGGAAGCATCCTTGCGGGAAGCCGAGAGGAAAACACGGTCAAGGACACCAGCAAAACACTGCCCCTGAATTATCAGCGGCACATCATGGTCGTGAACGAATAAAACATTTGGATTTGCGGAATTAATGCTTATATTTGCCCGCAAATCATTGAGCGGAGGTTGATTCTATGGCAAAACCAACAGGCTTCGCGGCCAAAACAGCGAACCGTGAGAAGACCGGAAAGAGTTGCAGCGTTTGCGGTCAACCGGTCTCCTATATCAAACATTACCAGACCGTTAAGAACGCCGGCGGCGTTAAATATAAGCAAAAGATCGTCGGAGTCTGCGGCTGCAACAAGAAAGAATATTTTGAATAAAAATTATTCTTAAGAAAACATAATCGGCACCCCGGAATTCCGGGGTGCTTTTTTTCTAACAGTGCTTTTGCTGTTTTATTATTGGGGGTTTTTCCTTATTATTGGAAGATGAAATTAAGATTCGTAACAGGCGGCCTTATCATTCTGTTTCTGCTGGGTTCCTGCGCAACACGCGAACTCCGCACGGAAACGGCTCAAGCGGAGCTTCCGGTAAAAGCGCCGGAACGGTATCCGACCCCGGGTATTTTGCATTTTATGTACGGAGAAATTTACCGCTCCGGCGGTAATTACGCCTACGCCAACATGGAATATCTTCGGGCGCTGGAATATGATACCAGCATTACTATTTTGAATGCGATCGGCGAAAGCTACATGCTGCTGGGAAAACAGCAGCTTGCTACGGATTATTTTGAAAAATCTTTGCAGATGGACCCCCGGGACCCCACGGCCCGCAGGCATCTGATCAACCTGTATATGCAGGAACAGCGCTATGACAAGGCGATCCCGGTGCTTCAGCAGGAATTGAAAAACACAGCGGAAGATATGGAACTATTGCGTAAGCTGGCCGAAGCTTACCGAAAAAGCCGGCGCTACAGCCCTGCACTGGAGGTCCTGAACACGATGATTCGCTTGGATCCGGAGTTACCCTGGCCTTATCTCTATGCCGCGGAGCTGCAGTTGGAAAGCGAAAAGCTTGCGGAAGCCGCGCCCTATCTGGAACGGGTTATTCCCCTGCTGCCGCCATCCGACGATCTTTATGAATTCTGGGTCCGGGCACTTTTTGAAAAACAGGATATACCGGCTATGCTGAAGGCTCTGGAAAAATGGATTGCCGGAACACCCGCTACGCTGGCACCGTATTTCATTTATATTGATCAGCGTTACCGGGCAGGCGAAACGGCCGCCGGCGACAGCGTTCTGGACCTGATCCGTAATCGGCGGGATGAAGATCCGCGCATTTCACTTTTTGAAGGCCTAAGTGCGATGTTCCGTGATGACCCCGATGAGGGATGGTCGCATTATCAGAAAGCCGCGGACTTTAAAGAATCCGGGCCCGATATTTTTCTGCGTTTCTCTATCTGGTTCTGGGAGCGCGGAGAGATCGAAAAAGCCGGGGCGATCACGGAAACGGCGATCCTGCGTTTTGGCAGGGAAGCGCGCTGGTTGCATATGCTGGCGCTGCTGGAGCGGGAACGCGGGGATCCCGAAGCCGCCGAACAATATTTTCTGGAAATCCTGAGGTCGGATAAGAATAACCGCGGAGCGAGGGAAGATCTTGCGGACCTCTACTTACAGAGCGGACGTTTTACAGAAGCCGACTCCGTTTATGCCGGACTGCTCCGTGAATTTCCGGACAATCCGGGTGTTCTGAACAATTATGCCTATGCCCTGGCGCAAATGAACCTGCGTCTGGATGAGGCAATGAACATGGTGGACCGGGCACTGGAACAGGCAACGAATGCAGCTTACCTGGACACCAAAGCCTGGATCCTTTATCAACAGAAAGCGTACCGGAAAGCCCTGCGCTGGATAAATAAAGCCCTGCAATACGGTTCTGCCGGTGATGAGCCGCACTACCATCAGGGCAGGATCCTCCAGGCACTTGACCGGGAGGAAGCCGCGGTTGCGGCATTTCAAGAAGCCCTGAATCAAAACCCCGAAAACCGGGAAGCCCGAGCGGCATTGGAGGAAATGGGAAAATGGACCTATCCGTAATTATCCCCGTATACAACGAAGAAGGAAGCTTGCGGGAACTCAGCGAACGCATTATGCGCGTTTTTGAAAAAGGCGGCTATAAGGGAGAGATCATTTTTATCAACGACGGATCGACCGATAAAACGGCGGAGATCCTGAACGCGCTTGATAATGAGCAGATGTTGATCCGCTCTATCCATTTTCACCGGAATAAGGGCAAGGCGGCCGCTCTGCAGGCGGGTTTTGAGGAAGCCAAAGGCAAATATGTGATTACCATGGACGGAGATCTGCAGGACGAGCCCGGAGAGATACCGGCCCTGATCGCAAAACTGGAGGAAGGCTTTGATATCGTATCGGGATGGAAGAAAAAACGTCACGACCCCATCAGCAAACGCTGGCCCTCAAAATTATTCAACAGTGTCGCCCGCGCCATGTCGGGGATCAAGATCCACGACTTCAACTGCGGGCTGAAAGCCTATCGCCGCGAGGTGGTAAAACAGATCCGTGTTTACGGTGAAATGCACCGCTGGATTCCGGTCCTGGCAAAGGTGGAAGGTTTTAAGACCGGTGAGATCGTTGTAACGCACCATCCCCGGAAAAGCGGTAAAAGCAAATACGGTTTCAGCCGCACCTTCAAGGGTTTTTTTGACTTCATGACTGTCTTTTTCCTCAGCCGGTTTACCCTAAGACCAATGCACTTCTTTGGATTTCTGGGGCTGTTGTCCGTCAGTGCAGGAACGATCGTCGAGATCGTCGTATTGATCTATAAATACGGCTACGGCCATTCCTTCCAGTCGCACCTTGCAATGTTGATCCTGGGTGTTCTGCTTATTGTACTGGGGGTGCAGCTCTTCTCCATCGGCCTGATCGGCGAGAT
The DNA here is from genome assembly GCA_028699915.1 of Fidelibacterota bacterium. Lineage (GTDB taxonomy): Bacteria > Fidelibacterota > Fidelibacteria > Fidelibacterales > Fidelibacteraceae > M50B103. Next base: position 9,408 of record JAQVTR010000027.1, read on the forward strand.
GATGGTTTACCAGTCAAAAAAGAAACAATCCTGAAGCCTATGTACCCTTACCGCTTTTCAATCATCGTACCCACATTCAATCGCCTGGACGAGATCCGGGAACTGCTGGAGTCCCTGGAAAAACAAACGCTGGGGAAAGATGCCTTTGAGGTCCTGGTTGTGGATGACGGTTCTACGGACGATACTGCCGCTTATGTGGCGGAAAAGCTGAAGCAGGGCAGACTGAACCTGCGTTTTCTTTCCCAGGACCATCAGGGTCCCGGGCCGGCAAGGAATCTTGGCATGGAAAATGCGCAGGGAGAATATTATCTCTTTATCGACAGCGATTGTATTGCGCATGAAGGCTGGCTGAAAGCCTATCATGCGGCGCTGACGGAAAAGGTTGCCGGATTCGGCGGACCCGACCGCGTCCGGGAGGATTTCTCGCCGTTGCAAAAGGCAATTGACTATTCCATGACCTCCTTTCTGACCACCGGCGGGATCCGCGGCTCGTCTAAAAAGAAAATATCCAAATACTATCCGCGCAGTTTCAATATGGGCGTGCATGCCGATGTCGTAAAAAAGATCGGCGGATTCGGTTCGCTGCGGCACGGACAAGATATTGAATTCACGCACCGCGTCCGCAAAGAAGGCAAAGTTATCAAAGTGATGGATGCCGTGGTTTACCACAAGCGCAGAACCTCGCTGAAACGTTTTTTCAAACAGGTGTACAACTGGGGCGTTGCCCGCATCAATTTGTATAAGATCGACAAAGGCATGCTGGAGTTTATTCACTTTTTCCCGTTTGTCGCAACGGTATTCGTTTTTGCCTTTTTGATCGCGCTGTGTCTGTGGCCGGCATACCTTTGGCCATTTGCGTTTGCGGCACTTGCCCTGCTGATCCTGATGGCGCTGCACGGAGTTGTAAAATATAAAGACATTCGCGTTTTACCCTATATTCCCCTCGTGGTGCCCATACAGATCCTGGGTTACGGACTGGGTTTTGGCGGAGCCCTGATCCGGCGTGTGATCTTTGGCGGAAAAGAAACGACGGGATTTGTGAAACATTACTATCAATAGCCAGGAGTCATTATGATACCGCAGATGAACAAAGAACGCAAGATCGCAACAGCGGTGGTGGCGGTTGTATTGCTTGCCGTTCTTCTCTATTTTTTCTCTCCCATGATCTTTAAGGGCTTGCGGCCCTCCGGTGTGGATATTTCCGCCTCCCGCGGAAGCACCAATCTATATCTTCAGTATCAGAAAGAAAGCGGCGGGCGCGTACTCTGGAACCCCAATATTTTTGCCGGGATGCCCTTGTATCCCCGGATCACGCCGTCTATAGTGCATGTCGACACCATCATTAACAAACTCGATAAGATCGCCTATTCCTTTTTCTGGTATTACCTGGCGGGTGCGCTGGGTCTGTTCTTTTTACTGCGCTATAAAAAACTGCCCTGGTACGTCAGCCTGATTGCCGCCCTGGCCCTGATTCTGCTCCCGCACTGGATCGCACTCCTGCATGTGGGGCATTTTGCCAAACTGCGCGCCTTCATGATCATTCCCTGGCTGATCCTGAGCTTCAATTATCTGATCGATAAGCGCAGCTGGCTTGCTGTGGGGCTTTTTGCTGCGGCTTTTTCCTGGATTACCCGTACGCAGCACGTGCAGGTGGTGTTCTACGGTATTCTGGCCCTGATCTTCCTCTTTTTGGTGCCGGTCTTTCGGCCGCTGTTCCGCAAGGAATGGAAGCGCTTCGGCGATCTGGCGCTCAAGATCCTGACAGGAACGGTTCTGACCGTTGTGGTCGCCAGCCAGCCTTTTATGAGTCTGCAGGAATACACGCCGCATTCCACCCGCGGCGGAAATGCGGTGCAAATGGAGCTGAGGTCCGAAAGCACGGCACAGGACAAGGGCGTGGGACTGGATTATGCGACGCGCTGGTCGCTGGACGGCAAGGGGATCCTGGCTTTCTTTATTCCGCGTTTTTCCGGGGGCCTTTCGCAGGAGATCTATAACGGGAACCGCTATCCGCAATTGAACGGCAGGGCCATTCCCGGATACTGGGGGGAAATGCCCTTTACGCAAAGTTATGATTTTGTGGGGATGCTGGTCTTTCTTTTCGCGCTGATCGGGATCATAAAGTACTGGAAAAAGGACGGATTTGTGCGCAGCTTGACAGTGTTTTCGGGATTTGCGCTCTTGCTTGCGCTGGGCCGGCATTTTTTGCCTCTGTATAAACTGCTGTACCAGGTCGTTCCTTATTTTTCCAAATTCCGCGTGCCCTCCATGATCGTGAACATGATTTTTATTGTCCTGATCATTCTGGCAGCTTACGGCATCAGGGCGGCCTTTGAGGCAGCTAAAAACAAGGAATGGAAACTCTTTGCCGGCGTTTTCGGCGCCGCGGCGGGATCTTTGCTGCTGATCCTGCTTTTTAGCGGCGGATTTTCCTACGAACTTCCCGGCGAGGCCACGCGCTACGGCGCTCAGACCCTGGAACTTATCCGCAATATCCGCAAAGATTTCCTGCAGGCCGATACCCTGAAGACCCTGTTGCTGGTCCTTGCCGGCGGCGGACTGATGCTGGCGCGGAGTTTTCAAAAATTAAAGACCGTGCCGGCCTATATCCTGCTGGGACTTCTGATCGCAGTGGAGATATTCCCGGTCAGCCACCGCGCCTACAAGCAAATGCCGCTGGAAAATCCCGCAACGGCCGAACGGCGGGAATTCCGGCAGACCAATATCACCCGATATCTGCAAAGCCGCCCGCAGACGGACCGCGCCATGGCCCTGGGACAGGACAGCAATCACTACAGCTATTTTTATCCGACCATCAGCGGTTACAGCGCCATCAAACTTCAGACTATCCAGGACCTGCGCGACCACTGCCTGTTTTACGAGAACCGGTTGAACTGGAAGCTGATCAATATGCTGGGCGGACGCTATATTATCGCGCCCGGCAGGCTTGAAGAGAGCTTTCTGACGCCCGCGGCTCTGGACGAGATCCGTGGAGAGGTCCTTTATGTCAACCGGAACGCACTTCCCAAAGCCTGGTTTGTCAAAGAGATCAAAACTTTTCCCGGCTACGGCGACATGCTGCGTTACATGAACGGCAGCGACTTTGCTCCCGGGGACGAAGCCCTGCTTCCGGAACAGCATGCCGTTGCCAAACGGCAATATGATGCCGCCGGCCGTATTGAGGTCCTGGAATATACGCCCGACCGCATCCGTTTTTCGGTCAGCGCCGAAACCCCGCAGTTTGCCGTATTTTCGGAAATGTACTACCCCGAAGGCTGGGAACTGAAGAAAGACAGCGAGGACATTGCCATTCTGCAGACCAATTACGCCCTGCGCGGTGCGGAACTTCCGGCCGGCGAGTACACGCTGGAAATGCGCTTTCATCCGCGCTCCTATTTTGCCGGCATGAAAGTGGTCTGGATCGGGGATGTGATCATGCTCCTGCTGATAGCGGCCCCGCTTCTGTGGCAGAATAAAAAATTATTATTCAGGAAAAAAGTGACGCAATAGCGGAAAAACATGACAAACGCGACAATAAAAATGAAAGCGCCGGAAATTCTCCTTATCGGAAACGGGAATTCGATATATCTTAAAAACTATATTCACTATGTGCTTCTTCCCCGGAACTTTCACATTGCTCTTTTTACCGATAAACTGAACAATTTGCAGCGAAAAGCATTTTACTCCCAAAACCGGGTTGAGATCATTGAAAGGAAAAGGACAATTCCCCTCATACGCCATATACCGGTGATCCGCATCATTGAAGACCTGCTGCAGATAAAGGATTATCTTAAGCGCCGGGGACGGATCGGGGTCGTGCATGTTCACGCTGCAAGCAGAATGAATACCGCCTTGCTGCCATTTTTAAAAAAGAGCTGCGATAAAACAATAGTGACCTACTGGGGCAGCGATCTGCTTCGGCGCAAAAAGCGCTATGTCCGCTCCCTTAAAGGTTTTCTGTTTTATGCTGACATCATTACTTTTAACTCCGAAGCATTAATTGAAAAATTCAACCGCACTTTTCGGAATGTATTTGCGGGGAAGATTTATAATGCTAAGTTCGGAACGACGCTGTTCCATTTGATCGATGAGAATCAAAAAAACGAAAGCGTGCAGGAAGCAAAGCGCAAGATCGGCCTGCCGCAGGATAAAACGATCATTGTTTGCGGTCATACGCGTGCAAAAGAACATCAGCAGCTTGAAGTCCTGAGGAAAATTGCCGGTATGGATAAAAAGCTGCAGCAAAGAATGTGCATTGTTTTTCCAATGACCTACGGGAAAGCGGACGAAGAATATGAAAGGGAACTGGCGGCATTAAGCGGGGAAATGCCGGCGGCGCTACACTTTTACCGGGACTATATGGAAGAAGAAGATGTTGCGCGATTAAGAAGGGTAAGCGATATTTTTATCCACGCCCAAAAATCCGATGCATTTTCAGCGACATTGCAGGAATTCCTGTATGCCGGGGCGGTTGTTTTGAACGGCAAGTGGCTGAAATATCCGGATCTCCTTGCAGGCGGAGTGAAGTACGTTGAATTTGATGATATCGATGATATCCCGGAAAAGCTGGAGATGATTTTAAGTGATTTGGACACAATAAAAAATACCATGAAACCGAACAGGGAAAAAATTCACCGGCTGTCATCCTGGGAGATCGTATCGCAGCGCTGGATGGAACTGTATAATTGCCGGCCGGCGATCAATTGAAACCTTTAAAGAGGAAAGATGTATGAATAAAATATTGGTTACCGGTGCGGGGGGGTTCATCGGAAGTCATCTTGTGGAAGCGCTGCTGCATCGCGGAGAGCGGGTGCGTGCCTTTGTTCATTATAATTCGTTCAACAACTGGGGCTGGCTGGAAGCCCTGCCTGCGGCGCTTTTAAGGGAGATTGAGATCTTCACGGGAGATATCCGCGATCCGAACGGAGTTTATGAAGCGATGGAAGGCATTTCGACGGTATACCATCTTGCGGCCCTGATCGCCATTCCCTTCAGTTACCATTCCCCGGATTCCTACGTGGAAACGAACATCAAAGGAACCTTGAATGTTCTCCAGTCGGCAAAGAGACGAAACGTCAAGCGGGTTCTGGTAACCTCAACCTCGGAGGTTTACGGAACGGCGCAATATATTCCCATTGACGAAAAGCATCCGTTTCAGGGGCAATCGCCGTATTCGGCGACCAAGATCGGCGCGGACCGCCTGGCGGAATCTTTCTACCGTTCATTTAATCTCCCCGTTACGATCGTCCGGCCATTTAACACTTATGGTCCGCGGCAGTCCGCCCGTGCGATCATTCCCACGATCATTACGCAGCTCCTGAACGGTTTTACGGAGATCAAGCTGGGAAACGTGACGCCGACCCGGGATTTTGTGTATGTCAGGGATACGGTCAAGGGCTTTATCCGGATCGCCGAATCCCCGAAGACGATCGGAGAAGAGATCAATATTGCGACGGAAAAAGAAATTTCCATCGGCAGCATCGCATCAATATTGATCGACAGCATCAACCCCGCGGCAAAGATCATATCGGAGGACGAACGCATCCGTCCGGAAAAAAGCGAGGTGAACAGGCTTTGCGGTTCCGGTAAAAAGATCCGGCGGCTCACCGGCTGGGAGCCGGAATTCAGCTTTGAGGAAGGAATACGAAAAACGCTGGAATGGTTCCGCGATCCCAATAATATTAAAATGTATAAAGCGGGGATTTACAATGTCTAAACGTGCTGTCATATTGGCGGGGGGCAAAGGCATGCGTTTACGGCCGTACACCGTTGCTCTGCCAAAACCCTTAGTCCCGATCGGCGAGACACCCATTCTTGAAATTATTGTCAAACAGCTGGTGCGGGATGAATTTGACCACATCACGATTACCGTCAATCATCTTGCCGAGGTTATCAAGGCCTTTTTTGGCGACGGCAGAAAATGGGGGGTGAAGATCGACTATTCACTGGAAGACTCCCCCTTGTCCACCATGGGTCCCCTGAGCCTCATTCCTGATCTGCCCCGGGATTTTCTGGTCATGAACGGGGATATCCTCAGCGATCTGAACTATTCTGCTTTTCTGGAAAAACACATCGGCAGCGGCAGCCTTTTTACGATCAGTTCCTATAAAAGGGCAGAGAAAGTCGATTACGGGATTTTAAAGATTTCGGAAAAAGACGATCTGGTCGGATTTCAGGAAAAGCCCAGCATGCATTACGACGTAAGCATGGGTGTTTATGCCGTAAACCAAAAAATACTTCAATTCATACCGTATAACACGCGCTACGGTTTCGATGATCTGATGCTGGCGATGATCCGGGAAAAAAACTATCCCAAAGTGATCCATCATGCAGGATACTGGCTGGATATCGGCCGGCCGGATGATTACGAAAGGGCCTCCAAAGAAGCGGATACCATTATAAAGAAGCTGATATGAAAATTGTCATTACCGGGAGCCGGGGTTTCATCGGAAGCCACTTATGCTCCTTTTTGCAAAAGGCCGGACATGACCTTATCGAAGCGGATATCGCAAACGGATGTGATGTCACAAAATGGGAAAATGTCCGCAAATTGCCGCCGGCTGATCGCGTGATCCATTTAGCGGCGATCACGCACGTGGTCCGGTCTTACCAAACGCCCAGGGAAATGTACGAGGTGAACATCAACGGCACATTGAACATGCTGGAATATTGCCGGATACACGGGGCAGGCATGATTTTTAACAGCTCGTACGTTTACGGGCAGCCGCAATATTTTCCCATTGATGAAGCGCATCCTCTTGCGGCATTCAATCCCTACAGCCAATCGAAGATCATCGGAGAAAAATTATGCGGGGCTTATCATCGGGATTTTGCCCTGCCGGTCATTGTCTTCCGGCCCTTTAATATTTTCGGGGACAAACAAACCCCGAGCTTCCTTATTCCCGGAATTCTGGAGCAAATCCGCAACAGGCAGACGATCACGCTGCAAAATCCCCGTCCGAAAAGAGATTATGTGTACATCGACGATCTTCTGCGGGCATACTTAAAAGCGATTGAATATGGAGAAAAGTGCGGCTATGCAGTATTGAACATCGGGTCGGGGACAAGTTATTCCGCCAGGGAAGTTGCGGAATATATGGTCGATCTTTCCGGTTATAAACTTAATATTGAATACTCCGGTGAATCGCGCCGGAATGAGGTTCTTGATACGGTAGCGGATATAAGTAAAATTAAGAACCGACTGGGCTGGATACCCCAATACACTCTGGAAAGCGGATTAAGGGATTTGTTAAGGAAAAACAATTTATTAAACGATTTATAAACAGTCCGTCCCGGATAGAAATTACGGGAAAACCTGAAATATGCTTGCCAATTTAAAGAAAACCGTTAAACATTCATTCATCTACAGCATTGGAAATGCGACGAATAAGCTTGTCGGCTTTGTTTTAATTCCGCTTTATACATCTTCCTTTTCGGTTGCAATCTACGGACTGATCGCTCTTTTCGACACGGTTGCCGATTTTCTGCTGACCTTTTCTTCCTTCGGCATTATGGAGGCCCTGAACCGCTGGTACTGGGACAAGAAAATGGAGGGCAAACAGCGGGAAATGTTTTTTTCGGTGATGATCTTCACCCTTGTTTCCAGCATGCTGTTCATTGCATTGACCGGGTTCCTGTTCCGGCATTTCAATCAGCAGATATTCGGACTGCCCGTTTCCGGGCGGACACTCATGTTTTTTCTGGGAAGCGTATTCAGCAATATACTGTTACAGCGGATCCTGGTCTTATTCCGTATTCAGCAAAAAGCGATTGAAAATATGGTTTTCAATATATTGCGCATGTTGCTGGTCCTGGGATTGACCGTTTATTTTATCATCGGCTTGCAATGGGGGGTTGACAGCGTATTTGCCTCCAGGCTGATAGGTCAGGTGATCACGCTGCTTATTCTTGTTCCGAAGATCCTGCAAAACTGCGAATTCAAGGTCAATATCACGATCCTAAAGGACATGCTTTTATATTCCTGGCCGCTGGCATTATCGGCATCGCTTGGCCTGATCTTTACTTTCAGTGACCGCTGGATGCTCCAGGGAATGCGGAACCTTGACGATGTCGGCAATTATTCGCTGGCATATCGCATTTCCAATATTATCAGAGTGATCATTGTTCATTCCTTTGCACAGGCTTTTATTCCCATCTACTTTAAAAAAATGGAAAGCAAAAAGGATTATCGTTTTTTCTCCAAAGCCGCGACCTATTTTTCTTTGCTTATGGTTGTGACGGGAATGACGATCATTTTATTCTCAAAAGAGATCATTCATTTTCTGGCGAGAAACGCGGATTATTATGCTTCTTTGGATATTTTACCGTATCTGATGCTTGCGGTAACCTTTTCGGGCCTTCTGCAGGTTCTCGTATTGCCCTTCAATAAATATAAAAAAACCAAACTGATATCGCTGATCGCCATTCTTGCCGGCTTGCTGAATATTGGCTTGAACTTGTTACTGATCCCCGCCTGGGGCGGGGCGGGAGCCGCGGTAGCAACGGCCATAACGCAATTTCTCATGGTGGTCACCTATTTTATTTTAAACAAGCAAATTGTTGATTTCGACTTTGAAGTTACCAAGATATTCCTGTTGTTTGCCCTTGGTGCTTTTATTGCGTTTATCGGTTTGCAGATGGGGGATCTGGTCTTATGGCTGCGTGTTCCGGCAAAGGCCGTTCTGCTGCTGGTCTTTCCCTTCTGCCTGAAGCTGCTTGGATTTTACGAGGATATCGAACTGCTGCGCATCCGCCAGAGCTGGAAAAAGTGGCGGAATCCCGCAAGATGGAAGAACAATCTTAAAAACATGAACAGTAAAGGTCTTGGAGAGTAAAATGCGTATTGGAATGGTTCTGACAGGCGACTTTCCACCGGATATCCGAGTTGAAAAAGAAGCCCTTTCCCTGATCTCCGCGGGTCATGAAGTATATATACTGTGTCTGCGATTTTCAAGAACAGAACCGGCCTGCGAAAATTACAGAGGCATTGAAGTCGTTCGCGAATATCTTTCACTTAAGGTACATAAAAAACTCTTTGCACTTATCCTGACGGTTCCGTTTTACCGTTGGTTCTGGAGAAAAAGGATACGCCGTTTTCTTTGTGAAAAGCAGATCAAGGTTTTACACGTTCACGACCTGCCGCTTTGCGGTGAAGGTATCCGGATCGCAAAAGCGGAAAAAATCCCCATTGTTGGAGATATGCACGAAAACTATCCGGAACTCATCCGGGTGCAGCGCTTCAGCAATACACTTGCCGGAAAATTGTTTATCAGCAGAAAAAAATGGGATAAAAAAGAAAAAGCGTGGTTAAGGCAGATCCGGCATGTTGTGTGCGTAGAAAAGGAAATGCAGGAACGGATGCGGGCAATTTCTCCCAATAGCCATTTTTATATTGTTCCCAATACCCCGGATATTGAAGATCTGCTGCAGCTCCAGGAACCCGACGCGTCCATCCTTAAAAAAAAGTTTGGCACCTTCAATCTGTTCTATTTCGGCAAAACGGATAATGCGCGAGGACTTGATACTCTGATCGGGGCTTTAACGCTTTTAAGAGAAAAAATACCGGGTATTCACGCGATCATTGTCGGCACGGGAATTTATCTGGATAATTATAAAACCATGGCAAAAACACTGGAGCTCGAACAAAATATCAGTTTCGAAGAATGGAAGCCGGAACAGGTCTTGAAGAATTACATGGAAAAGGTCGATCTGTGTGTTTTGCCCCACAAGAAATCCATACAAACCGACAATTCGAGCCCCAACAAGCTGTTTTTGTACATGGCTTTCCGGAAAGCCGTTGTCGCCTCAAATTGCAATTCGATCGCCAGAATTATCCGGGAAAACAATTGCGGTCTTATTTTTGAAAGCGGCAATGCCGCCGATATGAGTGAAAAAATTCTATCATTATACGCTAACAAAGCGCTTCGTGAAACATATGCACTGAACGCCTTTAATGCCGTCAGCCGGAAATACAACTGGAAAATAACGGTCAGGCCGCTGATTGAACTGTATGCTGAAATTGAAAGTGAAGCGCCATGAAACGCGTCCTGATCATTACCTATTACTGGCCCCCTGCCGGCGGTCCGGGCGTACAGCGGGTGCTGAACTTTGTGCGGCAGCTGCCGGAATTCGGCTGGGAGCCCCTGGTGCTGACGGTAGAGAATCCCAGTGCGCCGGCCCGTGATGAAAGCCTCTTTGCCCGTATACCCAAAGACTGCCGGGTATTCCGGACAAAAACCCGCGAACCCTTTTCCTTTTATAAAATACTGACCGGAAAAAAACGCGGCGAAGTACTTCCCAAGAACATCGCCCTCGGCGGTAAGGCGCCTTCTTTCCGGGAAAAATGCTCGCAGTGGATACGGGCGAACGCATTCATTCCGGACGCGCGCAGAGGCTGGAAACCCTACATGGTCCGCAGCGGGATGCGCATCATCGCAGAAGAAAAGCCGCAGCTGATATTCAGCACTTCCCCGCCGCATTCCCTGCAGCTGGGTGCTGCGGTCCTGGCAAAACGCAGCGGACTGCCCTGGGTGGCGGATCTGCGGGATCCCTGGACCGAGGCGTATTGGGAACAGCAGCTGCCGAAAACCCGTCGCAGCCGGAAAAGGAACCGGGCGCTGGAACGCCGGGTACTGAATGCCGCAACGCACATTAGCACGGTGGGCCGCGGGATCGCCGATCTGATCGGCGGCAAAACGGACAAGCCGGTCAGCGTGATCTACAGCGGCTGGCGCATAGCAAATTCTTCTCCGATGGACACGGAAGATTTCGAGATCCTGCATTTGGGGAACCTCAGCAAGCTGCAGTCCTGCGACGGTCTTCTGGATGCCCTGGCCATGCTGGAAACAGAGATTCGTACGCATATCCGCCTGGTTTTTATCGGAACGGTGGATCCGGACCAGCGCCGGGCGATCGATGCCCGCAGGGAGTTAAAGGTGAGCTATTACGATCAGATGCCGTATGAAACAATGATAAACCATGCCCGTCGGGCGGCCATGCTCTTTCTGCCGCCGCTGGACAGCAGTTATGCCGGTGGCCTGATCAGCGCAAAGATCTTTGATTATCTGGCCTTACGCCGTCCGGTCATCGCTTTTTCCCCGGAACAGAGCGATATTTCGCAGATTCTGGCGGAAACTGAAAGCGGAAAGGCATTCGGAACGGCGCAGGTCCGGGAAGCGGCCGGATACATCCGGGATGTTTATTTGCGCCGGGACAAGGACGGAGTCCTGCTCAGCGGAAATGAAACGGGGCTGAAAAAATACGCTACGGACAGCAATGCCAAAGCGCTTTCGGGTCTTTTTAATGCCCTGGCCGGGCAATTCCGGAGGCCGTCCCAATAAAAAGAACGGGATCCGTTTTTTCTAATAAAATCAATCATAAAATGTAAAATTGCGTTTTTTCGTCTTAAAAAACAGACATTGGTGCAAAATTTTATGTTTTTTGATAAAAATCACTTGTGCATATCTTTTTATATCGTTAAAATTTCACTGATGCAATAAAAACAGGAAGTCGAGTTATTTATTTAATAGTAGCTAAGGGTAATAACTTAAGGAGGTTATTTATGAAGAAGCTTGTTGTGACCGTATTAGCTATTCTCATGATTTTACCGATTTGCATATTTGCGCAAGCTACCGGTAAGGTCGTGGGAGTAGTAACGGACGCCAAGACGAATGCACCTCTGGCCGGAGCCAACGTCCTCATCGAGGGCACGGTTCTGGGTGCGGCAGCCGATGCTGACGGTTCATTCATCATCTTGAACGTCCCGGTTGGAACATACGATGTCTCCGCATCGATCATCTCACACAAAAAGCTCACGATCCAGGAGGTCCGTGTGCTTTCGAGCGTAACGACCGAACTCAATTTTGAGCTTGAAGAATCCGTGATCCGCGGCCAGGAAGTGACCGTGGTTGCGGAACGCAAGCTTTTTGAGAAAAGCGTTACATCCAGTGTGTCCATGACGACATCCGACGAACTGGAGAACATACCGGTCCGCGGAGTGGGGAATATCATTTCCAACATGGCGGGTGTGGTCACCCAGGACGGATCGATCCACATTCGCGGCGGCCGTCCTCACGAAGTCAAGTACTTTGTCGGCGGCGTTTCAACGTCCCTGCCGACAACCAACGTCAACGTGATGACCATTATTCATGATGCCATTGAAGAAATCCAGGTGTTTGCGGGCGGTTATACCGCAGATATGGGGAATGCGAACGCCGGTATCGTGAAAACGGAGATCAAAAGCGGCGGCACCGAAATGAAAGGATCCCTTGAATTGCGGACCGACGGTTTCCGCGATCCGGCCCTGGGAAAGAAGGTCCTGGGAACCTATAATTACGGACACAATTCCGTGATCGCCACAATTGGCGGGCCGCTGGGAGAAAAGATCAAATTTTTTGTTGCCGGTCAGTATGACAACCAGAAGGATTCCGAGGTCCGCTTCAGCGAAGGCTTTGAGTTCGCGGATAAAGTGAACAATAATCCCAATGATCAAAGCAACAAGGACACCGTTGACCTGATCTATCCGGACGGCTTTACGCCGCACGCATCCAACATGACCTATGCGATCAACGGGTCGATCACCCTTGACCTCCCGGTCCGTCTGCGCCTTGACTTTATGCACGATTATTCCAAATACGACCGCACCTACAATGCGCCTCCCATGTTGAATACGCTGAACAACAGGACCTATTATTATACTTCACCGACCACGATGATCTCGGCAAAGGCCACGAAACTGTTCACACCAACATCGTATCTTGATCTTAAGGGCAGCTACTTCCGTTACGGCCGCGAACTGAACGATCCGTATTTCGGAAACGACTGGACCAAGTGGTACGACAGTTCCGCCGTTCACGAAGCCACGAACGGAGAGGTGGTCTACCGGAATTCCTGGCGGCCTCAGTATAACTACGTGATCAACGGTTTTCCCATTACCCGTGACGGTACGCCGCTGGCGGTTTACGTAGACCAGGAACAGTCTTATTGGGGAGTCAATCTGGATTATGTCAATCAGTTCAATAAACACAACGAACTGAAGTTTGGATTGGACTATAAGAATTACACCGTTCGTCAGTATTCCGTAAACCCGTCTGCCTATGTTTACGCTGCGGATTCCGCAAGTGCGGCCCGCGCCGGTTACACCGGTTACGGATCTCTGGAAGCGGTTCCGATCCAGACCTGGGTCTTCAACGGCGGTATTGATGCTTACGGTTTTGATGCCTACGGTAACAAGACCAACATCCGGACCGTTTATGCGGACGGCACCTATATTGACGCTCCCAAGCACCCGGTGGAATTCTCAGCCTATCTGATGGACAAGATCGAATACAACGACCTGATCATCAATGCCGGCCTGCGTTTCGATTATTTTGACACCGACGACCGCGAGCTGGTCGATCCGGCAAACCCGGCGGTGGATCCCAACACCAGTATGCTGGCCGACTCCGCATGGGCAAAGAAAAAACCCACCATGCACCTAAGCCCGCGCCTTGGATTCTCCTTCCCGGTTGACGACAAGACCGTCTTCTACCTGAACTACGGCCAGTTCGTTCAGATGCCGCAGTTGAGCGAGGCGTATTTTAGTTCTTACACTTATGCCCGCCAGATCGTACGTCAGGGATATTACTTCCTGAACCCGGTCGGTTTCGGACTTGATCCCCTGTATACCACTTCCTACGAAGTCGGTTTCCGGCGCGAGATCAGTGATTTTGCCGCGTTTGACGCAACGGCATTCTACAAAAACGTGAAAGGTTTGATCGAAGTTATTAAACAACTTCCATCGTCGGGATCCACAATCCCGGGTTATTATGACAAGTATGAAAACGGCGACTTTGCCACCCAGAAAGGTTTTGAACTGCGGATGAACATGCGCCGCACCTACCGTCTTGCCGGAAGCGTGAACTACACGCTGACCCTTGCGGAAGGCACCGCATCCAACAGTACCGCTGCCCACGGCGCCCTGTACATGAACACCATCATGCCCTCCACGATCAATCCTCTGGATTTTTCACAGATGCATACCGGCGCCATTAACCTGGACTACCGCTTTGGCGACAATGACGGCGGGCCCATTCTTGAAAACATGGGCGCGAACCTGCTGGTCAGCTTCTCCAGCGGGCATCCCTTCACAATGGTGGATGTACTGCTTGGCGGACAGACAGATCCCTATACGGCAGGTATCGATTATATGGAAGATACCCGTAACCGTATTGCAAGAGAGCCCAT